>NZ_JBNBLH010000040.1:0-2341 GCF_049830555.1 Roseobacter sp. EG26
GGTGGTCATGACCCGATCGAGTTGCCAAAAACAGCAGCTGAGGTCGAAGCTTTCGTAGCAGCTGTCAGGGCCAGCCCCGAGACGCACACCCACGATGCCGGTTCGTCAAAAATGGGCGAGCATATGGCCGTCCTTGATCTGGTACCCCGCGCAGAGGCCACGCATATCGCGATCGGCAATGGCGACTGGGACGATCCGGCCAACTGGCACAACGGCGAGGTTCCCGGTGATGATGCACAGGCTCTGATCCCCGAAGGCGTGCACATGACATATGATCATGTCAGTGATGACCGGCTCTTTACCGTGCGGGTTGACGGACATCTGGATTTTGCCACGGATGTGGATTCACAGCTTGTCGTCGACACGGTGGTGATCTCTCCCAGCGGGACGCTGACAATCGGCACAGAAACCGACCCGGTTGATCCAGACGTCAATGTGGACATCATCTTTGCCAATAACGGCGCGATCGACACCGATTGGGACCCAATGTTGCTCAGCCGCGGAATGGTTGCGCATGGCACGGTCGAAATCCACGGGGCCGAGAAGGATTCCCACGAAAAGGTCATCGACGATCCCCAGGCCGGAGATACCTGGCTGGATTTCGGGGAAACCCCCGAAGGCTGGGCTGTGGGCGACACAATCGTGATCGCCGGCACCAACTATGAGGGTTACATCAACTGGGACCCCCGCGTCGGGTATTCTCCTTCCGAAGACGAAGAGCGGGTAATCACGCAGATCGAGGACGGTCAGGTCTTTTTCGACACCCCGCTCGAGTTTGACCATGACACCCCGCGCGATGACCTGAAAACATCCGTGGCGAACTATACGCGCAATATCTCCTTTGAGACGGAAAACGCTGAATCCGCAGAGGTTTACGAGCGCGGGCATGTGATGTTCATGCATAACGACGATGTCGATGTGCGCTATGCGGAGTTCCACGAACTGGGCCGGACCGACAAATCCGAAACCGCTCTGAATACCAGCGAATTTGATCAGATCGATTTCGATACGAACGTCAAAGGACGCTATGCATTCCACTTCCACCGCGCCGGGGTGGATGATCCTGATGATCCGGGCATTGCCACCGGCAACGCGGTCTACGGATCGCCGGGCTGGGGCTTTGTGCACCACGATTCAAACGCCATTCTGGACAACAATGCCAGTTTCAACACCCATGGCGCGGGCTATGTTGCGGAAAGCGGCAATGAAACCGGCGCCTGGACCAATAACATCGCGATCCTTGCCAAAGGTAACAGCTGGCACGATCCCAAGATCGGCAATGACCTGGACAATTTTGACCTGGGCAGCACCGGGGATGGTTTCTGGTTCCAGGGCCGCATGGTTGAATCCTCGGACAACATTGCCGCCAGTGTGAACACCGGGTTTGTCTACTTCCACCGCGGTGGTTTTGGAGAAACCGAGAACATCAAGTTCGACGCAGATACATCGGTGATCTCGGGGGCACTCAGCTACGCCGACAAGGTTTTCCCCGATGAACACCCCATTCTGGGCTTCAATGGCAACGAAGCCTTTGCTTCCAAGGCAGGTCTCTACGTGCTCAAGGCCGAAACATCCCAGAGCCATGACGTGCACAGCGTTCTTGAGGATTTCACGGCCTGGAACGTACGCGTGGGGGCGGAGCTGTCCTATACCTCGCATTATACGCTCAAGGATTTCGATCTGATCGGAAAGGGCGGTGAGGGGGCCGGCATTCTGCTGGGAACCAATGCCACGGACATCACCATCGCTGATAGCGAGGTCACGGATTTCTATGTCGGGATGGACCTGTTCAAGAAATTCACCATCGGGGCGAGCCCCGAGGCACATGAGTACACCATCGTCAATTCCACGGTCAGCAATGCGACCATCGACTACCATAACTATGATCCGTCTTTGGACACGATCCTGTCTACCGGGGATCTGCCACTTCTTGATCCCGATGTCGTTCTCGACGGGCCTTTGACCTATAAGGAAGGCGATCCAAGTGTCGATCCGGATGCGCGGACCATCAAGATATCGGGCACGAAGAAAGACAGCCTTGGCGAAACCGAATTCTCCTCTGAGGTAGATGACTATTCCGTTGGCTGGCTGGACACGCTCAGCCTGCTGAACACGGATGGATATTATTCGACCAGTGACGGCGATAATTACTTCCTGATGGATATCTACTTCTCGGACCGGCTGACAGGAGACATCTATATCGAGAAACACCCTGTCTTCCTCGACGACAATGTCGCCGTCGGACAGGACGGGCACTGGGCCTACGGGAATGTTCCCTTCAACGGGGTTCAGGATCTGGGAGGCAGTGACGATCCAACATTTGACGCGGCAAAACTCTGGG
>NZ_JBNBLH010000041.1:0-2178 GCF_049830555.1 Roseobacter sp. EG26
TAAAACTAGTCAGAGATTGGAATAGACTTAACGCCAATGAATTCATTCAGAATCCAATTTTATCGCTAATCGGCGAATTGCGAACCGAACCTGGTTCCCGTGTTGCTACGATCTATGGATCACAATTGTACGCACACTCACCCACTGCCGATTGCCGCAAAATGGTTGACGAAAAACGGGTGCTGGACTCAAAGTGCGACGTGACTTGGCTATGCCGAGCTTTTTCTCGTATGTCTAGGTTGGCCCCAGGAGGCGGACTTGGAAACAGTAATACTGACAAACGAAATGATTGTGGTCCTGGTGCTGCTGGCAATTACGGTTTTTCTTTTTGTCTCAGAAATCGTGAGAATAGATGTGGCGGCGGTTCTGGTGATGCTGCTTTTGGGCGGGCTCAGTTATCTGCCAGGGCTCAACAATCTGGCGGATGTCTCAAACCTCTTTGTTGGCTTTTCATCAAACGCCGTTGTTTCGATCATTGCGGTGATGATCATAGGCGCGGGGCTGGATAGGACCGGCCTGATGTCCAAAGTGGCAGCGTTGATCATTAGACGGGGCGGGACAACTGAGGCGCGGATCATTCCTATTGTCTCCAGTGTGGTTGGTGTCATCAGCTCATTCATGCAGAATGTCGGGGCGGCGGCTTTGTTTCTGCCTGTGATCAGCCGCATTTCAGCGCGCACTGAGATTCCGATGAGCCGCTTGCTCATGCCAATGGGTTTCTGTGCCATTTTGGGTGGGACGATTACTATGGTTGGCTCTTCCCCGCTGATTTTGCTCAATGATTTGATACACGCATCGAACGAAAATCTTCCGGCGGAAATAAAGATGGAAGCGTTCGGACTATTCTCGGTCACGCCTATCGGGGCAATGCTGGTGGCGACAGGAATTCTATACTTCGTCTTGTTCGGGCGTTGGGTTCTGCCAGCACAACGGGATTGGGGGACCGATGCGGGTTCTGCCAGATCGATGCAGACCTATATCGAAAACACCTATGGATTGCGCGCCGATATGTTCGAAGTGCGCGTTCCGGAAGGGTCCATTCTTATCGGACAATCTCTGGCTGATCTGATGGTCGCCCATCACATGTATATTCTGGGCACATCCTACCGGGGTCACAAAGTAATTGCTCCGATGGCCGATACCACAATCGAGGCTCCCGCGCGACTTGCCGTTCTGGGGCTGCACCGGGTCGTTCTAGAGGAATTCGCCGAGCCCTATGGGTTAGAAATTTTACCTCAGCTGGATGTGTTTGCGGATGATTTCGCGGCCACCCAATCGGGCGTGGCCGAGGTGGTGATTCCGCCGGGATCCAGCGTGATTGGCCACACCCCTATCGATCTGCGTTTGCGTCAAACCCATGGGATTTCGCTGTTGGCGATTCATCGCGGGGCAGAGACGTTAAGCCATGTTGAGACCGAAGACCATGACGCCACACATATCGGTCAAGTCCCATTGCAGGCAGGCGATTCGGCGGTAGTCCACATTCAATGGGACAGGCTAACAGAGCTTTTGTCGGACAGGGACTTTGTCGTGGTGACATCTGACTTCCCGCAGGAAGAGCTTCGACCCCATAAGGTGGGTTGGGCTTTGGCGTTTTTTGCCATGGCTCTGATGCTGATCCTGTTTTCTGACGTCAGATTGTCCTTGTGTCTGCTTGCCGGGGCTATGGGCATGATCTTGAGTCGCGTGCTTTCGATAGACGAGGCATATGACGCGGTCAGCTGGAGCACGGTTTTTTTGCTAGCCTCTCTTATTCCATTAGGTCAGGCAGTTCAAAACACAGGAACCGCGACATGGATTGCCGGGCAAATCCTAAGCTTGCTGGACGGTTGGCCAATTTGGGGGCTGCAGGCGGGCCTGGCGGTTTTAGCAACGGCATTTACGCTTGTGATGTCGAATGTTGGTGCGACTGTCTTGCTTGTACCGCTTGCGGTTTCGATAGCGCTGGCCTCCGGAGGCGACCCGGCGGTCTTTGCGCTGACAGTGGCGATTTCGACCTCCAATTCCTTCCTTATCCCAACCCATCAGGTCAACGCTCTGATCATGGGCCCCGCAGGCTATAGGGTGATCGACTTCGTTCGTTCTGGCGGCGTCATGACTATTCTTTTTCTAATCGTATCAATGGCGGGATTGAATCTCTTTTTCTGATTTGAGCGCTGCACTGCGAACAAACGCCCG
>NZ_JBNBLH010000042.1:0-1842 GCF_049830555.1 Roseobacter sp. EG26
CTCATTGGCTATGGACATACAACAACGAAAGACCAAACATGGGGATCGGCGGGATAACCCCGATACAAAAACTGAAGGCAGCTTAGATTCTACTGACGCGCCCCTCTAAAAATGGGGAGATTACCAGAAGACCTCGGTAAGGTTACTGTCATTGGCGTCGACATCGGAAAAGACACGTTTCACCTCGTCGGTTTTGATCACGCGGGTCATCGCGTCTTGCGCAAGAATATCAAACGGTTGGCGTTGAAGGCGACTTTTGAGACACTGCCGCGTTGCGTGGTTGGCATGGAGGCCTGCATGAGCGCGCATTTTGTCAGTCGCATGCTGCGAGAGCTCGGGTTTGAGCCTCGGATCATCCCGGCGATCTATGTGAAGCCGTTCAACAAGGGGCAAAAGAGCGATTACAACGATGCGGAGGCTATCGCAGAAGCAGCAATGCGACCAAACCTGCGCCCAGTCACTGAGAAAAGCCAGGATCAGTTGGATCTGCAGGCAACGCATCGTGTTCGGTCGAGGTTGGTGGCGCGACGCACCGCCACGCTCAATCAGATCCGGGCGTTCCTGATTGAGCAAGGCATCACTGTGCGAGCGGGGCGGCATAGTTTGCAGAGCTCGTTTGAGGCAATCCTTGAAAACCGGCGCGATGAAATCTCACCGCGGATGCGTAATACGCTCCTTGGGCTATATGGCGATTGGCTCTGGGTCGATGAACGGATCAAAGCAATCTCATCAGAAATTGAAGAGATCAGCAAAACAGAAGAAAACTGCGCCAATGTCATGACCATTCCCGGGATCGGACCACTCATCTCAACGGCTATCGTGGCCGCCATTGGTCAAGGCGAGGTGTTTGATCGAGGTCGAGATTTTGCTGCTTGGCTCGGTCTCGTACCGCGTCAGTTTAGCACTGGTGGGCGGACAATTCTTGGTCGGATCAGCAAGCGTGGCAACAGCTATCTAAGGATGCTTTTGGTGCAGCCGCCAATGTCATTTTGATGCGCCCTCACCGCTGGGACGCGATCGGCCTTGGCCCCTGGTTACGCGGGGTTGTGAGCAGGATGCCGCACAACAAGGCCGCTGTGCTAACCGCATGACCATTCACCGAGAGAAGCTGGAACAGGATGTCCTAAGAGCGCTCAAAGAACATCTCATGGAACCAGAGCTCTGCGCAGTTTTCTGCGACGCCTTCACAAAACACATGAATAAGCTTCGCTGTGAACATGATGCGGCCACGGATCACTACCGCCGCGAGTTAACTACGGAAGAAGAAGAAGAAGCTAGACCAGATGGTCGATGCCATCGCCGAGGGCGCACCGGTCGCTCCTATCAAAGATAAAATGCATGCGCTGGAAGACCGGCGCATCGAACTAGAAAGATTGTTGGAAGATGTGCAGGAGGCTCCGCCTCTTCTGAATCCCAACATGGCCCGCCTGTATCAAAAGCAGGTAGGCAAACTGATCGAGACACTGAATGTGCCTGAGCACCGCGCTGAGGCCGCTGACGTGGTTCGATCTATGGTCGAGAAGATCGTTCTGACACCAGACGCAGGCGAAAACCGTCTGGTATCTGATCTTCACGGCAGTTTGGCGGGCATTCTTGGAATGGTCACCAAAGAGAAAGCTCATCCGCAACTGACGGATTCTGTGATTACCAAACAGATAGAGGTGATCGAAGGGTCTAAAACGAGCAAAGGCGTCCCTGAGGACGCCTTGCAAGTTAAGCTGGTTGCGGGAGTAGGATTTGAACCTACGACCTTCAGGTTATGAGCCTGACGAGCTACCGGGCTGCTCCATCCCGCGACACTTTATGCGGCCTACCGCGTAGAACGCTACTTGAGGCCGGAAC
>NZ_JBNBLH010000043.1:0-1507 GCF_049830555.1 Roseobacter sp. EG26
GCAAAGTAGAAGTGTCACACTTGGGCGCTGAAGGGAGCAAAGCCTGACAGGGCGGAGACCTCAGATATCGCAGCTCTGGCTGGCTTTGCGGACCTCCTTGGCGCGGCGGGCGGCGAGGGAGTTCCAGCCGTCGTTTCGACGTCCGGTTGGCTTGTATATCGAACGCTGTTTGCCCACGCGGCGTTTCTTTGGTGGGGTTTTGTCCTGCTCTTCTTTGATGAACTCAAGGACGGCGCCAAGACGCTTGTTCTCGGTGATCGCGGCGTGGGTAATGCGCTGGTCCTTGTCGAAGACGGAGTAGGGGAGCGGGACGCCTTTCCAGCGGAACTCGAGCCGGCCGTTGGGGTATTCGTAGCTGTCGACATACTTGCCGGGCAGGCCGCGCGTGATCTCGTTCTCTTGCAGGATGATGCGCTGCCGGTCGTAGGAGAAGGCCAGTTGGTTGCCGACATAGCGCTCGTCGCGCCAGCAGAGTACATCGGCAAGCCGATCTGGTTCGGTATTGAGGGGCCGGTGCAGATTGTCCGGGCGGCGCGGGGTCTTGGCGAACTTTGCGTTGTAGCGCTCCATGAAGGCCGGAAGGAACGCATTGGCCGCTGCCATGTCCGAGATGCCCGCAAGGCGCAGTTCCTTGACTAGGCGGTCCTGCAACGTCCGGTTGGCGCGTTCGACCCGGCCCTTGGCCTGAGAGCTGTTCGCGCAGAGAATCTCAATGTTCAATTCGTTCAAAGCCCTGCCAAACTGGGTCATTCCATGGCCTGACTTCGCTGCCTCGCTTGAGACGCGGAACACCGAATGCTTGTCGCTGTATAAGGCCACGGGGCGACCATGCGCCTGCAGATAGGCCTGCAGCGCGCCGAAATAGCTGAACGTGCTCTCGGACGTCACGAACTCCAGGTGCATCAAGGTGCTGGTCGCGTCATCGATAAAGACGAGTAGGGTGCAGGATGGCCCGCGATCCTCAAACCATCGGTGGTCTGAGCCGTCGATCTGGATCAGCTCGCCAAAGCATTCCCGGCGCAAGCGCGGCTGGTGGAAGGTGCGACGCTGCTTGCGCGAGAGCCATATCCCGGCGTCCTGCATCCACTTGCGCAGCGTCTCGCGCGAAACCTTGAGCCCATGATCTTCCTCAAGCTTCTCAGCGGCAAAGGTCGGCCCGAAGTCGATGTAGTTCTCGCGAACCAGCGTCACAGCAAATTCCCGAACTGCCGGATCGATCCGATTGTTCGAGACCCGACCGCGCGCCTTGTGCCGGATCGCCGCCGGACCATCGGTCCGGAACTTCCGCAGGAGCCTGTGAACCTGCCTGCGGCTCAATCCCAGAACGTTCGCCGCGTTCGTCGCCGTCATCCGGCCTTGGCTCACCTGGCTCAACACTTCGACCCGGTTCAGCTCGCGCTCGCTCATCATCACCCATCCCATGCCCGCAACCTCTGCCTGTTATCGTTGCGGGCGAGAGTGACATTCCTGAATTGCAGATGGGTGACATTTTAGCTTTGCTGCTACA
>NZ_JBNBLH010000044.1:0-1391 GCF_049830555.1 Roseobacter sp. EG26
TGAACGGCAGCTTCTCTAATCGGGCGTTTGGGTCAAGTTCATTTCATCGTTTCCATGCTTTGGGATCGTGTCTCTCATCCGGGTCAAGCTTCTCTCCGCAGTCAATAATGGTCCGGTTCGGTTGGACCGCTGCATGCATGTGTCGGATCGGTCGCGGAGCGCCCAGCTTAGTCTCGCGCTTCAAGTGGCGCAGCAGCCGTTTTCGGCGTCATCCGCTGACCTCGTCCGGTGAGGGACGATCCCGTCATTGATCGTTGGAAGTTCAGTTCATGCGGCACCCTCCAATGGTCTTTGACGGAACTCGGTGTTGTCGGCCCACATGCGATGCATCACGACCGCAAGCTTTCGAGCGACAGCGACAACGGCACGCCGACGGCCTTTGCGGCGCATCAGCTGCAACCCCCAGGACTTGATCTCCGAACTGGCAACCGATCGCATCATCATCGCGTTCGCCGCAGCGTACAGCGCGGATCGAACATCTGCATCTCCGGCCTTTGAGATACGGCCAGGGTTGTCCATCTCCCCTGACTGATAGCGCCTCGACGTCAGGCCAAAGTGCGCGGCGACTGTTCTTGAGCTGGTGAAGCGTTTGGGATCATCTACTGCGGCCTTGAAGGTCAAGGCCGCTATCGGCCCCACGCCAGGGATCGCCATGAAGCGTAGGCAGGTCTCATCATGGCTGGCCGCTTGCTTCACGCGTCGATCCAGTTCCCGGTACGTGGCGAAGAGCACCGCGCGAGCATCCAACAGCGGCAGCAAGGCATGTGACAGGTCGGGGTCAGCTTCTATGATGGGACGGACCCTTTCATCAAAGGATGCCTGGTCGATACGAGATGGCAGGCGCAACCCAAAGAATCGGAACAGCCCACGTATCTCGTTGGCCAGATCAATGCACTTTCGCTGGACCGCTTTGCGGCTGCTGAGCAGCGCCCGCACGGCATGTGCCTCACGGCTCTTCATATGTACGGGATTGAACCAACCGGATCGAAGCACCTGCGCGATGCCGCGGGCGTCCGTCTTGTCGGTCTTGTTGCGCATGGCCGAAAGCGCGGCATTCACTTGGCGAGCCTCCATGCAAACGACATTCAAGTCTGCCGCCTGCAATCCGAAGAACAAATGTTGGCTCATCGCGCCGGCTTCAAAGCCAATCCGCAGCTCGGGAGCATCAAACCTCGCCAGACATTGCACAATGTCCTCAATCTCGCACACGGTCGATCGCTCGAGAACGGTATTGCCTTCGGCATCAATCACGCAAATCGCAATTGACCGCAGCGATACATCCAAACCAACAAAGTAATCCATCTCGTTCTCCTCAGGTTGCAGAAATTACTACAACTCTATCGAGAACCCGACCCGTCCATCAGGCCAGCCCGATTACCCATGCTTTGTCC
>NZ_JBNBLH010000045.1:0-1126 GCF_049830555.1 Roseobacter sp. EG26
CCCTAGAACTCGACGACGGCTCTGATGGATTTGCCTTGGTGCATGAGGTCGAACCCGTGGTTGATCTCATCCAGGCTCAGCTTGTGGGTGATCATCGGGTCGATCTCGATCTTGCCGTCCATGTACCAGTCCACGATCTTGGGCACGTCGGTGCGCCCCTTGGCGCCGCCAAAGGCCGTGCCGCGCCAGACCCGGCCTGTCACCAGCTGGAAGGGGCGCGTCGAAATCTCCGCGCCCGCAGGCGCCACGCCGATGATGATGCTCTCGCCCCAGCCCTTATGCGCGGCCTCCAGAGCCGTGCGCATCACGTTCACATTGCCCGTGGCGTCAAAGGTATAGTCGGCACCACCTTGCGTTAATTCAACCAAATGGGCGACCATATCGCCATCAACCTTCGATGGATTGACAAAATCGGTCATTCCGAAGCGTTTTCCCATCTCCTCCTTGTCGTCGTTCAGATCGACACCCACGATCTGATCGGCCCCAGCCAGTTTCAGCCCCTGGATCACGTTGAGCCCGATCCCCCCGAGGCCAAAGACCACCGCGCGGCTGCCAATCTCGACCTTTGCGGTGTTGATCACCGCCCCGATGCCCGTGGTCACGCCGCAGCCGATGTAGCAGATCTTGTCAAAGGGCGCGTCCTTGCGGACTTTCGCCAGCGCGATCTCCGGCACCACCGTGTGATTGGCGAAGGTCGAACAGCCCATGTAGTGGTGAATGGGCGTGCCATCCAACATCGAAAACCGCGTCGAACCATCGGGCAAAAGCCCCTGACCTTGTGTCGCGCGCACTTTCTGGCAGAGGTTGGTTTTCGGGTTCAGACAGTATTCGCATTCGCGGCATTCCGGCGTGTAGAGCGGGATCACATGGTCGCCCACCTCCAGGCTTGTGACCCCCTCGCCCACCTCAATGACAACGCCTGCGCCCTCATGGCCCAGGATCGCCGGGAAAATCCCCTCCGGATCATCGCCCGACCGCGTGAATTCATCCGTATGGCACAAACCCGTCGCCTTGATCTCGACCAATACCTCCCCCGCACGAGGCCCCTCAAGGTTAACTTCCATAACCTCCAATGGCTTCCCAGCAGCAACCGCAACCGCAGCTCGCGTCCTAAGCATCAAAATGA
>NZ_JBNBLH010000046.1:0-1009 GCF_049830555.1 Roseobacter sp. EG26
TGTCAGTACAGTCGTGTGTCCGGCCTGTTTGCGTGGCGGTTGCCACTGGCCCTGATGAGTTCCGCAAGTAAGGTTCCTATCGGCTAATCGACGTCGTAGGCCGCGACCTTGGTCGGAGTGTCCTTACTCTTGGTTGACTTCGTTTCGCATCATCACATCAAACGTCTTGCATCTCTTGGCAGGATCAAGCGATCGGCTGCCGATATTCTTCTCCCTTGGTGAGAATTGCCCAGATGATCCGGGCGGATTTGTTGGCCATTGCGACGGTGGCGAGCCTGAAGGGTTTCTGGTCGAGTAATTTCTCGGTCCAGATGTCAGCCTTCTCAGGTTTGTTCCTGGCCATGAGCGCTCGCGATGTCATCCCGACAATCAGCAGTTTTCGGATGTACCTGTCGCCCTTCTTTGTGATCCGCCCAAGACGTTCTTTGCCGCCGCTGGATTTGTTCAGCGGCGTAAGGCCCAGCCATGCCGCCAGATCGCGCCCGGTTTCGAACTGTTTCGCATCGCCAATGGTGGCGACAATGGCCGAGGCCGTAATTGGTCCGACCCCTGGTATGCGCATCAACCGCCGTGCATCTGCATCTAGCCATGCGTGCTGCTCGATCAATTTGCTCAGCCCGTCGATACGCGCATTGAGACCATTCAGCTGATGGCACATCACACCGAGAATGCCGTCCGCGATCTCGGGCATTTCCAACTGCTCTTCAGTGCCGTGGTCCCGGGCAAACTTGGACACAGCCTCAATGCCCGTTGGCAGGATGTGACCGAACTCACGGAGTATGCTTCGGATCATGTTCACGACCTGAGTGCGCTGTCTGACGACCAGATCCCGCGCTCGATGGATTGCAAGAACCGCCTGCTGGTCTTCGGACTTGATCTCGACAAAGCGCATGGTTGGTCGACGCACAGCTTCACAAATCGCCTCGGCATCTGCCGCGTCAGTCTTGCCGCGCTTCACGTACGGTTTGACATAGGCTGCTGGCATGAGCCGAACGTCATGGCCGAGTTC
>NZ_JBNBLH010000004.1:0-432836 GCF_049830555.1 Roseobacter sp. EG26
AGAGTTCGGACAACGCGCTCTGACGGCAGTGAGAAGTCGACCTCAATGGCCAATCCCTCCCGATTGAAGTCATCCAGCACGTTCAACGTTCGGAACGACCGGCCATCCGCCAACTGATCGGCCATGACCCCGGCCCCTTGATCGGGCCGTTCAGGTGTAGAATCCATTCTCGTTTCTTTCTGTTGATAGGGTTGCGGTCAAGACCTGCCGGGCGGCGCGGTTGAGATTGGCGAAGACGGTCGGAGCCAGCCCGCCAAGCGATGTACGTGGTCGTTCCGTGTTGTAGTCGATCCTCCGTGTTTCAATGATCTTTTTTAGCTTCTGCAAAAGCATCAGACGCGAAGTCCAATGACCAACGCTGATTGGCCCGATCTGGCACGAGAATGGGCCTGCGCGTGCCCAAAGCCCGCTTGCGGGATCCCCTGCGCCTGTCGTTGGTTTGCCAGCCAGCCTCTCTCAACAAAGCAGCAACCCGACGATAGCCATATCGACCGAATTAGCGGGCTAGTTCGATCATGTCCGCGACCAAGCGCTCTTCGTCAGCACGCCCTCTTGGCAATCGACGTTGCGTGGAACGGTGCTGGCCCAGAACGCGGCAAACCCGCCGCTCAGAAACCTTGAACTGACGACGCACTTGATTGATGCAGGCCCGCCTAAGTGAGGGGCTCAAAAGTTTCCCGATGCGGCTTCCTTCAAGATTAGCTTGTCCAATGTCAGATCAGAAACTGCCCGTCGAAGTCGCTCGTTCTCTTTCTGCAGCCGCTTCAGTTCCTTGAGTTGTTCTGTGCCCATTCCGCCGTACTAGTTTGGCGGGAAAACCGTCCACTGGACGCTTTTCCTATCCGCCTGCACTCCAGCGATAATAAGTTTGTTCAGTCACGCCTATCTGCCTGATCGCATCAATTCGGGGCATGCCTTGCCCCAACAAAACTTCAACCTGCCGTAACTTCACGACAATCTCTTCTGGCTTGGGTCTCTTAATGGCCATCTCTCGTCCTCCACTTTCCTAAATATAGGGGCAGACCACTTCAAAGGGGGAGGCTCAGCGTCACTAATGCCATACTTGTGACACAGCTCTTGGGCTTTCACACCAGCCTCATACTCTTTGATCATCCCAATGATCTGTTCGTCACTAAAGCTGCGTTTCATAGTCCTTCCTATCTTGGGACGGATTACTAACAACTCAGTGGCCTGATTTCAGGAGGCTGGGTCACCGGGAGGATAAGACCTAGATCGATTACATAGCAGATTCATGGAGCAATTGGCTTGGCACGGCTTTCAGTTTCTGGATCAGAATTCTTCCCAACTGTCATCTATCATTGGTTGACAGCCGGCGACTGCTGCAACCTTTTGCGGTTTCGTAGCCCTCTCAGCCAACCGGCTTTCCGATGAAATAGCGTTGATCTTTTCTCCAGTGGCAGTCGAAAGACTAACACCGTGAAACTGTTCCAGAGCTTTCGCCAGCGTCGTGGCTTCAGTACTCATAGTGACACTGGCGGCCATCATCTCTTCCAAAGTTGCAGCATTCGTTTGTGCGGTTTTATCGATAGATCCGATTGCTGCATTGATCTCTTCAATCCCTACGGACTGTTGCTCGACCGCCAACGCAATTTCGGAAATTTGTTCCGACGCCACTTCTACTTCTGAAATGATGCCCTCGATAGCCTTGCGTGATAAGGCGACCTGTTCGACGCCCACTTCGACGCTGTGATTATTCTGATCAATCACCTCGCTAATTTCCTGCACAGCTTCCTGAGAACGCTGAGCCAAAGCCCGAACTTCGGATGCCACAACCGAGAATCCGCGGCCAGCTTCTCCCGCGCGCGCGGCTTCAACACCTGCATTCAAAGCCAGTAGGTTGATTTGGAACGCAATGTCTTCAATGACTTTAACCACGCGATTGATTTGTTCCGAGGCTTCAGTCATCGCATTGATCGACGCTTCAGTTTCATCAGAAACTTTGCGGGTTCTATCAGCGCTTTCTCGCACTTTAAGGGTCGCCTCATTAGCCGATTTCGCATTGACGACAACCTGGCGAACACTGGCGGCGATCTGCTCAACCGCCGCTGAAGTTTCCTCAACCGCGGCGGCGTTCTCCTCGCCTCGTTTCGCCATCGTATCAGACGATGTCTCCAAATGAGACGATGTTGACGACACACTCTGGCCGCTTTCCATTATTCCTGCCATCATAGCCGAAAGCGCCGACAGAGCTGTATTGAAGTCATCCTTCATCCTGAGGAATGCGCCCTTGCGGCCCCCATCGATCCGAATGCCGAGGTTACCTTGTGACAACTCACCGATGCTTCTGACGATGTCATCAATGTTGGTTTCGGTTTGCTCCAGCAACTGGTTGATCACCTCCGCCAGCCCGACAAGCGCCTGATCATCAAGATCCTTTGACATGCGGTTGGAGAAGTTGCCTGCGGCGGCCTCGCCCAGCACACGCTCCATGTCGTTCTGGAAATTCTGTAGTGTCTGCATCCGCGCACGTTCCGCTTCGCGCTCCCGCTCTTCCGCTGCGCGTTTCTCTTTCTCTAGCTCGGCTTCACGCGTGCGCTCGGCTTCCTCGCGCGCGCGCTCGGCCTTTTCTTTCTCTTTGACTTCCATGTTCAAATCGCGCGCTTTGCGGGCGTTCTCCAGGAACACGGCCATGGCATTGGTCATCATGCCAATCTCATGTTTGTCCTCACTCTTCTCAATCTCGACATCAAGGTTACCACTGGCCAGCTCCGTCATGCCTTTGGTAATTTCAAAGAGGCGCGTGGAGATACTTCGTGAGCTGAAAATGGCGAGTACCCCCCCAACAACCACACCGACGACAACCATTGCAATCACGATAAAAAACGACTGTTTCGCAATTTTCAAACCCGTATCACCGAGTTCCTTTTGGTGCAGCGATATCGCTTCTACCGCATTGTGAATCAACAACAGAGCCGCGGGGCCAAGTTCGTCCATCTTGCTGTATTGTTCGTTTCGAGCAAGTATGACTTTGGTCACTTCCTCAAGAGCTTTGTCAAAATGCTCAATGTCGGCGAGCGTGGCTTCGGCCAACTCTCGTCGGCGCGCGTTTTGCAACTCATCGAGCAACCTAGACATGTCGTCGCGGGCAATTTCAATCTTCTCGTGCGACCGCGCTGTATCCGCAGGATCATTTGTCACCAAAAAATGCTCTAGATGCAACCTACCCAACAGTAGATCTCGCATAGCCAGGCCAGCGACCGAACTTGCCTGAGGATCATGGTCGAGTAGCGCGGATTCCATAATTTCAGATAACTGCTCTCGGGCCTTAAAACCAGTGGCGGCGATATTCTCGACCAATGCGGCACTTTCATTCTGAAGCGTCACTGCCCGCAACATCGAAGCTTCGTATTCGGCTAGCAACGGGGGGATATCTTCAAGACCCTCCTGTTCAGGAAAGCCATCCAGCAACTCGAACATCTCTTTTTCAATCGCCGTAATTTTGGCCAGGTTGTCCGACACCACGGCCACATGCTCTTCATTCTGGTCAAATCGATAATGGAGCGCAGCCGTTCGAGCAAAATCGAGGTCTTCCATCATTTTGCCCGCCATGATGCCGCCGCTGGCCACCGCGCGATATTCAGTGAATGTTTTGGCCAGCCCCCTTGTCTCAAATGATGCGAAGCCACCGACCAAAATGATGAGCGCGACCAACGATCCCATGCTCAAAAAAATTAATCTAGAAATTGACATTTGGCAGCTCCTGTATCGAGATTCAGTCGTTTGGCGGCTTCGATACCCTCAATTTCTTAACCATTGGTGGACTTGTCGCGCTTTGGTTCCGCTCCAAGTGCTCGTTTAAGCCACCTTTCGGTCGAAAGCGACCGGGCTTTTCCAGCCGAGTGGTGAGTGTCGGCGTCGCGGATTGTAGAACCCGTTGATGTATTCGAAGATCGCCAATTCAACCTGCCGCCGCGTTTCCCATGACTGCCGCCAGATCAGCTCAGCCTTGATGGTTTTGAAGAAGGTCTCGACTGCTGCATTATCATAGCAATCGCCTTTGCCAGACATCGACACCTTAAACCTATGTTGGCGCGGGGTTTTCTGATAATCGTGAGAGCAATATTGCGACCCGCGATCTGTGTGTTGGATGCAGCCTTTAGGCGGAGATCTGGGCGCGATAGCCATGTTCAGTGCCCTGATCGCAAGATCGCGTTTCATTCGATTGCTAACTGCCCAACCGATAACGCGCTGGGAGTGCAGATCCAGGATCACGGCCAGATACAACCAGCCTTCGCGCGTCCATACATAGCTGATATCGCCTGCCCATTTCTGGTTGGGTTGTTCAGCCGCGAAGTCCCGATCCAGCAAGTTCGGCGCGATGTTGAACTCGTGGTCGCTATCCGTCGTGACCTTGTGTTTGTGGGTCTGTACGACCGATATACCGTTTTGACGCATCAACCGGCCTACACGACGGTGCCCGACATCCAAGCCGATCTCCTTCAGCTCTTCCGTCATCCGTGGCCGACCATAGCTTCCCAAGCTGAGACGTGACTGTTCTTTGATATGTGCCAGCGTGACCAAATCAGACCGCTGTCTGCGGCTGGCAGGTCGGCTGCGGTACGCCCGCAATCCCCGCGGACTGACAGCCATGACCCGACACATCAGTTCAATGGAAAATGCAGATCGGTGTTCTTCGATAAACTTAAACTTCAAGGCTTTTGGCTCGCAAAGTGTCAATCGGCATCCAAACGTGACCCCTTAACTTGGCGATGGTCATTTGATATTTGACCGAGCGGGCCTGCTTCTCCGTGATCTCAGCATGGAGTAGGTCACCGATGATCTGTTGCGGCTCATGTTGGCGTTTGACGGCTGTCGTGATAATCTCGTCGTATGCTGTTCGCATCCCGTAGAGTTTGAGCTGGCCCATTGCATCCAGGACTTGCGTGCGTTCCATTCTGTGATCTCCTTAAGCTGTCATACCGGTCGCAGTTCGCTTCAGGCTCGCAAGCGAGCTTCAGCGCGTCCGGGGTCGTGATTGTCAGGGGTGGCGGCGGTTCACGGCGGCGATGGGCTTCGGAAAAACAGCCCAAGCGGTCAGAAGTGTAAATTACGAGTTTCTCACTGAAGAGACGTCACAGCTATCAGAGTCTCGGATCGCGCTAAGCACTTTTGACGCTTCAGGGACCTAGTGCAATTTTAGTAATATGTTAACTCTCGGGGTGCACTGATTTCCTTGATAAGAATTAGAGTTGTCTGGGGAGACAGATGAAGGAACATCATTGGTTGGTATCGGTAGTTCGTGAACTGAACGCGTATGCTGAAGATAAAAAAATCTCTGGAATGACCGACGGGCTTCGACATATTCTCCACGAATATGCATTGGAGGCTGGGTTGAGTGAAGCCGAAAAGGCGGCTTTGCTTGAGCGGTTACCTGGGCAAGAAAGAGAGCATGTAGACCTGAGACCTGCCTGAAGAGTCGCTAAGTTCTCTGAGTTCAACCGTCAATAGTGTCCATCGTCAGGGATTTGGGCTTAAGAGGGGCCTGATCCAAGAGAGTATCTGGCTCTTCTGGTTTGATCGATTATACGGCAGATTTGCGATCAAGCGAGCGACGGGTTCCGATGGTCTTGCGTTTGATCTTTTCTCGTCGTTTCAGACTGGTTTGGCATCGTCCAAAGAAGACATCTGCAAGTGTGATGTTTTGCGGGCGCTCATGATAGCGACGATGATCGCAGTGCTCGAATAAAGGCGTCGATCTGGTGCCTGAAGTCGCCCGGTAACCGCAACAATAAACTCCATTGGGACATAACGAGATGGCAAAAGTGCAATGACAGCGTGATGGGAAATCGGCAGAGCTTAGGATCGAGAAAGCCCGGATGCGATCCAGTTCACGGGCGACGCGTGCCCCACCGATGGAGGTGTCCACGACGGCGGCCATGCATTCCCGGCTGAAGTCGTCAATGACGTTCAACGCCCGGAACCGACGCCCGTCTTCCAGCGCGTCCGACACGAAGTCGAGTTACCATCTCTGGTTAAGTCCCTGCGGGATTGCTATGGATGTTCTGGTGCCCACTGCGCGCTTGCGCCCGCCCCGTTTACGAACGGTTAACCCTTATTTGCGGTAGAGCCGACACAACTTCTTCCAATTGACCTCCCATCCCTCTCGCTTCAGCAGCATATCCAGCCGCCGATACCCGAACCGACGGCGCTCTGAGGCCAGTTCCTTCATCCTCGCCCGCAGTTTGGTATCCGCCGGACGCTTCGACCTGCGCCGATACACACGCGGATTGATTCCGGCGAGCGCACAGGCGCGTCTCTGATTGTAACCCTTGGTCTTCATTGCCCAATCCACGGCATTCCTCCTCGAATTGGGCTCAGAAGTTTTTTCCGAGCATCTCTTTCAGCGTTGCAACATCCATCATCTGCTCGGCCAACATTTTCTTCAGCTTGGCGTTCTCGCTTTCCAGCGTCTTCAGCCGACGGGCGTCAGACACCTCCATGCCGCCCTACTTGGATAGCCACTTATGGAAGGTCGCATCGCTGACTCCATGCTTGCGGCACAGTTCTTTCGCGCCGAGACCAGCCTGGTGCTCCTTCAGAATGCCAATGATCTGTTCTTCACTGAAACGGCTTCTCGTCATCGTCTGTCTCCTTAGTTGGAGAACAGGCTAGCAAAAATTCGAGGACTTTTCAGGGGAGCAGGTCAACTACAACAATATCAGGCCGCACTCATCATTGGGAAATCAAACACCCACACAAGTGCTCGGCGCGCTTGCTCAAAACGAAACCGAGGAATACAAAATCCAGACCCGCAGACTCTCGTTAAGGATGAGGGAGCCTCGGCGGGCAGGTCAAGCAAAGTGTTCATTTCCGACCCGTCCGTATTGATTTTTAAAGGCAAATGTTTTTTATGGGTAATAGTGATGTTGCCATTGGCTAAGCTGTCTGATGATATTGTTGAGGTTCTTTGCAAGAGTTTGAATACTCAAATGGGTCACAATCGACCCTTTTCACCAAACGTGAATTCGACGAGCTATGTGATCAATTGCTTTGTGGAACTCCGCATTTTGGTGAAATAACGCTGCTTCAGTTGATGTCTGATGGGATGAGCAAACGAGACTTATACCTTCGTGTTTTGCTGCAAGCCGCGCGGCAATTCGGATTTCTTTGGGATGAGAACGAGGTGTCATATTTATCTGTTCAGCTCGCAATGCTCAGAATTGAAGGGTTTTTGGAAGGAGTTCAGTCGCCCGAACCTTCTAAAATTACGCAGAATACCAAGCAGGCCATCTTGGCAAGTATCCCGGGTGACAGTCATACGATTGGTGCGAAATTTGCGGCGGACACCCTGCGTTCAATGGGGTGGGATATCGATCTAAAAACAAAGTCGAATTACTCGAAGTTGATGGTTGAAATTGACAATTCGACGGCATCTATTCTTGCCTTGTCGATAGGTTCAATCAGTTCGACGAATACGTTGCAAAGGATAGTGAAGACAGTTCAGCTTATCAGGCCGGAAACTAAAATCCTCATCAGTGGGCCATTGGTCGAGTTCGACCGGAAACTGTTCGACAATCTCAAAATCGATGGGTTGTTTAGCAGGTTTGAAGATGCTGAAGATGCATTGAACAATCTTGGCAAGACAGATCCCGGTTCGAACCATCGGGTCCGCTTGACCTAGCCCCATAAAACTGTGGCACCACATTGGTCTTGAGAGGGGGAGGCCGTGGAATGGCACGGAAACGGCATTCAGACGAAGATTTGGTAACTGCTGCTTGAGATCGAAGCGAAGCTGACTGGTGGTAGCGATGTTGGCTTTGCCTGTCGCAGTGTCGGACTAATTGACGCAACTTATTACTGTTGGCGGAGGCGGTTCGGCGGCATGGGACGATCACAGTTATCTGAGATAATGAGCCGTGAGTGAGCCGCCTCATTTGAGTGGTCCATTTTGATTTTTGGTCTATGACTGGCCCCTGGTCCATCAGGACGAAGGTTTCCGGGCCTGGCAGTCCTGTCTCCTGCAAGGCGAAGTCGGCAAGCTTGCGCTTCACCTCGTCAGGCACACGGTTCCAGACGTGCTTTGGCCTCGGTGATTGATCCTTCAGGCCAGCTTCGCCACGCTGCAGATACCGGTAACATAGCGGAGGACTACTTCACTAGGGGAGGATCCGCCCCAAGAAGATGAAAGGAGCAACTGTCAGGTCGTCTGGAGGTCCGCCTGTTCCTATCTGCTGGATCCATGAAATTACCGCACTAATCAAAAAAGCACCCATCTTTTTCAACCGGGCGCTTACTCGTAGCACGAGCGAAGGTACGAGAACATATCGAAAATGCAGGTGATCTGAGAGCTCAGGTGATTGCATATACTTGATTCGGGCCCGTTAAGTGCCTCATCAAAGCTTCTTTTTCGGAGGCACTCAATTCAGCCTCTTTAGCGTATTCATAAATGACAAGTTGAAGGCCTTCGACCAACCCAACAATATTCTGATCTTCCGCATAGGCATTTAGATCCGCGATAACCGACAACAACCAATTATGTTCCTGCATGTGCCTCCCCAGACAACTTTAAATTGATCTGTGAAAAAATTCTGCAGCCTAATTGTTAACAAAAGTATAATAATCTAGCGTAAAATCGCTCGATCCAAAAACTTACATTTGGGGGTGTCTTCTTCGTCTTCAAACGCTGCGCTGGACAAATATTGAGTTATCACGAATCTTAGCGCCTCGGCAGTTTTTTCAAAGCCTTTTGCCCTGGCATCCTCAGCGGCTATGTGAATTCTGCCTAGCAAATCTTGATCCATACCGGCTCCCTCCCAAAAATAAGTTTCACAGTTCACTAATCGAGAACTTTGATTAACAGATTGTAAACAGTGTACTTCACAAGCAAATTATCGCTCACATAATTAAGAAACACCCAATACATAGGTTGAACTTATTTAGCTAAGACAAATTCGAGCCGACAACCTATGCTCTGCTGTCAGTTCTACGCCAAGCCGCCATCTTTTTGCAGGCAGCTTCGATGCTTATGAGCCGATGTATGTTCAGACTTTCGACCCTTAGCTTTGAGTTGAAAGCTTCGGTGACGGCATTACTGTTGGCTTTCCTTTGCGCTCCAGCCTACACAGATCTTCGGATCGACAAACCGACAGTGCGACTTTGCGGCGGCCTTCATCTCTGCTCTGATTTCTGAGTTATTCGCAGGGCGGTTACACCGAACTGTTTTTGGGTCAACACTAACAATCCTGCACGTCCTGCACCGCGAGATGTCAAGTTCCCGCAGCGCCCTGAGCGTCGCGCGAACGGCGTTGAGTTAAGTTGATTATTTTAACCACTCAACACTACAACTTCTGACTTCATTCATCTACTGTTTCAACATCAGGAAACAGTAAAGAACGGGCTGTGAGTTCAAGCTCAATGATGTAAGCGAGATGGTCCAATTCCATGTCAGCATTCACCAATCCATTTATCCTCGCAAACCTGCGAAGATCATTGATTACGTATTTGACAGTCTTTTTATTGATCGGATTGGTTTCAACTTGCACAATCATCTCGAGTCCATTGATAATTTCATATTAGTCTGCAAAAGACCCGTTAATGCAGAGTTAAGAATCTATCTTATGCATGAAAATGATTGAAAATTTGTCGACAGTTACGTAAGCGGTGCGCCGATCACACTGGCTGGGCGTAGTTCAAGGGTAGTAGTTCATCGATCTGGGATTGTTTATTGCCATTGATGATGGCGGTGAGCGTGCTCGACAGCCAGACATGGGGATCGATGGCGTTGAGCTTGCAGGTTTCGATCAGCGAGGCGATGACGGCCCAGTTTTGCGCTCCGGCATCGTGGCCTGCGAAGAGGGCGTTTTTGCGGTTGAGTGCAATCGGGCGGACTGTCCGTTCCACAGCATTGGAATCCATCTCAATTCGCCCACTATCGAGGAACCGACAGAGCCTGTCCCAGTATTTTGCAATGTATTTGAGGGCTTCGCCGAGTGGGGATGTGGCGGAGACGCGGGCGCGATTGGTGGTGAGCCAGATTTCAAATTCATCGATGATCGGTTTTGATCGTTCCTGCCGGGCGGTCCGGCGTATCTCGGGGCTCTGGCCGCGCAACTCTTTTTCGATCCGGTAGAGGGCAGCGATCTGTCTGGGCCCCTCGTCGGCAATCGGCGTGGTTCCGGCCTGGGACACCTCGTGCAGTTTGCGCCGGGCATGTGCCCAGCAATAGGCTAGTTTGATATCCTGCGCGGGCCGTTTGAGCAACCGGTTGTCGCCAGCATAACCATCGACTTGCAGGGTGCCACTGAAGCCTTTCAGAATCTGATCTGCATATTGCCTGGACCGTCCCGGTGCATAGGTGAAGGCCACGCCTAGTGGATCGTCTCCGCCCCATGGTCGGTCATCACGGGCCAAAGCCCAAAAGTATCCCGTCTTGGTCTTTTTTCATCCCGGGTCCTGAACCGGTGCGGTGGTTTCATCCATGAAGAGCTTGGAAGATCGCTTCAAGTTGGCCAGCAGCGCGTCATAGACCGGGGTCGGTTCAAACGCTGCCCGGCCGACCCAGGCAGCGAGTGTCAAACGGTCCAGATCGATGCCCTGGCGCTTTAAATTTGCGCCTGACGGTAGAGCGGCAGTTGGTCGGCGTATTTGCTGACAATCACATGCGCCACCGTCGCCTCGGTTGGCATGCCGCCGGGGATCAGATGCGCCGGGCCGGGGCCTGAACAATCCCGCCCTCGCTGGACTGGCAGGCATATTTGAGCCGATGGGTGACACTCACCCGGAACTGCGCCGGAATGATATCCAACCGTTCACTGATGTCTTCACCAATGACATGGCGCTCGCAGCCATAGTCACAGATCGTTCGCTCTGGCGCGATCACCTCCTCTATGCGCGGCAGGTGTTTCGGCAGCGATCCCCGGTTGACCTTGCGGGGCTTCGAGGTCTGTGTCGGCGTGACCAACGGATTGGCTTCGCCGTTGGCCTCGACCTGCACAATCCCAGCCTCGATATCTTCCAGCGCCAGCTCGAATTGATCCTGTCGGCCTTCTCGGATTTGCGCCCGAAGAAAGCCTGCATGAGCGCCGCGACCAGTGTTTCCAAACGCGCATTCTGCTCGCTCTGGGTCGCAATCATGGCCCTGAGCGCATCAATGTCATCAGGAAGATCAGCCGTCGCAATCATGACGCCGATCTACCAAAACCAGCATCCGGATGCCCGCGCAAATGCTCTGAAACCTGATTTTTCTGCCACTCTTGGTTAGAGTTTTTTGCAATACTTCCATTTGGCTGAAAAAGGCGCGAAGACGATGAAACACCCAAGCTCGTGGACGCCATTTGCTGAGATCTGCAGCAAGGCAGGGATCTGTAAAGCGACGTATTTCAGCTGGAAGGAATGTACATTGGTTTGATGCGAAATTTGCTAACTTTCGCGAAATGCTCGATTAAAATACACTAGAAGCGGTTTGACGAGATAACTCATAGGCGAACGCTCTCCAGTCTTGATGAATGCTTCGACTGGCATACCAGGCAATAGCTTCTGATCACCCAGTTTTTTCATCTCACCTTCTGATATGGCCATCTCTGCCTGATAGAACGATCTTCCAGTTGCTTCATCGACAAATACATCGGCTGAGAGTTTGACAATGTCACCAAATATTTCTGGTATTAGTCGTTGGTCAAATGCCGAAAAACGAAATGAAGCTGCTTGACCAACCCGCACTTGATCGACATCGACCGGATCTACTCGCGCTGTGACCACCAAGGGCTGATCTTGGGGAACAATGTACATTACTGGATCAGCGGGCAAAACCACAGATTGTAGCGCAAAAACACGGGAGTCATAAATAACGCCACTGACCGGGGCGCGTAGTTCGGTACGAGATAGCGTATCAAGCGCGCTAAGACGACGTTGTACCAGCTCTACCTCTTGAAACTGCTGGTCACGGAGAGTTGTAATAGCTTCTTCACGAAGGCGAGTCTTTAGAGACAGCTGCTTAATATTCAGCGAAGCAATTTGGCCGCGGAGCTGCGCCAACGCGGCTGTTAAGCTGCCAATTTCGCCTATGAGGCGAACCTGTTCTCGTTGGAGAGCCGATACACGGTTCGCTGGGGTCAAACCCTTTTTAAAAAGGCTTTGTGCATCAGATAGTTCTGTCTCAATCAGCAATTTTTGTGCTGTCAATGATTCAAGTTGAGCATTTGTGCCAACAATTTGGTTTTTTACTTGCGAAATCTGTTCCGAAATCAACTCTGAGCTTTGACGAAGGGTATCCGTCCGGACTTCAAATAGACGACGTTGACCATCAAGCAGCTCTTTTACTTCCGCCTTGTTACTGACGGCAGAGAGCACCGAATCCGGTTGAGAAAGAGTCTCCAATCCATCGCGTTCAGCTTTCAGGCGTGTTTTACGCGCCAAAAGCTCGAATAGCTGCCCCTCAATAATCGCCAACTCCGACTGCAAATGTGTATCTTCAAAGCGAAGAACAACATCGCCCGCTGATACAATATCTCCTTCCTGGACTAGCAATTCACCCACAACTCCACCTATTGGATGTTGTAAAACTTGGCGATTCGATTCAACTTGGATCATACCCGGTGCCACGATTGCTCCAGCTATTCTCGCTGATAGGCTCCAAACTCCAATGACAGCCACCAATACGAACAATGCAACATATCCTATGAGTAATGGAATTGTCGCTTTCCACTTCCGGTTGAAATTTGGGGGCGAATTCATAGTCGCGATGCTCTAGCAATGCTGCGCTGTATTCGGTGCACGTTCTTCACAACGGATTTAATGACTTCGTCGCGAGGACCATCTGCTTTGATGCGCCCTTCTTCGACTACGATCAAACGATCACATTCAGATATTGCCGCCGGCCTATGTGTTAGGATAATAACGGATCGATTAGAGGCCTTGAATTCCTTAATCGCGATGTTGAGGGCAACGGAGCCTTCGTTGTCCAATGCTGAATTCGGCTCATCAAGAACAAGCAATATGGGATCGCCAAAAAACGCTCGAGCTAAAGCAATACGTTGTTTTTGTCCTCCAGACAGTCGATCGTCATCAGTGTGCACAACTGTCTCATACCCTTCCGGCAATGACAGGATCATTTCATGCGCATTTGCCCTCTTTGCCGCCTCTACTACTTTTAGATCATTAGGTACTGTCATCATTCGGCTAATGTTCTCCGCGACTGTTCCAGAAAAAAGGTCGACGCGTTGTGGTAGATATCCAATGTACGTCCCCAATTCAGCCAGGCCATATTGATCAAGAGTAGCTCCCCCAAATCGAACTTCTCCAGAAATTACTCGAGTTAATCCCAATATCGTTTTAGCCAACGTGGACTTTCCAGAACCACTTTTCCCAATAACACCGAGCACTTCACCGGCTGCCACCGAGAAGCTAATCGAGTTTAGTACGGACGATTTTGCACCAGGCATTACGACATTCACGCCTTTGAAAACGACGTTCGCAATTGGCTTCGGGAGCGCATGCTTAGCCGGACTGGGAGGGGTAGACTCCAGCAGTTGCTCCAATGATGCCCATGCACCCAGGGCGCGCTGAGCGTTAGGCCATTGTCCAATTGACTGTTCAATTGGCGCCAGTGCTCGACCTAACAAAATGGAACCGGCAATCATTGCTCCACCTGTCATTTCACCATTTAGCACAAGATACGCGCCGAGGGCCAACATTGTAGATTGGAGAAATAATCGAAATGTCTTTGTCAGCGACGAAAAAAAGCCAATCCAGTCATTTGATCCAATTGTGTGTTCAAGGGCAGAATCGCGCATAAGATGCCAACGAGCTAACACTGCAGCACCCATTCCTTGAGCCCGAATAATTTCCGCAGAGTGCCGTATCTGTTCTGCAAAACCATCAGCCTGACGAGCTGCCGATTGAGCCTCAAGCGTTTTCCGCTTCGTAAGGAAATTGTTCAAAATCGTGATGACAACTAGAGTGGATGCACCAAAAATCGCCATCCAACCGAGCCAAGAGTGAAGTACAAAGATTGCAGCAATGAACATTATGGTCCAAGGCAGGTCGAAAAGCGCAAGTATTAGAGGTGAAGTAAAGAATGATTGAATTAACTCAAGATCGCGGAGCCCACTTGATTGAGATTTTCGCACTTCGGCCGTCAGCGCTTTTGAGAGGACAGCTTCAAACACTCGGCTATCTAAATGTGATTGAAAACGGGCACCAAATCGAGCTAGAACTCGACCTCGCGCGAAGTCCAACGTTCCCATCAACCCATAAAGAAGCGCGACGAGGACAAAAAGAGCGACCAATGTTTCTTCCGAACGCGATCCAAGAACTCGATCGTATACTTGCAACATAAACAAGGGACCAGTCAGCATCAGAATATTGACAAAAATGCTAAAGACTAAAACAGATGCCAATAGCCATACTCCGGCTGTCCTAGCCGCTTTCAATTCAGAATTGCCTGCCAATTTGTTTTTTGCCACAATCCAGCACCGTTTTCAGAAACGCCTTCCTTAACTGTGATCTTAAACTTTTAAGTAAATGTTAAATTACAACTGGTTTTCGAAATTTCCTGTGATCTGACCCCCTCAAAGCCGGCGAATTGAGGTTGGCCCGCAACTCATGACACTTCCTACTAATCAAGAGTTGGAGCCTCGAGCAAAACCGGTGCTGAGCCTCCCCAACTGAGTTGGTCTACCGCTATGTTTAGGATTGGCGTGACTGAACAGACGTTCTACCGCTGTAAGAAGAAGCACGGTGGAACAAGCACAGATAGGCCGAAAGAAATGAAGCGCCTACAAAGAGAGAATGAACGATTGCGCAAGGCCATTTCTGATTTGACACTTGACAAGCTTGTCCTAGCGGAGGCGCAAAGGATGAAGGCCGTTAAGGAAACCATCCAGTGGATGGTTTACCGGCCTGAACGCGAAGCTCTTCTAAGCCCTTCACGTCGCCGTACTTGCATTGATCGTGTTCGTGTTGAGCTGAATATCTCGGAACGCCGCGCTTGCCGCTTTCGGACACAACACCGATCCACGCAGCGTTAGGTACCTGTCGGTCGTCCCTATGAAGACCGTTTGATCTTCGACATGATGGAACTGACCCGACAATATGATCGTTACGGCTATCGTCGGATCGCATCTAGATGCGGCATCCTCTGCCCCGTCAGAACCTCAACCTGACGTAACTTAGTAACAATCTCCTCGGGCTTGGATCGCTTGTTTGCCAGGTGTATCCTCCGTTTTCCTAAGCATTGCGGAGGACCGCTTTTCTGGGGGAGGATCAAACGGATTTCCTTTGTTGATTTGAACCCGAGGCATGTTTAGCATCCAAATCTCAATCATAGTTTGGAAAATTGAAGGAATATATGGCCGATTCGACAACTGATCAAGTTCTTCCAATTAGCATCCGCATCTCAAGAGAATTGAGACGACGAATTGGCGTCTCAGCTAAAGAATATGGTCGATCATTGCCAGCTGAAATCATTCAATCACTTGAGCGATCTTACCCTAATTCTATCGGATTGATTGCGTTTGTCAGAGTCTACGAAAAAAATATTCTGAATAGTGGCTTCGATGTGAAAGATGTTAGAGAACACAGTGAAGAGTTGTTTATCCGACCCAATGTTGGCGCAGGAAGCACATTTGACGTGCGCGGGTTCGTAAGAACCATTGATGGTAAGATATTTATGCGTGTCAAGTGTTTGCCCTAAAAGTCGAAGTCTAAGCGAATTCCGATAACTGCTGATGACCAACTCTAAGTCAAATACACGAATTGCTTGGCCTGCTTTCATTCTAGGGTACATGTATACGTGATTCCTCCCCAATTTCATGCGCTACTTTTGAGCAATGTTTCTGGCACGTGCGGACGCGGTCTTAGGGCCTGATGTTGCCGGACGCGGTTGTGCTGTCTGAGCCAGGTACTGAGGACGATCTGGGCCTGTTTGGTTGTATGTATCCATTCAGCATTTAGGAATTTTCGACGCATTATACCAGTCCTAGACCCATAAAACTGTGCCACTGCATTGATCTTGGGAGGGAGGCGTGGAATGGCACGGAAACGACATTTAACCGCAAAGACGGCGCATGGACCCGTTTTGAGTTTGAATATGACGAGGCCAACGATCAATACATCTGCCCCGAAGGCTTCGCATTGAAGCAGTTCTGCCGGAACTACTCAGACCCCAATCGCGGCAAAAACATCCGTGGCACACGAAAGTACCGCGCACTCAAATCCGATTGTCAGAGGTGCCCATCGAAAGAGAAGTGCTGTCCCAACGCGATCTGCAGATCGATCAGCCGGGAAGAGCACGAGGACGCCCGGGACTTCGCACGCTCCAGCCGAAAGACGAAAGACGAAAGCCTACAAGGTCAGCCGTGACAAAAGGAAGAAAGTTGAGATGCTCTTCGCGCATCTGAAGCGTATCCTGAACCTGACCAGGTTGCGATTGCGCGGACCAAACGGTGCCAAGGATGAGTTCCTTCTCGCAGCAATCGCACAGAACCTCAGAAAGCTCACCAAGCTAAGTCCCAAAATCGTCCAAACGGAGGCCACCGCATGATCTGAACGGCCAAATCAGCTACTTTAGGCGTCAACTGGGTCCGCTCCCAGGGCAAGCAACTCGCGCAAAGAATCCACCCATATTGTTGAAAACCTCGAAAATCTGACAGCTATTTTTTTGTGCCGGCGTCCATTGCGACGGCGAAATTGAAATCGAGTGCTCAGTGGAGTCTCCAAGAGCCACGGACATGGCCAACGCTAATCTTGGGCCGAACGCCCTAGACGAATATTCGGAGAGGCCTTCTATGGGCAAGTTTTTTACTCATTTTCGCGAAAACCGGAGCTTTTCAACAATATCCGCCCTCCTTGCCGCGAAGAACTACTTTTTCAGCCGGATCAATTCCGCTTGGCGTTCTATAGACACAGGATAATACGCACTTACTGTCGTGATCACGCTTGTATGGCCGATATTCTGCGAAAATGCCTTGAACGCTTCGCGTGTCGGGTAAGCCGTGTCTGCCCACTTGACTAATGTTTTTCGAAAGGCGTGCGGCGTGAATGACGGCAAATCGGCGCGCAGGAACGCTTCTTTGATGGCAGCCCGGATCGCGTTGGCGGTCTTGTAGATTTCACGCTCCAACCCGACCACTTGAAATACCCCATCGACCGGCTTGACCTTAGCAGGCGGGAACAGCGGATCATCGGGTCCAAACAAAGAAACTTCCTTTAGATGCTTCACCCATGCTTTGAAACAAGCCAGGTACTCGGGATCGACCGGTAGGAAATAGGTGACAATTGTCTTGGACGCTTTTGTCTTCACTTCGCGCGCGTCTTGATACACGCAGCCGTCAAACAAGTTGATATGCTTGAGCCGCAGTGACGCCACCGCCCCATCACGTGCTCCCGTCAGCATCAGGAATGCAAACGATGCTTTGTTTCGGCACTCGATCTCTGTGGCCTCTGGCATGTAGGAAAACGCGTGGCGCGCCATTTCCATGGAAGGATAAGGCGTGTCACGGATTGCGCTGGCCACCCGCGCGCCCTTGGCATCCATGTTGAAGTAATCTGCATCGGAATGGCGGATGCGACTCTTATATCCACTTTGATCAGCCAGCCAAAGGATGAAGCCTTTGTTCGCCGCCAATATACTCCGGATCGTGGACTTGGACAGCGGCCTGCCTGTCATCTTGCTTACCTCATCATTCAAGCGCTCTTGAAACTTTGCCGCTTGGTCGATGCGGAAACGCTTGAAACTGGCGTAACCAATACTCGCCTCAAACCGCAGAATGCCTTCGGCGGATTTCAAAACCGTGCTGGCGTCTTTGCGTTTGGCGGTCTTGAGGTATTGCAGATAGCGTCGCTTGATCCGCTCGTTTTCTTCATTGATTTTGCGCATGGGTTGGCGCTCCTTTGCAAGTGTAAGTTTAAGTGAAGGGGTGCGGTGTCTATTAGGTCTCGCTCTGCCCGCCTTCTTTGACAAGAAAGGTTTGGGCGAATGCATCGGCTTTGCTCTTGGAAATGATGCGACTCGCATAGGCGTCGCAATGGCTGCAAGTTCCAAGCAAGCGGGTCGTTTTTGGTGAATTTGAGCAGACCTCAACCGCCATCGCAACAGGTCTGCGACCTTTTCTACACGATGGGCAGTACAATTCATCAGAGGCGAGAGGCGATTTTTGGTCGCGATATTTGGCCCGCAGATATTCACGCAACGCCAAGCCAGAAATTAACAACGGTTTCTTGGAGGACATTACAGGCAAGCCATCCTTCACCCAATTGCGGATTGTTGCGGAAGATTTTCCGAGCGCTTTAGCAGCCTCCGAAACGTCGTAGGTCAGTACCGACTTTACCGCCATCGGGTTGGCACGCTTACTCACTTGCGTCGTCGTCAAACAGTGCGCGCACGTCTTCCACCTTCCAGACCGTTGTGCGCGGGCCAAGTTTTTGAGATGGCGGAAACCGCCCGTTCTTGACACCTTGCCACCACGTCGATTTCGACACTGGAATATTGGTCGGCCTCCTCGAACGAGGACACGCACTCGGGAAAGATGGTAGCTTATTGGCCTCTCGCGAACTGGCTACATGAAGGCGGCTCACTCAATGAATGCAGACGTGATCCGGGCGCAAATGAACGTTCCTTGCTTTGTCTACAACGTCAAACGTGCTGATCGCCTCGCAGACGGAACTGGACGCAACGCTTTGGTCAGCAGACTTCTATCATGCCTCCGCTCTGGGTTCTCATACTATAGAATTTTCGATGTTCGGGACTGCTTTGGCAGCGTCAATCCCAAAGCAATAACAAAACTACCGCTTCCAAGGAGAATATATGAAAACACATTAAAGCTAAACAATCTTAGTTTCCGTCATGACCTGGTACGTGAAAGGAAACATATCGCTGATCCTTCCGTTTGGAGGGATATCAATGATGCAGGAGGAGACAGCGGGCCAGAAGGTCTATTGGCAGGATCCCCTTGTTCGAATGTCGCGCTAGCGTTTCTGTTGCAGGATCTTCCTCAGCCCAGTCCGGAGGACGGCTGCATTCTCCTATATGGAGACGATCTGATAATACTGTCACGCACCCCAGCGATTGCCGAAAGGGTAGACGAGGCCGTGACACAATTCTTTGAGCAACCCAATCTGGGCCCGCTTCACCTGCACCGAAAAGCTACCGGACTGTTCGGCTCATTCGAGTACCTAGGTTATGAGTTTACATTCTCGGAAATCAGAGGAGATTGGTTCGTTGGTCTATCTGCACGCAATTGGGACAAACTTTGCAGATTGCGTGACAATGCTAAGTCCAGCGATTGGAAAATGGGGCAAGTTTCATCTGAGTTCGTAGTGGGTCAGAAAATTAGACAGTCGCTGGCAGGTCACGAAATGCTGACGGATGCCGAAGCGATCTTTGACGCGATATGGACAGGTGGACTTGATATCGTGGAACTCTCGCGCTGGGCTAACAATCGAAACACCGCCGCACTAGCCACCCAACAATTTTTGTGATTGCAACTGGTTGCAGAGGCATTTGCGAAAGAACGTTGTGCGGGCAAGTCACACTGGTTTGATTTGCCTGCACGAGATCAAGTCGGTGAGAGTTTTTGATAGTTGATCACATTGCTCACAGCATCCTTGTCTCGTTGCAACGAGTTGCAAAGTCTGATGCCGACCACTTACAAAGCTTCCAGCACAGCTCACGATGCGATTTGGTGCGTTGCAACGAGTTGCAATGACCTATTTGGCACTAACTGGCACTCATTAGAAAATTCAGGCTGGAGTTCCGATAGTCAGGCTAGTCATTCGAGGTCTTGGCACTCTCATACATAGAGTTCAGCCTCTCGAGCGGTTCACTGAGCCTAAGATCTGCAAGAAGTCGTCCAACTTGATCGAAATAGGTCTGATCGAACTCGCTCAAGTTTGCCTCCAGAATTTCGGCTGCCTGGGCTTCCCGTCCGAGATATCTATTCGCATAGTCGGCCAACCAATAGTGGTCTGGTTCTTTGGCATCCCTTGCTTTGCCGAACAATGATCGCGCAACTTCTAGGCAACCCATTTCGTAGGAGTATTCCGCCAAGCGTATCAGTTCTGAAGACGCCAAACTTTTGTCTTCTTGGATTTCATCGACATAGCTGAAAGCGGATTTCACCCCAATGGAAGCAGCGATATCCGTCGTAACATCTATTTTGTCGAAGACGTCATTCTCTTCGCTATTCAGAAAATCTGTGAGCTTTTCGGTAGCCGCGTCTAAACCAATTTCTTTCTGGACATAGAGGAAATCTTCGGAACGTAGGAAACGGTCAAATCTGTGCATCTTTTCCAACTGACAGCGCGATTGCTTCTTCATACCCAAGCGATCCAATAGCTTAGAAAATTCTATGACCTCATGACGCTTTAGTTCCGCCGCAAATAATGGTTTTAGAACGTTCTCCACGTCGGCTAGCCTGTTTATTCTGATCAAGAGATCGCCCAGCCCAAACAGCTCGCTAACTGACGGTTCATTCAACGCAGTTGTCTCTAGCAGTCCCTGTAGTGCCTCCTCGAAAGCCTCGTCATCAAAAAGATTGGAGGGCACCTTGTGAAGTGATCTTAGCGCGATTGTCTTGGCGCTAGTTGGCGCTATTTCCGCGTTTAAGACTTCGATGAGCGATGAGACAGTGCTTACGTCACCTTCAATAATGCGAAGATCTGCATCATAGAGCCCGCCCCAGTCCACGCCGTCTGGCCGCAGGAAGCTTTTTTCGACCTCGGTCACTCGGCGAGGAAGCCGGTGTGATGCACCGATGGCAGCGAAGGCTACCGGTATGGAATGGTGTTCCCACCTCGCAAATTGGTTTTTTTTGGCAAGCACCATCAAAACTCTAAGCGCTTCATCCTTGCAAAGCACGTCCGCGATCCTGACTGCAAGCGCTTGAATAGAAGATGTCTCTTCAAGCCACTCTAGAATGATTTCAGGGGTGCCTGACACACTCGTACATATGTGTTGCACAGCATCTTCCCGGCCAAGCTCATCGCAGAGCTCAAGTAGCTTCTCAGCCTCCCAGAAACCGAGCGTCTCAGACGCGAGCAACAAATCTACGATCTGGTTTGCATCCTCTTCTAATGAAGATCTTGCCAAGTCCCGCGCTAATTCGATCCTAGTTATGTCAGAGCATTCTGTGGTTTCGCCTGCTAGACCAAACAGCAACTCACGGCGTTCCTCGTCCTCGACGTTCTTGATAAGCGCAAGTCTGCATTCAACCGTCAACGTGGTATCATTGCTGAAACCCATGATAAGATTGTTTTTTTCGGCGCTAGCCTTCCGATCTTCCAGTGGCGAAGAAGCTCGCCGAAACAACTCAACATCGTTGTTTCGGCTTTGGTTCCATTCAACGCCCATGGAAGCCAGTCGCCATTGCAATGGCACATCAGTGTCAAAGACAAGCTGCCGCAACTTCGTTTCGGCAACTCCGCCAGGGTTGGCTTTTGACAGTTTCTGCAGCGCATGGATAGCGGTCGGCCAATCGCAGCGATTGGACGACGAAAAGTTAGTGATCTCTTCTTCTAGTGGCAGGGTGATCTCTTCGATGTAGTCCACACCACGGAGCAGGTCTGCACTCCAAAGATCGGGATTTTTTCTCAGCCGATCCACAATGATAGAATTTTGATACCCACTGCCATATGTGGAACTGAACCTGGATGCACACTGCGCGAAAAGCCAAGGGTCGGAAACGTGGGCTAGTAGGCCGATGATCTCATCGTTGAGTTCTTCCTCTTCTTCTTCAAAACCAATCGGCACGGGAGTGTGTTGGAGAACTCTAGCGAACTCAAATCGGCATTCGTCGCTTAAATTTTCGTCAGAGAACTTGTCCGAGATCAGTCGCCATGCAAGTTCTGCTGCTCCACCGCCATGCCTCACCAGTTTTTCGGTCAGTTGAGCGCGGAGTAAGTCATCTTCCCGCGATTGATCCAAGCAGCCTTCGACCACCGCCAAGTGCCGCCCATCTATCTCATACGCCTCTATAGCTGCGCCCAATCTATCGCCCAAAAGAAGGTCAGAGCTTTTAGACAGCGACAGTAGAATTTGGATCGCGTCATCAGCAAAACCGATACGTTCGAGCACTCTCGCAGACCACATTTTGTCATCAGCGGTCCATGTCCGAAAGCCCTTGAGCAGGCTTTCCCTGGCTAGCTTCCTTTCGCCGCAACGCGCTTGAATTTCGTAGTGCGTCGGCAGAAGCTTTTGGGCCGAAATTGATCGTAGTATTTGCAAGACGTCGTCGCGCCGTCCGTCGGCGATCAAACGATCTGTATAACCTAAACAAGCGTGCAGTTCATGACGATCAGAAATGCTCGCTTTTAGCGAGCTCAAGGTGTCTTCGACCGAGTGTTCGGAAAGGTTATGCACCTTCAAAAAATCAATGGTGAACCAGTCCGGCTTTTGCCTGAGCTTTGTCAGGTTTTCAGGCGATTTAAGTAAGTCTTCCACTTCTTTTTTGAAGCCAGCCGTCTCCATAGAAGACAAGATGTCCGCCATAGTGCGAGATCCCACCTCCTCCAGATCGAACATTTGGAGATAGTACCTCAACGCTTCTTCTGCCAATTCAATCGAAGCAAGCGTTTCACAGCTCCACAGCGCCGAACCGAGGTCCAGCCAACCGGTATGCGATTTTTTCCAACCGTCCGACAGACCCTTTTCTATCGGTGTTCGGATCAAAGGAATTGCGAACTCTCCAAACCCAAGTTTTACCGCTCTGCCAAGTGTATCGTCGTAGGCATCTTCCCCGGCTTTGTATTCGGCGATTACGTCCTTTAGCCGAGATTTGTCATCCTCTGTGCCAGTCAATTCCAGAGCGAAAACCGCCCCTTCGAAGCGTCCCTGAAATTCATCAGCTTCGAATGAAATCAGACGAAATGCCTCTAGTGCTTCAGCGATTGCACCCAACTCGTTGAGTTCTTTGGCAGCCGAGAGGCGATCATTCCAATAGGAGTGTTCGTCTGCAGCAATCTCACTCAGAAGATTGAGCGACTGATCTCTGTCGAAGTACCTAATGCAGCGGGCAGACAATACTCGACCTTCGAAAACCGCGCCCTCTACTCCCCTAGCCATATAAATTAGGTATTGCCGCGCTCGCTCTGAACGTGCTGCTAATTTTGAAAGCGTTGGTTCCGCTACTGGAACGACACCGCTTTCGCTATAGTCGCCAAATATCTGAGCCACAAAATCGTAGCAGGTTTGATCGTCTATGTTGTGACAAGTGCTTGCCAATTCCATCGCTCGTTCAAATCCTTCACCGGAGAGGCGCGATAGCGATTTAAGGCACTCAGCTAACTTTTCATCGCGAGCATCCCAGCACTCACAAAGTAACGAGATGGTCTCCCACCCCCAGTGGAAAGGATCGATTTCTTCCCAAACTCTTCGACCGGGTTGAAACTTCTCTGCCAAGTGCTTTGCCTTGAAGAAGCTTGCGAAGATTTCATGAGTGAACTGATTTGAAGACTTGAACCGCTTTATTAAACCGGAAGCGGTCAAAGCCTGCTGTCTCTCGTTCGCAGCATTGACAGCATCTGCTCCCCTCAACGGTATTAGGCGCACAGATTGATCTGTGCCGAGCGCTAGCTCTGAAAGCTCACGCAACAGATCTATCTCTGCATAGCCAGCCTTGGCCGAAGCTCTCTTCACAACGTCATCAACGAAGAAGTCTAAGAGCACATATCTTGAATTGAAGTCACCATACCCTTCCGTCACCAGATAGAACGCCAAGGCAAGGAACAGAGGCCGTTCAAGCATCTCATTGGCCAGCGACTTCTCAAGAGATGCTAGCAAGTCCTCTGCCTGTTGCTCCCCTTCCGAAAACAATTGAGCGGTTTGAAGTTGCCTCGTTCGATCAAAACCTTCGATTTGAAGGATGGTAGCAGGCTGACTTACTGGTACATCGACGACGCCTGGTCGCGTGAAGAACACGAAGCCAAGCTCTGCTTTCTTTGGGTGAAGGTTAGAAAAGGCATAGTCGGTCAAACGCAATCTGAGAACAGCACTATCAATCTCATCTAAACCATCAATGATTACGCACCAGTTCCTGTGATCCGTTTCGTTGGTTGCGCGGTCCAACAGGTTAATGAAGTTGTCCCAGCTTTGCTGAACAGTTTTGCCAGTGATAAATAACGGAAGCCATTGGTTGCTTTGATCGTAGTTGTCTACAATCTGATCTCCGTCCGGTATTCGGGCTTGGACAAGCATTTTGGCAGCGGTGCTTTTTCCGGCACCAACAGGGCCCTCAACCACTATGGGCGTTTGTGTTCTGCCTAGTCGTTCGACCAGACCATTGAAGTCGATCGCTTCACCAGTTTGCTCGGAGCCTTCAAACACCCTGAATTGCGGGGAAACTAGGTCATTCGCTGCTTGGTTTGCACCGATGAAGGCGTCGTTCATAAATCCTACGACGTTTCGCGTTAGCGCATCTTGTTCGCGAAGGAGTGCAACGAGCCTTCCCCAACGTTGCGTGCTTCTTGCCCGTGAGGCTTCAGTATGTTCGTAAACCCAATTTTGAATTTCTGGATGCTCATCGACAATTCGCTCGAGCGTTTCGTAGGCGAGGATATCTGCTTTCTTGACCCCAAGCTCCGTCTCGATTTCTCGGATTAACTCTCGATCCACGGAAGCTGGAAGCTGCCAAGAGGTGAAAAACAAGTAGTATTCACAATCACCATCTCCTACGAGCTTTTGGATTTTTGGATACTCTCCTCGAACAAGCGTTCTAAAATCACTTGCGCTGCAAATGGCCGTGTCGCTGCGTGTGTGTTTCGCTTGGAGAACAAACTTTCCCTGTAGGCCGATTTCATTTGGCCAGTCCAAAGCTTTACCCACAAACCGTGCATCACGTCCTTCATCTGGACCCTGTTTGAACTCAATGACGTGACCAATCAGTTTGCGAGCGACTAGCGCAACCAGATCTTCAAATTCAGTCTCTGAGTGAAGTTTATGAAAGTCGTACGGTCTGGTTCCCAATTTTCGTTCATTCAACCTTTTCTGTAATAGTCCACAAATTGCACGATACGCCCTTGGCTGAAAACCCTAGCAACAAGCTATCTGCCAATCAGATGAGCACATCGACCGAGAACGGGTGGACTGAGAGGTGGACAGGATCGCATGGACTTCCAGTAATACGCTGAAATTAAATATCTTTTTTATGTAAAGTGGTGCCCGGGGGCGGAATCGAACCACCGACACGAGGATTTTCAATCCACTGCTCTACCCCTGAGCTACCCGGGCATGGGTTGTCAATTGAATGACTGGGTGGGCGGTTTCTATGAGTTTGCCGAAGGGCTGTCCAGTGCCTTTTTTGCAAGAATTGCAAATGCCTGAGGATTTCCACATTGGTGAAACCTTAGTGGCTCTAGTGACGAAATTTATCCGACACGCGGCCAGATTGAAATCCGGGAACGATCCTGCGTCAATCGCCCGATCTGCCCATTCAAAACTTACCAAGGAACGGTCCTTCGACCCGGCTCAATACGTCGACGATTCCCGGTTCATTCTAGTGCGGTTTTGCCGGATTTCGCGCGGCTTCTTCCATTGCGTTTTCGATGTCATCGGCGTCGTCGGCGTCAACTGACGGGACAGCATAGCTGCCATTGAACCAGCGGGCGAGGTCCCGGTCAGCGCAGCGCTTGCAGCAAAATGGCCGGAACTCGATCTGTGTTTTCTTGCCGCAGATAGGACAACTCATCCCAACAGCTCCTGCAGGGGCAACCGTGCGCGCTTGCGTTGGAGTTCGTAGTGACCCAGCGGCGTCCAGCCGACCAAAGCGGTTTCAACATCATCCTGTTTGAAGTTCTGACGCAGCGCGGTCTCAAACGCGCGCCGGTCCTTTTTCGGCATGGGGGCAAGGTCGAGCACGATTTGCCCGCCCAAACCCTTGAGACGCAGCGCGCGGGGCAAGGCCTTGGCGCAGGCCATATTCGCCTTGATGCCTGCCGCCAGCGACGCATCGGCCCCTGTGTTTACATCGACCGCTACCAAGGCGCGTGTCGGCTCCACGAACAGATGCGCGCCGGCTTCCAGCGAGACCCGCGCACGACGCACCAAATCCAGTTCCTCAAGAATGCCATGGACATCAAAACTCCCGGGTTCGGTCACTACCTCAGCCGGTTCGACCCAATCGCGCCAAGCCAGAAGATGGGGCCCATCGCCTTCGGCCAGAACATCCATATCTTGGCTCTGATCTGAAAGGACACGCTGGGCCAGATCAGCCATCTGTGAAATATCGTCAGCAATCGCGTCGGTGTCAGCACCCATACAGCAAGACCTCAGGATCAGCCCTGTTTGGCTGCCCGGAAAGGTGTCATGCGCGATTTCGAGAAGCCGGTCGCGTTCATCCTCATCCTTGATGGAACGGCTGATATTGATGCCGGGCGCGCCGGGCGTCACGATCGCATAGCGGCTTTTGAACAAGAGCTTCTGCGTGACAGGCAAAGCTTTGCCGGGCTCGGCATATCCTGTCACCTGCACCAGCAGCGATTGCCCGGGGGAGAGCCCCTTGACCTGTCGCAGGAACGCAGGTCCGTCGGGTGTTTTAAGGAACATCCCGCCCTGCCCTTTGACCGGACGGTCGGCAATCGCACGGTAGATCGTTCCCGGGGCGGGCGCGTCTGCGCCAATCAGAAAATCTTCCAGACGTCCATCGACCATCAGGGCAGCGGCTTCGCGGCCCTCATAGTGATCCAGAATGATGCTACGCCCTTTCATCCGCCAGCCTCAACCCCAGACAGCCCTGCCGCGCGCAAAAGGTTTGCGGTTTCAGCCAGTGGCAAGCCGACAATGCCGGTGAATGATCCGCTGATCCAGGGGATTAATGCGCCTGCGGGCCCCTGAATGCCATAGCCACCCGCTTTGCCGCGCCAATCCTCGGTGTCGAGATACCCGTTCAACTCTGGCAACGAGAGGGATTTCATCCGCACGGTGCTCACCACATCTTTCTGCCAGACACTCGCACCCAAACGAACGGCTACCGCTGTGATGACACGGTGCCGCCGCCCCGACAGCAGCTTCAGAAAACCCGCCGCTTCATCCCGGTCTCGCGGTTTGCCCAGAATGCGCCGACCCAGCGCAACTGTCGTATCCGCGCATAGCACAATGTCGTGCGCATCAGCCGTCACCGCCTCAACCTTTTCGCGCGCAATACGCACACAATAAGGACGTGGCAACTCGCCTTTCAACGGGTCTTCATCAATGTCCGGCGCGCGAACAGCGTCCGGCACAACGCCGATTTGCGCCAGCAATTCCTTGCGGCGCGGCGATCCGGACCCCAGAATAAACAAGGGCTTATTTGAAGCGGTAGTTGATCCGACCCTTGGTCAGATCATAGGGGGTCATCTCGACCTGCACCTTGTCGCCAGCCAGAACACGGATGCGGTTCTTGCGCATCTTGCCTGCCGTATGGGCGATAATCTCATGGCCGTTTTCAAGCTCGACCCGGAATGTCGCATTCGGCAGGAGTTCCTTCACGACACCGGGGAATTCGAGCGTATCTTCCTTGGCCATGGTTTCTCCTTGATTGCACGCCCGCCATTTTGCGGACGCCGCTTAAATGCGCGCATTCCGGGGGTTTTTCAAGGGGGATTCAACGCATGTTCACAATTGGGGCCGCGTTTTCACGGCCTTTTTGCTCAGTCCAGTGTCGGCGGCCCAGGACCCTGCCATCCGTGCGCACATTGGCGATGGAGGCTAGGTCAATTTCTGCAAAGGTCCATCCCGGTGATCCAATCTCGCCCAAGGCAATGATTCCATCCGGTGGAAACCCAACATCCGGTGGGCCGAACACACCACCGGTGCCGGTTGTAATGTTGACCGCTTCGGACCAGGACGCCTCTCCCACAAGCGATGACATGATGGCCACGCATTGCGTCTCTAGCGCGCGGGCCATGGCCCCAATTCGGACCCGCCAATAGCCTGAGAGCTGCTCTGTGCAGGATGGCACCAGTAAGAGATCGCAGTCAGCGAGTGCGCGACCCAACAGTGGAAATTCGGCGTCATAACAGATGAGGACGCCGATTTTGCCCAGATCCGTATCGAAAATCTGCAAGGGGCCACCGCCCTGGATGCGCCACACGTCCCGCTCAAAACGCGTCATGATCTGCTTGTCCTGAACGCCTTTCTGACCACCCGGGGTAAAGAGCCTTGCGCGGTTCACCGGTCTGGTTTGCGTGGCTGCCGGACCGGAAGCTGCCAGAATATGCAGCCCATGCGATGCCGCCAGTTTCTGGTGCAGGGCATCCGCATCGGCCAGCCGGTTCGACACGGCGAAAAGCGATTGTTCCAGATCGGCGGCGACGTCACGCCCTGCAAGCGTGGCCAGTTCCATCGCCCCGTATTCGGGAAAAACCGCGAGATCCGCGCCCGCACGGGCCGCCTGCCCGACCCAGGTATCAAGCTTGTCTTCGTATTGTGCCCAAGAGGTCAGGAAATCCATCTGGTAGGCGGCGGTCGCAACTTTCATCCCTGACTCCGGTGTATTTTTGGCCATCGTGTTGAAAAACAGAAGCGCCCGCAAGAGCTTCCTGCCGCCCACCACAGATTTGCAATTTCTTCATCTATATGTCTCGAAACCGCTATATTCATCCAAGCATTCCTGGATTACCTTGAAAAAACCAAAACTGCGGGGAGCATGTTACGATGATGAAAGGGATCACGTTACGCGGCCTTGAAGTCTTTGAGGCCCTGGCGGCGTCGGGGTCGGTGGCGCAGGCGGCTGAGCAGACCGGTCTCAGTCAACCCGCGGTCAGCCAGCAGTTGCGAAACCTCGAAACGGCGCTCGAAACCGATCTGGTGGATCACGGACGTCGACCCATGCAATTGACCCCTGCCGGCACGCTTTTTCTGGCGCGTGCCGAGGCAGCGCTGGCGGAACTGCGTCTGGCGCAAAGTGAGCTGACGGTCATGGATCTGGCGCATGTCAGGTCCTTGAGTATTGGTATCATTGATGATTTCGACGACAACCTGACCCCTCGGCTCACCACCATTCTCGCGGATAGCCTGACGGGCTGCCAATTCCGAATGATCACCGCCTCCAGCAACGATCTGACCGATGCGATCGCCGAAAAGCGGCTGCACCTTGCGATTTCTGCCCACACCGGGCGCGCGCTGGACAATGTTGTGGAATACCCGCTGGCGCAGGATCCGTTCATGTTGGTTGTGCCCCGTGGCGCGCAGGTTGACGCCGACACCCTTCCCGACCCTCGGGGCCTGCCGTTTCTGCGTTACGACGCAGATCAGCTGATCCGACAACAGATTGAGGATCATCTGGGCCCCCATATCGAAGATCACCCCAAACGGTTTGAAATCGGCAGTCATCTGGCGCTCATGGCCATGGTCGCCCGCAAGATTGGTTGGACGATCACGACCCCGCTTGGCTATATGCGCGCCCACCGTTTTCACGAAAACATCACAGCGCACCCGCTGCCATATGCCCCCTTTTCGCGACGCATATCGCTCTTTGCGAGCGACGATTGGGCCGATGATGTGCCCAGAAATATCGCGGCGACCATGCGTCAGCTGATTGGTACGCAGATGATTGACCCGGCTTTGACCGAACTGCCCTTTCTGAGGGATCAGCTGCGCATCTTGCGCTCCTGACACCCATCCACTTTGACATCATCCGCCCGGCGCGGCATGAAAGCGAACGAGACTACAAAGGGCCTGCCCATGAAAAAGATCGTGATCCTCACCGGTGCCGGGATATCCGCGGAAAGCGGTCTGGGGACGTTCCGGGCCGAAGGCGGGCTTTGGGCGCAGCACAGGATCGAGGACGTCGCAACGCCTGAAGGCTTTGCCCGCAATCCCAAGCTGGTGGTTGACTTTTACAATGCTCGTCGCGCGCAGGCGGCGGAGGCCGCACCCAATGCTGGTCACCTGGCCCTGGCGAAACTGGAGGCCGAATTCGCAGGCGACGTCGTGCTGATCACCCAGAACGTCGATGACCTGCATGAACGGGCGGGCATGGCGCGTGTCATGCACATGCATGGGGCATTATCGGGCGCACTTTGTGCCGCCTGTGACCATCGCTGGCCTGCGCCCATGGTGATGGCGCCGGGCGATCCTTGCCCAAGCTGCGAAAAACCGACGGCCCGGCCAGACATCGTCTGGTTTGGTGAAATGCCCTACGACATGGACGAAATCTTTGACCATCTTGCCGGGGCGGATCTCTTCGCAAGCATCGGCACATCCGGAAACGTCTATCCAGCAGCGGGATTTGTGGCCGAGGCCAGACGCCACGGGGCGCAAACGGTCGAATTCAATCTCGAACCGTCGCAGGTCGGTAGCCAGTTCGACGATCTTCGGATCGGCCCTGCAACACAGACGCTACCCATTTGGGTTGATGAAATTCTTGCCGGATAGGCACCTCAAAAAAGAAAAACCCCACCTGAAGGCAGGCAGGGCAGTATTCTTGCATTTTCAGAAAAGTTTAGCTGAGCGCGTCGGCCGTGTCGGAGGCTTTCGCGATCGCTTTCTTGACCTTCAGAGCATTCGCCGACAGTTCACTGTCCTTGGCTTTTGCAAGGAACTTGTCCAAACCGCCGCGGTGATCGACCGTGCGCAAGGCAGCGGCGGAAATGCGGAATTTGAAAGCGCGGCCCAGTGCTTCGGATTGCAGGGACACATCATTAAGGTTCGGCAGGAAGCGCCGGCGGGTTTTATTGTTGGCATGGCTGACGTTGTTGCCAGTCATCGGGCCTTTTCCGGTCAATTCGCAAACGCGCGACATGGGGTCATCCTTTTTGTCTCAGGTCGCACCGGCGGTCCGGTAAACGACAAAAGGGGGCAGCCTCAGGCCACGCCCCTGAATTTCGTCTCCGCGCTTTAGTGGGAATCGCGGGGCTGGTCAACCCAAAGGGCATGCGATTTCACCGATTTGCCGCATCCCCTTGGGACAGCCCCTGCAGAAACTGCGCTGCCGCCGCTGCCGGGGCCATATCACCAGCGGCAACCTGACGGCTCAGCGTTGACAGCAAGGCGCGCGCCTGAGGGGTTTCTAGTTGTGACAGCAACGCATTTTTCACTTCCTGTTCAAACCAATACCGGGCCTGATCGGCACGCGTTGCTTCCCAGAAACCGTTGTCCTTCCGCCAATCGATCAAGGTATTGAGATCAGCCCAGACATCCGCCAACCCATTCTCCTGCAAGGCAGACACCATCATCGCCTTGGGATAGCCTTTCGGATCCTGCGGACGTTTGCGCAACAGCCTGAGCGCACCGGCGTAATCTGCGCAGGTGCGGGTCGCGGCGGGTTTGAGGTCGCCATCCGCCTTGTTGATCAGGATAATGTCAGCAATCTCCATGATCCCGCGTTTGACCCCTTGCAGCTCATCCCCGCCCGCCGGGGCCAGCAGCAACAGGAAGATATCCGCCATCTGCGCCACAACGGTTTCGGACTGACCGACGCCGACTGTCTCGATCAGGATGACGTCGAAACCTGCGCCTTCGCATAAGGCGACCGCTTCGCGAGACCGGCGCGCCACACCGCCCAGATGGGTCTGGCTTGGCGATGGGCGGATGAAGGCCCCGAGCGCACGAGACAGGCGATCCATCCGTGTCTTGTCCCCCAGAATGGAGCCGCCGGAACGGGTAGAAGAGGGATCGACCGCCAGCACTGCTACCTTCAGGCCCTTTTCCACCAGCATCATTCCGAAGCTCTCGATAAAGGTGGATTTACCCACGCCGGGCGTGCCGGAAAGGCCGATGCGTAACGCCTGACGGTCTTTCGGCAGCGCCTCCAGCATCTCCGCAGCCTGCGCCCGATGATCTGCCCGCGCACTTTCCACCAGCGTGATCGCCCGCGCCAGCGCACGGCGTTCGCCCTGTCCCACCCGTGCAGCCAGATCGGCGATGTCCATACGTTCTGCTCCCCTTCTTTCAGCCGGTTTTCAGGCACATGCCCGCATTTGTCCAGTGCTTGGCGCGGGCCATGCAATTCGCTAAGCACGGGCCATGGATGTCTCCCTTCCCATCGATCCTGTGTTGCCTGAGGTCATCGCGGCCCTGCGCGCGTCGCGCAGACTGGTCCTGCAGGCCCCCCCCGGCGCGGGCAAAACCACACGCGTGCCACTTGCGGTGCTCAGTGCCGGCCTGACCCGGGGCCGTATTCTCATGCTGGAACCGCGCCGCCTCGCAGCCCGTGCCGCAGCCGAACGCATGGCGGCAACCCTGGGGGAAAAACTCGGGCAAACGGTGGGCTACCGCATTCGCGGCACCACCAAGGTTTCCAAATCCACGCGCATCGAGGTGGTCACCGAAGGCATTCTGACCCGGATGATCCAATCGCAGCCCGATCTGCCGGGTGTCGGTGTGGTGATCTTTGACGAATTTCACGAACGTTCCCTGAATGCCGATCTCGGGCTGGCCCTCTGTCTCGATATCGCGGGCGCTCTGCGCGAGGATCTTTTGCTCATAGCCATGTCGGCCACCTTGGATGCCGACCCCATCGCCGAGCTGATGCAAGCGCCCATTGTCACGTCACTGGGCCGCGCCTTTGAGGTGACGCCCCACTGGCTGTCGCGCCCCGTCGCCAAAACCCAAAAGCTGGAGCAAGCGGTGGCTGATCTGACCCTCAAGGCGCTAGAGGAACATGAGGGCAGTGCGCTGGTCTTTCTGCCCGGTGAAGGTGAAATCCGCCGGACCGAAGCCGCTCTGCGACCACGTCTGCCATCTGGCACAAGTCTGCATCCGCTTTTTGGGGCGATGGCGTTCAAGGATCAGCGCGCGGCGATTGCGCCTGCCGCATCGGGGCGCAAGGTGGTTCTGGCCACAGCGATTGCGGAGACATCACTGACCATCGAAGGCATCCGTATCGTGGTCGACGCAGGCCGCGCGCGCCGGGCTGAATTTGATCCGGCCTCCGGCATGTCGCGCCTGATCACCACCCGCGTCACACGTGCCGAAGCCACCCAGCGGGCGGGACGTGCGGGGCGGGTTGCACCCGGTCATTGTTACAAGCTCTGGACCAAGGGAGAAGAGGGCGCGCTTGCCAGCCATCCCCCTGCAGAAATCGAGGTCGGAGATCTGACCGGGCTGGCGCTGGAATTGGCGATGTGGGGCAGCACTGCCGATCAGATGCAGTTTGTCACCCCGCCCCACGCAGGGCGCTTTGGGGAGGCGCAAACCGTGTTGCGCATGCTGGGCGCACTGGATGAAAAAGGTCGCATTACCTGCCACGGAAAGCAGATTTCACGACTTCCGCTGCATCCAAGACTTGCACATATGGTTGCAAGAGGTGGTGCTAATGCGCCATTACTGGCCGCATTATTATCCGAACGCGATATTTTACGAAATGCACCCACAGATCTGGCGTTGCGTCTGGAGGCTGCCAAAGACCCACGCCGATTTCAGGACAATCACCCCTGGGAACTTCACAAACCGACCCTCGCACGTGTCCATGAAGAAGCCAAGAGATTGGCCGCCTCTCATAAAGGCACTGGTCCGAACGCCACCGCGGTTTTGGCCGCTCTCGCTTATCCTGATCGCATTGGGCAGCGGCGTCCGGGCGAGGCGCCACGGTTTATTCTGTCGGGCGGCAAAGGGGCCGTGATGCCAGAGGCTGACCCCCTGGCCGCCACGCAATTTCTCGTCGCAACCGACCTTGACGGCGACCCGCGCGAGGCGCGCATCCGTCAGGCCGTCGCCCTGCATGTCTCTGAGCTGCGTGAAGCATTTGCGGATCAGATCGGATGGCATGACGTCTGTGAATGGTCGCGCCGCGATGGCCGGGTACTAACCCGTCAGCAGGAACGTTTCGGCGCGCTCGTTTTGGACGACAGGATCTGGCGCGATGCGCCCGCCGACGAAATTGCCAACGCCATGCTGACCGGCGTCCGGCAATTGGGGCTGCAACCCGACCCGAAAGCACAACGGTTTCTGGCCCGCGCGCAACTGATGCGACAGAATACGCCCGATTTCCCGGAGTTTTCAGACGCCGCCCTGCTGGCCACGCTGGAAGACTGGCTGCCGCCACATCTGCACGGCATCAAGACAACGCAGGACTGGAAACGCTTTGACCTTCTGCCCGCTTTGCAAGCCCGTCTGACATGGGACCAGCAACAGATGCTGGACAAAGCCGTGCCGCCTCATTTCACCACGCCGTTGGGTCGCAAGGTGCCGATTGACTATGCGGGCGCGCAGCCCCGCATCGCCCTGCGCCTGCAGGAGATGTTCGGTGTGACCCGCCATCCGACTGTTGCCGGAACACCGGTTCAGGTGACCCTGCTCTCTCCCGCCCAGCGCCCGGTGCAGGTGACTGAAGATATCCCGGGGTTCTGGGCCTCTTCTTATGCAGATGTGCGCAAGGACATGCGCGGTCGCTACCCCAAACATCCCTGGCCGGAAGACCCCACCGTCGCCGACCCCACCCTGCGCGCGAAACGTCGTAAATGACCCGCGCCCGCCCTGGGGCCTGAAGGTCGGCGGATAACCGCCTGAACCACAATCGTGTTTACCGAAAATTGTAATTTTGCTGAGAGGTTGGCGGGGCAGAAGGTGACAGGTCGCCCGCGCGCCCCGGCAACCCGGAGAGACGTGCAGGAGCAGCCACCCTGAGATGTAAAAACGGATTGAGGAAGGCAAGGTCATGCTCATCACGGAATTTTTGCAAAAGAAACGTCCCGAGCTTACCCCTCCGCCTTTTCAGCAACGACAGGTCGCCGCACTTTGTTATCGCAACACGGATACGGGCAAACGAATCTTGCTGGTGACAAGCCGTGGTTCCGGCCGTTGGATCCTCCCCAAGGGCTGGCCCATCGATGGCCTTGAAGATCCGGACGCAGCCCTTCAGGAAGCCTGGGAAGAAGCGGGCGTCAGAACGGCCTACGTGCGATCAGCGCCAGTCGGGCACTATGACACCCACAAAAAACTGGCGGGCGGAAAGGTGGCTTCCATCAAGACGCAGGTCTATATCGCACAGGTCGAGAGCCTCGCCGATGCTTACCCCGAAGATCACCAGCGCAAACGCCGGTGGTTCTCTCGGGATGAAGCGGCGCAGCAGGTCCGCGAACCGGCCCTCAAAGCGATCTTGCAGGCGTTCTGAACAGGGCTCAGACCTGCAAACACCAGCGCAGGATTGCCTTTTGTGCATGAAGCCTGTTTTCGGCCTCGTCAAAAATCACCGAATTCGGACCGTCCATGACCTCAGACGTGACCTCATCATCGCGATGCGCAGGCAGGCAATGCATAAAAAGCGCGTCCGATTTTGCCCTTGACATCAATGCACTATCGACACGGTAGGGGCGCAGCTGGTTATGCCGCCGCTCCTTGGCCGATTGTGCATCATGCATGGAAACCCATGTATCGGTCACCACCAGATCAGCGCCTGCGACCGCCTTGGCCGGGTCACGCTCAATCTCGACTTTGACCCCTTTGGAGCGCGCAAGATCAACGAATTCCCGCTCGGGGTCCAAGGTCGGCGGCCCGGTAAAGGTCAGATCGAACCCGAACTGGCCCGCCGCATGCAGGAAGGACGCACAGACGTTATTACCATCGCCCGACCAGACGACCTTCTTGCCCTTGATCGGGCCCCTGTGTTCCTCAAAGGTTTGCACGTCAGCCATGATCTGGCAGGGATGGGTCCGGTCGGTCAGCCCGTTGACCACGGGTACGGAGGCAAATTCCGCCATTTCGGTCAGTACCGCCTCGTCGAAGGTGCGGATCATGATGAGATCGACATAGCGGCTAAGCACGCGGGCGGTATCGGCGATGGTTTCACCATGCCCCAACTGCATGTCTGACCCGGACAACACCATGGTTTGCCCGCCCATCTGCCGTACACCCACATCAAAGGAAACGCGCGTCCGGGTGGATGGTTTTTCGAAGATCAGCGCGACCATGCGATCCTTGAGCGGCTGGTCGTCATCCAAGGCGCCGCGCGGGCGGCCCGCGCGCGCCGTTTTCATCGCAGCTGCGTTATCGATAATCTGCCGCAGATCGGAGGGATCCGTGAGGTGAATGTCGAGGAAGTGATTCATGTCATATTTCTTTTTTGGATTGAAAGAGGCCTAAACGCTCAAAACAAAGGATCAGGCGGCTGTCAGCGCCGTTGCAGCAGCATCCAGTCGCTCAACGGCTTCGGCAATTTCCGCCTCCTCGATGGTGAGCGGCGGCAGCAACCGGATGACATTATCCGCAGCCGGGACGGTCAGGACCCTTTCCTTGTAGCCGGCCTGCACCACATCTGTATTTGTTGCCTTGCATTTGATGCCCAGCATCAGGCCCGACCCACGCACTTCTTCGAAGACATCAGGATGCGCGGCAATCAGCCCTTCGAGCTTTTGACGCAGCAGGCCCGCCTTGCGATTCACCTCGGCCAGAAAATCCGGATCGGTCACGTGATCCATGACCGCGCAGCCCACGGCACAACCCAGCGGGTTGCCGCCATAGGTCGAGCCATGCGTGCCCAGCGTCATTCCGCTGGCAGCCTCTTCGGTGGCCAGCACCGCGCCGATGGGAAACCCACCGCCGATGCCCTTGGCCACCATCATGATGTCGGGCGTGATCCCGGACCATTCATGGGCAAAAAGCTTGCCCGTCCGTCCCACACCGCATTGCACTTCATCAAAAATCAGCAGGATACCGTTTTCATCACATAGATCGCGCAGACCTTTGAGGCATTGATCCGGCACCGGGCGAATACCGCCCTCCCCCTGCACGGGCTCAATAATGATGGCCCCCGTGGAATCCGATATCGCCGCCGTCAGCGCCTCGTGATCGCCAAATGCAAGGTGCGTGAACCCGGGCAGAAGCGGCCCGAACCCCTTGGTCATCTTCTCGGAGCCCGCAGCCGCAATGCCCGCCGAGGACCGCCCGTGAAAAGACCCGTTGAACGCGATGATTTCGGATTTTTCGGGCTGACCTTTTTCTGTCCAGTATTTACGCGCCATTTTTACGGCCAACTCGCAGGCTTCCGTGCCGGAATTGGTGAAAAACACCGTATCGGCAAATGTGTGCTCGGTCAGCTTGTCGGCCAAGGCCTGCTGTTGCGGGATTTGGTAAAGATTGGAGGTATGCCACAGTGCGCCCGCCTGATCGGTCAGCGCCTTGACCAGCGCCGGATGCGCGTGCCCCAGCGCGGTCACGGCAATGCCTGCTGCAAGATCCAGGAAACGTCGCCCATCCGCCTCGATCAGCCAAGTGCCTTCGCCTTTGACAAAGCTGAGCGGTGCGCGGGCATAGGTGGGCAGAAGGGTCGGGATCATCGGATCGTCCTTATCGGGGGTCTGCGGCAAGAGCACGGAAAGTGCATGAGGCTGGCAGACAGGTCAATATGTTTTGGAAGGGGTTTAATGCGCACAATTGGCGCAGGATCACGGGAAGCGGGATTAAGCGCTTGTGCGTCGTCGGAAAGAGATATGCATATGCGTGATCATGAGAGCGCAATAGACCAGTGGGCGCGATTTGCAAAGTGGTTTTTGACCACTTGCGGGCCCCCTTCAATCCGGTCATAGCCAACAGCATGTTCCAACCCAAAGCGCATAATCCCGGGCTGGCGGTTCTGCTGATGGTGACCGCCACCGCCTTCATTGCGGCCACTACGCTTTTTGCCAAGGCATTGGGCGGGCAGACATTGGGCCCTGCGCTGCACCCTTTGCAGGTCAGTCACGGCCGGTTTGTCTTTGCCTTGCTGGGTATTTCGGCGGCTGTCGCGGTGATGCGCCCGACACTGACACGACCCAGTTGGGGGCTGCATTTTGCGCGCACCTTCTTTGGCTGGGGTGGGGTCACGCTAATGTTCGCCGCGGTGACCTTCATTCCGCTTGCCGATGCCACGGCGATCGTCTTTCTCAACCCGGTGTTTGGGATGATCCTCGCGATCCCCCTGCTGGGCGAAAAGGTCGGACGCATTCGCTGGTCTGCCGCAACCATTGCCTTCGCCGGTGCCTTGATCCTCTTGCGCCCGACGCCGGAAAGTTTTCAGATTGCCAGCCTTCTGGCCCTTGCTGCGGCCCTGATCATGGGGTTCGAGATCATCTTCATCAAGAAACTCTCGGGTCGGGAGCTGCCCATTCAGGTCTTGCTGATCAACAACTTTCTGGGCGTGATGATTGCCTCCGTCGCCGTGCTTGGCGTATGGCAAATGCCAACGCCCGCACAATGGGCCATGCTCGTGGCACTGGGCCTCTGTATGGCGATGGCGCAGGCCTGTTTCGTCAATGCCATGGCACGGGCGGATGCCAGCTTTGTCGCCCCTTTCAGCTACGGCACGCTGATCTTTGCCACGCTCTATGACATCGCGTTTTTCGATCAGATTCCGGATGTCGTGACGCTCACAGGCGCTGGCATCATCCTGTCAGGCGGCGTATTGCTGGCCTGGCGCGAGGCGCGGCTACGACAGCGTGCGAAAAACACAACGTCATGATAGGGCGTTCACCGCTTGTAACTCCGCCCTTAGTGATTAAAATAGGGCGCTGACGAAATTGACAGGGCGGTCCTCAGACAGCGGGGCCGCTTTTAAATTAGGGAATGGCTGATGTCGTGGACTGACGATCGCGTGGAACTGCTCAAAAAGATGTGGGGTGAAGGACAATCCGCCAGCCAGATTGCCAAAGAACTCGGCGGTGTGACACGCAATGCGGTGATCGGCAAAGTGCACCGGTTGGGCCTGTCCAATCGCGCCACGGCTTCGGCCACCGCCAAGGCCGAACCCAAAGCCAAGGCCGCGCCAAAGGCCGAGCCCAAACCCAAGCCCGCGCCAAAACCGGCGGAACCTGCCTCCAAAGCACCCGCTGATGCGGCCCCCAAGCCGCTGCCTGCGCGCAAGCAGATCATTCCCGCAGGTCAACCCCTGCCCCCTCAACCCTCGGCCAATGAGATCAGCCCCGAAGCGCTTGCGAAAGTCTCCGAGATTGAGAAAAAGGCCAAGAAGCTGTCCCTGATGGAATTGACCGAGCGTACCTGCAAATGGCCCGTCGGCGACCCCGCGACGGAGGATTTCTGGTTCTGCGGCCTGCCGGTGCAGCAAGGCAAACCCTATTGCGAGGCCCATGTTGGCGTGGCGTTCCAGCCGATGTCCTCCCGGCGCGACCGCCGCCGCTGACTACTCAGACAATGCAAATCAAAAGCCGCCCCTTTTCGGAGGCGGTTTTTTTTCATGCTGAAACGTTTCGAACGCAATGGTGAATTGCACTGCGCTCTGCATCGGTTATGACCATGCGGAGTAATTTCTGGCAGGAGGGGCGCGCATGCCCACAGCGACAACCATTCGGGCGGCAGATGCCTTGGCACGGCGGCTCTATGCAGAAGGCTGCCGCTATGCGTTTGGCATGCCGGGCGGCGAGGTTCTGACGCTGGTCGACGCGCTTGAAGATGCGGGCATTCGGTTTATCCTCGCCAAGCACGAAAATGCAGCCGCTTTCATGGCCGAGGGTGCTTATCACCGAACGGGGGCGCCCGGCATTCTGGTGGCGACCGTCGGTCCCGGCGCGCTGAACGGGGTCAATGCCGTGGCCAATGCGCATCAGGACCGGGTGCCGATGATCGTGTTGGCGGGGGCCGTTGATGCCGATGAGGCGCAAAGCTACACCCATCAAGTGTTGGACCAACAGGCAGTATTCCGACCTATCACGAAGGCCAGCTTTTCGCTTGTGCCCGGTGCCGCGCACATCATTGCCGACAAGGCCATCGCCATCGCCACCGAGGGCCGTCCCGGCCCGGTTCATATTGACGTGCCAATCACCGTGGCCGACAGCCCGGTGCCAGCCGCAGCCCCGCCCAAACGCGCAAAGGCCTCACCCACCGCGCCGGGTGGGGTCGATTTGCAAACTGCCCGCGACTGGTTTGCAAATTCGCAACGCCCTGTAATCATTGCCGGTTTGGATGCAATGAACCAGAGCGCGAGTGACGCCCTGACCACATTTGCAGAGACTTTCAACGTTCCCGTTGTGACCACCTACAAGGCCAAGGGCCTGCTGCCCGAAGATCATGCCCTCTCCCTCGGGGGTGCCGGTCTGTCACCGCTGGCGGACCGGCATTTGCTACCCTTGATCGACGAGGCGGACCTGATCGTTTGTGTCGGCTATGACCCGATCGAAATGCGGGTGGGCTGGCGCAATATCTGGCACCCAGAGCAACAACGGGTAATCGACATTACGGCCGAGCCAAATCATCACTACATGCACCAGTCCAGCCTCAATTTCATCGCCGATTGCACGGCCAGCCTCGCAGCCATATCCGACGGGATCACGCCGCAAGCCACATGGCCCAATGGCGAGGTGGCAGCAACCAAGGCGGCTCTGGCAAGCGCCTTTCCAAGCGACGAGACATGGGGTCCTGCGGCCATCATGGATACATGCCGACAGGTGCTGCCGCGCGACACGTTGGCGACCGTTGACAGCGGCGCACACCGGATTCTGCTCAGCCAGATGTGGCAATGCTACGAGCCGCGCGGGCTGACGCAATCCACCGCCCTTTGCACCATGGGATGTGCCATTCCATTGGCCATGGGGACCAAATTGGCTGATCCAGACCGCCCCGTCATCGGGTTTTGCGGGGATGCGGGCTTCCTGATGGTCGCAGGCGAGCTTTCGACGGCGGCGGAACTGGGCCTGAAACCGATCATTCTGGTCTTTGTCGATGCCTCTTTGTCATTGATCGAGCTGAAACAGCGCTCCCGGCAGATGAAAAACCGCGGCGTGGATTTCGCCAAACATGACTTTGCCGCCATGGGCGTGGCCTTCGGTGGCGCCGGGCACACCGTGACCACCCGCGAAGAGCTCACAGGTGCCTTGAACACCGCCATGAACGCCGACACCTTTACGGTGATTGCCGCCGTCATTGACCGGGGGGCCTACGATGGCCGCCTCTGACACCCCCACCGCACTGGGCGGACTGGTTGTGCTCGATCTCAGCCGCATTCTGGCCGGACCCACCGCCACACAATTGCTGGGCGATCTCGGGGCCACGGTCATCAAGGTCGAAAACCCCAAGACCGGCGGCGATGACACCCGCGGCTGGGGGCCCAATTATGCCCTGGACCGGGATGGCAATCGCACGGACCTCTCGGCCTATTTCATGGCCGCCAACCGGAACAAACTGTCCATTTCGGTCGATCTTTCAACCGAGCAAGGGCAAGAAACCGTGAAGCATCTGGCCGCCCGTGCCGATGTAGTAATCGAAAACTACAAACCCGGCGGGCTGGACAAATACGGACTGGATCACGCCACGCTGCTCAAGGCGCATCCGGAACTGGTCTATTGCTCGATCTCCGGATTTGGCCAGACCGGCCCGAACCGCGACCAGCCCGGCTATGATCTGATGGCGCAAGGATATGGCGGGATCATGTCCCTGACGGGTGCGCCGGACGGCCCACCGATGAAGGTAGGCGTTGGCATTGCCGATGTCATGTGCGGCATGTATGCGGCCATCGGCATTCTGGCCGCCCTACGGCACCGCGACGCGACCGGCGAAGGGCAGCATATCGATCTGGCTTTGGTCGATGCGCAGATGGCCTGGCTGATCAATGAGGGCACCAATTTCCTGACTTCCGGGAAATTGCCGGAACGGCGTGGCAACGCCCATCCCAACATCGTGCCATACGATGCCTTCCCCTGCGCAGAGGGGCACTTCCTGCTGGCCGTCGGCAATGACGCGCAATTTGCGCGGTTTTGCGATGCTTTCGGGCTAGGGGAGCTACCGGCAGATCCCGATTACACAACAAACCTCGCGCGGATCGAGAATCGCGTTCGGCTGACGGAAATCCTGTCCGAGGCGCTAGCCCCCCTGCCACGCGACGAGATACTGGCGCGCTGTCATCGCGTTAAGGTGCCTGCGGGGCCTATTCATACCGTTGAAGAGGCCCTCACATCAGATCAGGCAGAGGCCCGCAACGCGGTTGTCTCCGTCGAAACGGCTGATACTGCAAAAGGCACAGTTTCCCTGCTGGGCAATCCGTTGAAATTCTCCCGCACGCCCGTGACTTACCGCCGCCCGCCGCCCCGGTTCGGGCAGGACACCGGCATGGTTCGTGAAATGTTTGGTATCAAACCCAAAGCGGATTGAAACAAGCGCCGCCCATCGGCCTTATTTCGCCTGTTTCGGGAGCGAAATCCTGAAACATAGGCAGAATCCCAACACGGCACTTCACGTTGGCGTGTAACGGCACGCCAGAACCTTCGCGGCCCCCGATATTGCGTTAAACAATTCCCAGTTTGATAAAAAAGGCGCGATCCCAATGATGTATGATATCTGTCACAGCCCTGTTACGCTTTCCACGCCAGAGGCTCTGGATGAATGGAACGGCATGATCCGCGCCTTTCTGGCGCATGGGACTGCGACGCCTACTCATTTGGGCGCGGTGCTGTCCAGCCATCCTGATTTTGCCATGGGCCATGCCGCGCGCGGGCTGTTTTCGCTGATGCTGGGCCGGGCGGAGATGGTGAGCGTCGCGCATGAGGCGGCACGGCATGCCCGGGAGGCGCAGGCCGCGACCTCCCTGACCCACCGCGAAGCGCTGTGGGTCAAGGCGCTGGAGCACTGGCTCGACGGGCGTCCGTCCGGAGCTGTTGCCGCCATGGAATGCGCTTTGGATGCCCATCCCGCTGATACGCTTTCGGCCAAAGTCAGCCACGCCATCCGTTTCATTCTGGGAGATGCCGCGGGCATGCGCCGCTCGATCGAGCGAGTTCTGGAGGCACATGGTTCCGATCACGCCTGCCGGGGATTCGCATTGGGATGTCACGCTTTTGCGCTTGAGGAAACCGGCGATTATGACCGCGCAGAGGCCGCCGGACGCGAGGGTCTGCTACTGGCCCCCGACGATTCATGGGGTCTGCATGCCATCACCCATGTTTACGACATGACCGCGCGCCCGGACATGGGCATCAAACTGATCGAAAGCCACGTAAACGCCTGGGATCATTGCAACAACTTCCGCTATCACGTCTGGTGGCACAAGGCGCTGCTACATATGGATCAGGGAGAAATGGACGTGGCCCTGGGCCTTTACGACGCCCAAATACGCGCGGATAAAACCGATGACTACCGCGATATTTCCAACGCAACCTCATTGCTGGTGCGGCTGGAGCTTGAAGGCATCGACGTCGGCCCGCGTTGGGAAGAACTCGCAGACCTCGCACAGAACCGCACAGATGACGGATGTGTCGTTTTCGCAGATTTGCACTATATGCTGGCATTGACGGGGGCTGACAGGGGGGAAGCCAAAGACGCCATGACACAACGTTTTGCCAAAGACGCCGCGAACACCGGCGAGATGCCGCAGCGCTATGCGGACCCCGGTGTTGCAGCGCTTTCCGGCCTCAACGCCTTTGCTGAAGGCCGTTATGACGCCGCCTTCGGGGATTTGATCGCCGCACGCCCGGCGATGCAGTCCATCGGCGGCAGCCACGCCCAGCGTGATGTCTTTGAACGCATCACCATTGATGCCGGTCTGCGCGCAGGTCGCTATGACCAGACAGAGGCCGTCATTCAAGACCGCCTGGCACGCCGTGCAGGCCGCCGCGACCGGTTCACCAACACACGCCTTGCCACCATCGATCAGGCTCGGCGCATTCCCGCACAGTAACGCGTTGCCCCTGATGACAAATCTTTTCACAGAGCATAAAGACCGGCCATGACACTTGCCGATCCCTCTCACCTTGCGCCCAGCGCTACGGTTGCTGCCTCTCAGGCGGCACCGGTGTCCAAGCAGCGCGATCTGCGTCTGGATTTTTTCCGGGGCATCGCGATGTTCATCATCCTGTTTGCGCATACGCCCGGCAACTTTTTCACCTCCTGGATTCCGGCCCGTTGGGGATTTTCGGATGCCACGGAAATCTTTGTCTTTTGTTCGGGCATGGCCTCGGCCATCGCCTTCGGGCGCGCCTATGACACGGTAGGCTGGAAGCTGGGCACCGCGCGGGTCAGTTTCCGGGTCTGGCAGGTTTATTGGGCGCACATCGGGCTCTTTTTCGCCGTGGCCACCTTGCTTGCCGCCATCGACATGACCGGTGCTTACGACAAGGTCTATATCGGCACGCTCAACCTTTGGAAGTTCTTTGAAGAACCTGGACCTCAGCTTGTTGGCCTGTTGACGCTCACTTATGTCCCCAATTATTTCGACATCCTGCCCATGTATATGGTCGTGCTGGTGATGATGCCTTTGATCATGGCGCTGTCACGGGTGCATCTGGGACTGGTGGCGCTGTTTGTCGGTGCCGTATGGCTTTTTGCCCAGCGTCGCATTCTGGCGGAGATCGGGTTGGGCGAGTATCATCTCGGCCTGCCCGCCGAACCCTGGTCAGAGCGAAAGTGGTTTTTCAATCCCTTCGGTTGGCAGCTGATCTTTTTCACCGGTTTTGCCTTCATGCGGGGCTGGTTGCCGAAACCCCCCGTGACACCCCTGTTGATCGGTCTGGCGACGCTTCTGGTTGTGGCGAATATTCCGCTCTCCAACATCGGCGTGCGTGAATTCGGGTTTGACTGGGCGCGCGACTGGCGCATTGCCAACCGCATCTGGATCACCAAATCCGATTTCGGCCTGCTGCGCTATGTGCATTTCCTCGCCCTTGCCTATCTGTGCTGGGTGGCCGCAGGCGACAAGGGCGCGCGGCTTCTGGCCGAAGGCAGCGGGATGCTGGCGCGGCTTTGGCAGAACATCCTCGCGATCATCCTCAAGGTCGGGCAGCAATCGCTTGCGGTCTTCATCGTCAGCATGTTCACCGCCCGAGTCAGCGGTTTCGTGATGGACAACATCGGGCGCGATACATGGACGGTCGTTGCCGTGAATTTTGCCGGTATGGCCGTGCTGGTGCTCGCAGCTTACGGCGCGGGCTGGTACAAGAGCCAGCCCTGGCGCAAGAAGGTGGACCGCTGATGCTGCGTCGTGATGTGCTCAAATCGCTGGCGGCGCTGGCCGCCGTTCCATCGGCTGGATTTGCCGCAGAACCAGGGTTGCAACTGGGCGATGCCCAACCCTTTGACGCGGAAACCGTGCGGATGCGCGCCATGGAACTCGCGCAAAAAGACTACATGCCCCGTCCGCTGATCCCCGAAAGCTGGCGCAATCTGACCTATGACCAGTATCGCAAGATTTGGTTCGATGGCCGCAACGCGCTTTGGGAAGACAGCGACAAACCCCAGCGCGTTGATGTCTTCCCGCCGGGGCTTTATTTCCCCCAGGCGGTCGAGGTCAATGTGGTCGAGGACGGAACCGCGCGCCCTCTGGCTTTTGACATGGGCGTCTTTGACACCACCGACAAATTCCCGGATGTGGAGATCGACGCGACGCTTGGCTATTCCGGGCTGCGTCTGCGGGCCGAACTGGAACAGGCGGGCATCTTTCAGGAATACGCCGTGTTTCAGGGCGCGAGCTATTTTCGCGGCATCGGCACCGGCGAAACCTACGGGTTGTCCGCGCGCGGTCTGGCGCTGAAAACCGGTGATCCGATGGGTGAGGAATTCCCCGATTTCACCGCCTTCTGGCTGGAAACGCCGCAACCGGGCTCGGGCTCGGTGGTGCTGCACGCGCTGCTCGACAGCCCCAGCTGCACCGGGGCCTACCGGTTTGACATTGCCCATGGGGACACCCTGCGCATGGCCGTCTCGGCAGAGATTTTCGCGCGCAGCGATATGACCCATGTCGGCATCGCCCCCCTGACATCCATGTTTCTTTTTGACGAAACCATGCGGCAGCGGTTCGATGACTTCCGCCCGGCGGTTCATGACAGCGACGGGCTGCTTATTCACAACGGCGCAGGCGAAGTGATCTGGCGTCCGCTGGCCAACCCGCTGACCCTGCAGATCAGCGCCTTTGCGGACACCAACCCGCGTGGGTTTGGCCTGATGCAACGGCCCCGCGCCTTCCGCGATTATGCCGATCTCGAAGCGCTCTACCATTCGCGCCCTTCCGTCTGGATCACCCCGCAGGAAGACTGGGGGCGCGGCTCGGTCACGCTTGTCGAAATCCCCGCCGATCTGGAGATTTACGACAATATCGTGGCCTATTGGCGACCGTCGGAACCTATCCTCGCCGGGACCAGCCACAAGATGAGCTACCAGCTCGACTGGGGCGCAGACCCCGCGCCCAATGCCGATATGCCCTTGCGCGTGTTGAACACGGCCATTGGCGGGCGCCCTGAGGGCGGCAATATCGTGGCCATTGATTTCGAGGATGGCGCGCTGGTGCCCGAAGACCTCGCCCGCCTCGATATCGTGTTGCGGGGCAGCGCCGGAACCGTGAGCCCCGGCCTTGTGCAAAGAAATCCTGAAACCAATGGGCCGCGTCTGGCGTTTACCTTTCAGCCCGAGGATGCCCGCTACATCGAATTCCGGGCGCAACTGCGTCTGGATGGCGCCCCCTTGAGCGAAGTGTGGCTTTACCGTTGGACAACCGGATGAGAGATTTCAGCGCGCATATCAGTGACACGACCCCCCCGGGTATGCCGCCGCGCGCGCCGCTGAACATGCGCGTGCAGGACTTGACCGCCCCGCCGTTGGCGCATGAAAACCTGTCGGATCAATCGCCGCGCCGCACGCTGCTGTGGCGGCTGGCACTCTTTGTCCCGGCCCTTCTGTGCACCGCTCTGCTGGTCTCCGGTCTTTACGGCTGGCTTGCGGAGACCGGCATGACCGGTCTGGAATGGGCGCTGTTGGCGATGATCGGCATGACCTTCATCTGGGTCACTCTGTCGGTCAGTACCGTGGGCGTGGCCATCGCGGGCCTTCTGGCGCGCGAAAACGCCCAGCAACGACCGCGCGCGGATGTCAAACCGATGGATGTGGCCCTGCTGGTGCCCATTTATAATGAGGTTGCCAGCGATGTTTTCGGCAACGCCACGGCGATGCTTGATGATCTCGCACGGCGCGACACGCGCCATCACTACACGCTCTTTGTGCTCTCTGACACGCGCGATGACGCCATTGCCGCGGATGAGGCGCGGGCCTTCGACATGCTGCGCGCCAATGCGCCCAAAAACATGGATGTGCATTACCGCCGCCGCGCTGACAACACCGACAAAAAAACCGGCAACCTAGTGGATTGGATCACCGGTTGGGGTGCGGCTTATGAGGCCATGGTGGTGCTGGACGCCGACAGCCTGATGACGGGCCGCGCCATTGACCGGCTCGCCGATGAGCTGAGCGTTGATCCGCGCGCCGGGTTGATTCAGACCTTCCCGATGCTGATCGGCGCGGAGACGCTTTTCGCCCGGTTGCAGCAATTCTCCAACATCGCCTATGGCTGGTTGCTGGCCGAGGGCCTTGCTAAATGGGCCCGCAGTGAAGGCAACTACTGGGGTCACAACGCGATCATCCGCACGCGCGCCTTCGCCGCCTCTGCCGGTCTGCCCTATCTGCAAGGGCGCAAGGGGCGCGAAGAACTGATCCTCAGCCATGATTTTGTCGAAGCAGGCCTCTTGCGCCGTGCCGGTTGGCGGGTGCGTTTTCTGCCCCGTGTCTCGGGCAGTTTCGAGGAAACCCCCGGCACGCTGATCGATTACGTGCTGCGTGACCAGCGCTGGTGCCGCGGCAACCTGCAACACCTCCGTCTGCTGCGCACCGCCGGTCTGCACCCGGTCTCGCGGTTTCACCTGCTTCATGGGGCTGTCAGCTATCTGCTGTCGCCTGCGTGGTTCGTGCTGCTGGTGATCTGGGCGCTGCTCGGCAAGGATTCCGAGACCAACATCGTGCGCTATTTCAACGAAACCAATCCGCTCTTTCCCGATTGGCCGCCGGAGATGAGCCATATTGATTCCGCCGTCTTCCTGATCATCATGTACGCCATGCTGCTGGCCCCCAAGATGGTCGGCGCGGGCATCATTTCGCTGCACCCCAAGGCAACGCGGGTCTACGGCGGGCGCGCCGCGTTCCTGATGGCATTCGTGGTCGAGATTATCCTCTCCATCGCCTATGCCCCGGTGATGATGATCCAGCAGACCCGCGCCGTGCTGCGGGCGGCCTTTGGCAAATCCGACGCCTGGGCGGCGCAGTCACGCAATGCCAACGCCTATCCGCTGAAAACGCTGATCCGCTTTCACTGGATGGAAACCGTGCTTGGTCTGGTCCTGCTGGCGGGCTTGCTGTCAGGGCTCGTGTCGCTCTGGCTTATTCCGATCGCCGCCAGCTTATGTCTGGCTGTACCCCTGTCGGCGCTCAGCGCCTGGCCCCTGCCCCGCTCCCTGCCCGGTGGGTTGCGCATGCAAAGCCCGCATACGCTGCGCGAACCGGCCATTGTCGCGCGCGCGCGTGTCGCCCGCAGCCAAATGCGAACCGTGTTGGGCAGCAGTCAAATCCCCGCTGAATAGAACTGTGTTTTCGGCGGAACAGCGTCCTCACGATCACGATGCAACGGCAGTTCAAAGGGTCTTTTGAACTGCCCAACCCCTTCGAAAAAACCGGCGTGGCGATTAAAGCCCTTCGTACCAGTCGAGCATCATCTCCGCCCAACCGTCCGGCACCACATGGCCACCAGGAAAGAGCGCGAATTCCAGCGCGGAGCCATCGGCGCAGCGATCCCAGGCGCGGCGCATGAAGGCGCCTTTGGTCACGAAACGGTCCGCGCGCAACTGGTTGCAGGCGTTGACTTCGCGCCACATGCGCAGCGTATAAAAGATATCGCCCTGCATCAGCGCGCCCGGGTCGGTGGAATCTTCACCGCGCAGCACCCGACCTTCCAGCGGCACGGTGCCATCTGTCCATCCGTGAGTGTGCAACAGCCGGACAGCCCCCGCGCATTCTGTCGGATGGGGCCGCCAGAAGCCGCCCGCCACCGGCGCATAGGCAGCAAAGGCGTCGGGCTGCTGGCAGGCCATGTAGGAGGTCATGGAACCGCCAATGGAAAACCCGCTCAAAATGACCTGATCGGGATCAAAACCAAACCGCCGGGCCGCGTCATCGCGCACCGCCGCCAGAAAAACCGGCTCGTCGCGCAAAATCCGGCGTCCGGGGATGAAGGACCAGCCGCGCCCGCGCCCTTCGGCATAGGGGATACCGTCCGGCGCAATCAACGCGTAGCCGCGTGCAAGCGCCGTATTGACCCAATCCTTGGGCCGTAGCGCGCCCGCGCCCGAGCCGCCGTAGCCGTGAATGTACAAAATGGCACCCTTGATCTCTCCGTCCGGCAGACGGACGTGATAGGCACCCAAATTGATTTCGCAGGGATCCGCACTGGCCCCACATCCCGCAGTGGCAGCCCCCGTCCAGCCCAGCCACACAGCGGCCAGCAGCGCAAGCAGTCTTGTCATTCAGCTCTCCTTGCGCACCGGCAGGCCGCGTTTGAGCCATCCCGGTCCCGCGCCGGAGCCCAGCATGCCTTCGGGCACGTCGATGATGCGGGTAAAGCCAGCCTCGAAGAGCTTGGCAGATTGTTTGCGGGAGCGCACCCCGCGCGCGCAGATCAGCGCGACGGGCCGCGTGGTGTCATTCTCAACCGCTGCCGTCAGCACCGCGATGAAATCCTTGCGCCGCATGTCCAGCGGCATCGCGCCCTCGCCAATACCTGTCAGCGCCCATTCGTCCGGGCGTCTGATATCGACCAGCAGGATATCCCCGTTGCTGGCAGCGGAATGGGCATCCGGCGCACTCAGAGCGTTCTCGCCGTTTTCTGCCCAGATATTGAACCACCGCGCGGCAAAACCCCCGCCGGTGGCCACGCCGATCACGCCCAGCGCCAGAAGGCCCCGCCGCGTGTAGCGGTTTCGGGGGTTGCCGGGTGCGGGGCGTGTTTCGGGGTCAGACATGGCTACTGCACCGGTGCGGTGCTTTCATAGAGCGGGATCGGACGGTCTGAGGCCGCGTCACCTTCAATACTGACCCAATTTGTCTCGGATAGCTGTAGGTTGCCCGGGATGTCTTCTTCCCAGAACCCGACCACATTTGGCGTGATGTTGAGATAAAGTTTGCCATCAAGAATGCGCCACAAATTGGGGTTGCCCGGAACCTTCCCGCCCTGTGCCACACCATAAGCGCAATGCCCGTCGTACTGGGGAACGAATTTCTCAGGATCCGCCAGAAACTTCGCTTTGTTGGCCTCGGAGGAGAAGGCGAAAACCGCGCCATTGTAGGCGGCCGTGATGTCTTTGTCACCTGGCACGGCCTGAGGTTGGTCTGCACCCACCGGCGATTGCGCCAGATCAAAATAGGCCACCACATCGAACCCTGAAACCGCATAGCCCGTGGGGTCGACATATTGTTGACCCGCAAGGGCCGCGGAAGCAAAGGTCAAAGCGGTTGCCGCACCGGCAATTAGTAACGAAAAACGGGTCATTTCAGGCTCCTGTCAAACATATGGGACGCGGTGACCGTGGCCACGTTATTCCATTTAGGCGCAGGAAACCCCCTTTGGCACCCCCATGCGCCCCGCTCTCGCAGCGTTGTGATGAGGCAAACCCGTGATGTGAACAAACGTGTGAAAAATTAGGCGTTTCGGGCGCGCTCAGCGCAGCTTGGGCGGGGTCTCGGGGTCGCTGCCGGGCGGGATCACCGCCGTCGGCGCGCGGGCCTGCAATTGCGGCAGATCAAAGCGCAGACCTGCGGTTTCCATCCTACGGGCCATCGGGTCAGAGGCCCGAAAGAACCCCACGTCCATCGCGCCTGCTTCCAGACCTGAAAAGGTCAGGGCCTCGGCGGCAGCGCGGGCCAGCGCGTCCTGAGCCTCCGGAATGGCCCCCAGAAACCCCAACAGATGACCCCGCTTGCCCGCATCATCCGTTGTGCCGACAAGATAGGCACATTGCGCGAGACCCATCGCGGTTGCCAGTTTGCTGTCGATCGCCGTGATCAGGGCCTCGGGCAACCCGGTTGGTGGATGCACCTGCGCGATGGTTGCCTCCACCTCATCCGGCAAATGACCCAGGGTTTCATGCAGCCATGTCACAGCGCTCTCAGGCAACAGGATGGCCGAAGGGGCCACCTCCAGATTGACCCCAAGCCCCAGACCCTCACCTGCCAGCATGCCGGACAAAACCCGGCCCGACAGGGCCACATAAGGCACCACCTGACCCGCAAACTCGGCCAACCGGTCCTCGCGGTCAAACACCAGCACATAGCGCGCCTCGCCAAGATCAAAGACCTCCGGGGAAATCTGCTCGTCGCCCGCAGCTTCCTGCGCCAGCATCAGGAACAATTCCGATGCCGCCAGACGTTCGTAAAATCGCAACCGCGCCGCATCATCTGCGGGGGCGGCCTCCATGGCGGCATGGGCAAGGTCCAGGGGTGTTGGTGCGCTCATTCGGGAAGGACCCTCTGCATCAGCGCCGTGATCAGCACTTCCGTTGACATCTTTCGGGTTCTTGCCTGAGCATAGCCGCCCCGCGGCCCCCGCGCGTCTTCTATAGACAGGGCTGCGACGATGGCCAAGCACCATCGCCCAGGAGGATCGGCAACCGACGCGTCGGCACGCTCCGGGCGTCAACTGTGGTGCTCAATTCCATGGTAGACGAAGGTCGCGGTGTCCCCCCGTAGACAGCCCAGCGCCTGAACCTTACGCTTTGGAGCTACCACTAACAAATTACCAACTTGGGAAGGAAGACCATGCGCCTTGCTTACTGGCTAACGGGCCTGACAATGCTGTCGGCAACAATGGGGAGCGCGGAAACGGCACCGCCAATTGCGATTGTCGACAGCGCAACGCCGACCGAAGAACTCCCCGTCAAACCCGGCGTCTATGTCGGGCAAAAAATTACCTTCGACGATACCCATGCGGATGAGACAATCGTGCGCGTTGGGGTTTGGGAGGCGGACGTCAGCCAGACCCGTCTCATCGATTACCCCTTCACCGAATATGTGCTGATGATCAGCGGGCGGCTTGTGATCACCAACGCGGACGGAAGCACACAGGAATTTACCGCCGGCGACACCTTCGTCATGCCCAAGGGCTGGACCGGCATCTGGGACGTGCGCGAACGGATGAAAAAGCAAATGGTGCAGATCGGTGACCCCACCGCCGTTCCAAAAGGGGAGCCGGTCAAGTAGCAAAAATCCCGCGCGGCCCTATCCCGTGCGTGACTGGTTTACAGCTTCCGGCTTCAATAATTGTTGCGCTGCCTGGATCACCTGTTCCTGCGTGAAGGGCCGCGTCAGATGCCGCCAATGGGGAAAATAGGTATTTTCCTTCACGTCGAGCGTGATGACGGCACGCTGTTGCAGCCACAGAAAATCCTTTGGGCCGACATCTAGGTATCCGGCCCTTGTCGCTGCGATGAACACCAACCCGGGATTGAAATCATTGGGTGGTAGTGCGCGCAACGCGTCGATCGAGCCGAACACCCGGCAAACAGAACCCGCCCGCCAGAAGGCAAAAATACCTGCGATGTCATGAGATATCAGCGGATCGCTCACGACGATGCCGACGAATAAGGTCTGTTCCAATGCGATGCTCCCGGATTTCGAACCTCATCATGGAACCCTTTGCGGCTTCCTGCATTAATCTATGACATAGCAAGAGGAATATTTATGGTCACCGACTGCAAAGCATGCCCGCTTCGCAGGCAATCCTTCTTTGACGACATGACGCAGGACGAGTTGGAAAAGACCCAGCGGTTCAAATCAGGTGAGTTATCCGTTGATCCGGGGACGCCGATCCTGATGGAAGGATCAAACGCGCCACAACTCTACACGGCGTTGCGCGGGATGGGCCTGCGGTACAAAACCTTGCCGGATGGTCGCCGACAGGTCGTCAACTTCATCTTCCCCGGCGACTTCATTGGCCTTCAGGCGGGGATGCTGGGAGAAATGGGGCACTCGGTAGAGGCCACGACCAACATGACGCTTTGCGTTTTTGACCGGGGTGACTTCTTTGATTTCTTTCGCAGCTCGACCTCCCGGGCCTTTGACATCACCTGGCTGGCCGCCACAGAGGAACATTTTCTCGGTGACACCCTGACCACCGTGGGCCAGCGTGATGCCCTCTCAGCGGTGGCCTGGGCGCTGGTGCGGATGTTTCAGCGCGGTGACGCCCTTGGCATGGTTCAGAACGGCACCATGCCTTTTCCCTTCAAGCAACAGGATATCGCGGATGCTTTGGGATTGTCGCTGGTGCACACCAACAAAACGCTGGCCCGCCTGCGCGAACGACAACTTGCTGTCTGGGCAGATCGCGAGTTGAAAATCCATGATCTGGGAGAGCTGGCCTCCGTCGCGCAGCTGGAGCTGGAAACGCTCAGAACACGACCGCTCATATGAAGGCCGCCACTTGCCGTCCACGGCCTGCACCGCGCGGTGTACGGTCTGTGCACAGGTTGTGCACGCATGTCACGCGCCGTCACACTTGACCCCGGGTCGCATTCCCGGCCATATTCCGCGACCCCGCAGGAGCTTCTGAAAATGCACATACCCGCGATCACCGGCACCGGTGTCTTCACCCCACAGAACGTCATCACCAACGCAGAGCTGGTGGCAGCTTTCAACGCCTACGTCGATCTCCACAACGCGGAAAACGCAGAGCAGATCGCGACGGGGGAGATCGCGGCAAAGGAGTATTCATCCGAGGAGTTCATCGTCAAGGCTTCGGGCATCAATCAGCGCTATGTCATTGACAAAGAAGGTGTGCTCGACCCGACGGTCATGCATCCGCTGCTGCATCAACGCCAGGATGACGAACCTTCGCTGATGGCAGAGATGGGGCTGGATGCAGCGCGCAAAGCTCTCAATATGGCCGGAAAATCCGCCTCGGACGTCGATCTTGTCATCTGCGCGGCTTCCAATATGGAGCGCGCCTACCCTGCCGTTGCTATCGAGATTCAGCAGTTGCTTGGCATTCGGGGCTTTGCATTCGATATGAATGTGGCCTGTTCCTCTGCGACTTTCGGGATACAGGCGGCCGCCGATATGGTGAAATCCGGCAGTATTTCCAGTGCCTTGGTCATCAACCCCGAGATTTGTTCGGCGCATCTGGAATGGCGTGATCGCGATTGCCACTTCATCTTCGGTGATGTCGCGACAGCCACCCTGATCGAACGTGCAGAAGACGCGCGCGGGCCTTATTTCGAAATCAAATCAACACGCTGCGCCACCGATTTCTCAAACAATATCCGCAACAACAACGGCTATTTGCGGCGCTCGCGCCCGGCAGGAATGGCAGATCGCCGCGATATGCAGTTCATGCAAAACGGGCGCAAGGTTTTCAAGGAAGTGCTGCCGATGGTGTCCGATCACATCGCCGCGCACATGCAGGAGGACGGCGTGGGTGCAGATGATCTGAAACGTCTGTGGCTGCATCAGGCGAACAAGACGATGAATGACTTCATCGGGCGTAAAGTTCTGGGCCGCACGCCAGCACCATCCGAACAACCCAATATCCTACAGGATTATGCAAATACCTCGTCGGCTGGTTCCATCATCGCTTTCTCCAAGTACTCCAGCGACCTGGAAGATGGCGACAAAGGTCTGATCTGCTCGTTCGGCGCGGGGTACTCGGTGGGCTCAGTGCTGGTCGAAAAACACGGATAGCAGCCGGTCAGACAGCCCCGTGATCATTTTCCAGATGCAGTTTCATATCAATCAGAACCTGCTGTAGCAGACCGGTTTCCCGCAGCAGCCGTTTGGCTTCATTGACCGTGATCTTACCATCTTCCATGGATTGCTGATATTCACCCATCAGCATGGCAAATCGCTGGCTCAGCGCAATGACATCCGCATTGACACCCCCCGGGCGCTCATCATTTGGACGGCGCTCGTCGTACTGCAGGGAGGTGCCCGACAACTCAGCCAGCGCTCCCGTGACATGCGGGTACTTCGCTGCTTGCTCCAGCAGGGCAACTGCCTCGATCGGCATGAACCGATCAGCATGTTCATCATGGTCCGAATAATAGCGCCCCAGCGTCGCCTTGGATTTACCGGTCAATTTGCAGGCCTGTTCAATCCCGACATCTTTCACCAGCGACTCAGTGTGCTTCTTCAGGTATCTCCCGATGGCCGTCATATGAACCTCATCCAACTCAAATTTTACGCAATTTCCACAAGGGGGAAAACGGTATCGGTTTTTCCATTAATCCGATGTCAGGGAAATGTCATTTATAAAAACACTCCCATTGTTCGGGGGATTAGTGAGTGGCCGACGTTCCCAGCGTCGGTTTCGGGTTGGAGCCTAGTTGCGTTCTGCCGTTTTGGGATTGGCAGGCCGACGTCGGGTCGGCAGTTGCGCGCAGGCTCCTGCAATGGGTTCAACGGCACTTGCGGGTTGTGAACCTCCGGAATATCAAGCCGCCATGGCCAAGCTCTATTTTCATTACTCTACCATGAATGCGGGCAAATCGACCGTTTTACTGCAAGCGGCCCACAATTACCGTGAGCGCGGCATGGTACCCTATCTGCTCACCGCGCAATTTGACAATCGCGCAGGCGACGGGCGCATCGCGTCACGCATCGGGATTGGGGAAAAAGCGGATACATTTGCATCAGACGACGATCTTTTTCAGCGCATCGCAGAGCGTTTGGAGGCGGGACCCGCGGCCTGCGTGTTTGTGGACGAGGCGCAGTTTCTGACCGAAGCGCAGGTCTGGCAGTTGGCAAGAGCCGTGGATGATCTGCACGTGCCGGTGATGTGTTTTGGTTTACGGGTGGATTTTCAGGGCGCGCTTTTCCCAGGATCGGCGACGTTACTGGCACTTGCCGATGAGATGCGTGAGGTCCGAACGATCTGTCACTGCGGCAAGAAAGCCACGATGGTTGTTCGTATGGATGCCGATGGCAAAGCCTTGCGAGACGGCGCGCAGGTCCAGATTGGCGGGAACGAAACCTATTTGTCTCTGTGTCGCCGCCACTGGCGTGAAGCGGTTGGGGATGGCTAGAGTCTCAAACCGCGTTCGGTGGCGTTTCGCCCGCGAAGAACGCCCTGAGGTTCTCAACGCTCATCATCCCCATATCTTCGCGCACCTCCAGGGCCGCCGTCCCGATATGGGGCAGCAGGACAACATTCTCCAACATCCGCAGCGCCATCGGCACATCCGGTTCAAACTCATAAACATCCAGACCCGCGCCGCCAATCTTCTGCGCTGTTAACGCGTCGATCAAAGCGGCCTCTTCCACGACATTGCCGCGCGCGATGTTGATCAGATGCGCGTGGCTCTTCATAGCGTCCAGAACCCCCGCGTTGATCAAATGGTGGGTGGCGTCTCCTCCGGGAACGGCAATAACAAGCACATCTACAGCGCCCGCGAGTTCCAGAAGGCTGCTCATTTGCTCGGCAGGAAAATCAAGCGTCTTGGCCGATCGGCTATGGTACGCCACGTTCATGCCAAAGCCGAAATGGCACCGCCGTGCAATGGCTTGACCGATCCGCCCCATACCCACGATACCGACGGTCTTGCCCCCCAGATGCATGCCCAGGAGTTGCGTGGGATGCCAGCCTTCCCAACGTCCCGCGCGCAAAAGGCGTTCACCCTCGCCCGCCCGCCGGGCGCTCATCAGCATCAGGGTCATCGCGATATCTGCGGTGGCATCGGTGACCGCGCCGGGCGTGTTGGTGACAGCCAGGCCTTTGGACCTGGCTGCTTCGACATCGATATGATTATAGCCAACGCCGAAATTCGCCAGGATGCGACATCGCCAATCAGGCTGTGCCGCAAATATCTCCGCGGAGAACATATCGCCCAATGTCGGGACAACACCGTCGAAATCAGACAAGGCAGCGCGCATTTCTTCGACCGTCAGCGGTGATGTCAGCGGCCGAACGGTCAGATCAAAAAATTCGGCGGCCTTGGTTTGCACCGCCTCCGGCAGGGGCCGTGTCATCAAAACCTTTGTCAATGCATGCGTCCTCCGGCGGGCACCTGCATATCAGGTGACAGCAATACGATTTCGCCCGCATCATCAGGCACACCCAGTACCAGAACCTCGGAGATAAAGGGTCCGATTTGGCGCGGCGGAAAATTCACCACGGCCATGACCTGCTTGCCCACAAGCGTTTCGGGCGCGTAATGCGCCGTGATCTGCGCAGAGGTTTTGCGCTCTCCGATCTCCGGCCCAAAATCAACCCACATCTTAATCGCGGGTTTGCGGGCTTCCGGAAAAGCTTCGGCCCGGATCACTGTCCCGCAGCGAATGTCGACCTTCAGGAACTCATCAAAGCTGATCTCATCCATTGGCCAGTTCCCTTGATCTTTGTGTTGCGGCTGCCACTGCCCGGTCCATCAACGCCGGAAAGCCTTTCTCATGATCCATCAGCACCTCAAGGGCGGCCTGCGTTGTTCCATTGGGAGAGGTCACATTGATGCGCAGTTGCGCCGGGGGGTCATCGGCCTCCTGCGCCAATGCCCCGGCACCCGCAACCGTCGCTGTCGCGAGCTTCAGAGCCAATTCCGGATCGAGCCCCTGGGCCTCACCCGCTGCGGCCATGGTTTCAATCATGTGAAAAACATAGGCCGGACCTGAACCGCTTACACCCGTGACCGCATCTATCTGGGTCTCATTTTCCAGTCTGACGACCTCGCCCACCGCTGTAAGAAGCGCCTCCGCTTCCCCCAGCGCCGCTGAACCCGCAATTGCGTTGCCGATAATCGCGGTAATCCCTTTGGAGATCGCAGCAGGCGTATTTGGCATCGCTCGAATAATGGGTGTCTGATCGCCTAAAATCTCTTCAAATCTTGCAATGGTAACGCCCGCAGCCACACTGACGAACAAGGTATCGCCATTGCCCATGGCTTTGAGCGTCGGCAAGGCCTCTGCCATCATCTGCGGCTTTACCGCCACGAGAACAATGGCGGGCGTCTTTGGCAAGGTTTCGTTGACATGCACGCCCGTCGACGACAACCAATCCGAGGGGTGAGGATCTACAACCCAAACTGAACCAGCCGGAAGCCCCCTTGCCATCCAACCCGCCAGCATGGCAGATCCCATCTTTCCGCATCCCAGAAGAACCAACCCCTGGTCCGCAATACGCCCGGTTTTCATTTTTTGGAGCCCCCGAAATCCATATGTCCCGGGGCGAAGTTTTACGCGCGACCGTAGGCCTCTGCAATGGCGACTTGCAGCGCCTGCTCGGGCGACTGATTACCCCAGACCAGCAACTGCATCGCTGGATAATAACGTTCAGCGCTCATGACGGCGGCCCCGATCATCGTGTCGATCTGATCTGCACTCGCAACATGCCCGCCTGCCAAAACAAGGCCGTAGCGATACACCATCAGTTTCTGTTCAGCCCAGAAAGTGAACGCACCCGCCCAACACTGGTCATTCACATGATTCAGAAGCTCATAAAGTTCTGGAAGCTTCTCAGACGGAGGCTCCATGTCAAAGGTGCAGATCATCCGGAGCGTTTCGTCAAATGCAGACCACGCCAATGTCAATGAATAGGTACGCCACTGACCTTCAACCGCCATGGCGATCTGCTCGTCCGAGATACGGTCGAAATCCCACTCGTGATGGGCTGCCAGATGCTCAACAATGTCGATGGGGTGAATGTCGTCTTCCAAATACTGCTCGGACAAGGCCATGGTGTCACCTTTTATTATCGTGCTAGCGCTGCGGACCGGCGACGGCCCCCAATGCTAGGTGCCTACTCTACAGACCGGGGCGAGCCCCCGTGCCTATACAAGATATGGTGAGGTCAGAAGCGGATCATGGCAACCCTTTTCTTGTGGGTAACCGCAATAAGTTGTGGATGAAGCGAGTACCCACCCCAAAATGTTACCATTCTTAACAAATGGTGAACAAATCCGGCGAGAATGGCCGACTTTTGCGCCTAGAAGTTAACGCGCAGCCCCCCTCGGTGAAGAATAAATAATGGGGTCTTAATCTGGTTTGCTCTCAAGCGCATCAAGCCGGGCCTTCAGAGCTTCATTCTCTTCACGTGCTTTTTGCGCCATCGCGCGAACCGCATCGAATTCCTCTCGAGTGACGAAATCACGATCGGCAAGCCAGCGATCCATCATGCTCTTCATCGCTGTTTCTGCTTCATCACGTGCGCCCTGAGCCACGCCCATCGCATTCGTCATCAATTGAGAGATATCGTCGAAAATCTTATTGCGCGTTTGCATCTGTCGCCTCCGGCTGTTCACAAGTGCTATATGGTGCCAAAAGCCTACTCCTGCAAGGTTGACTTCCCCATGATGCCGCGGGCAAGGATGCGGCATGCGTGCCCTGCTGCCTTTCCCCGATATCTCACCGGAGATCTTCTCGATCTCCATCTTCGGATTTGAGCTGGCGCTGCGCTGGTACGCGCTGGCCTACATCGGTGGCATTCTGATCGGCTGGCGCCTGGCTGTTCTCGCGGTAAAGACGCCCCGCCTGTGGCGAAACGACACCGTTGTCATGACCCCGACCCAGATCGAGGATTTGCTGACTTGGGTGATCGTGGGCGTCATTCTCGGAGGACGATTGGGATATGTTGCCTTCTACCAACCCGCCTATTACGCGCAAAATCCCGGTGAAATTCTCGCTGTATGGCAAGGGGGAATGTCATTTCATGGCGGTTTGCTCGGTGTCATTCTGGCCGGCTTTCTCTTTACGCAACGGCATCGCATTCCACGTTTGAGCGCGGCAGATGTCATGGCGCTTGGTGTGCCGCCTGGGCTTTTGTTGGGACGCCTTGCAAATTTCATCAATGCGGAGCTATGGGGACGACCCACTGATCTGCCGTGGGGCGTTGCCTTTCCAACGGAGGCGGCACAGCATTGCCCCGCCGTGGCGGGGGTCTGCGCACGACATCCATCTCAGCTTTACGAAGCAGGACTGGAGGGCCTGTTGTTAGGCGCCATTCTGATCTGGCTGGTGTGGCGCCTTGGTGCGCTGAAAACGCCGGGCCTCGTCGCTGGCGTTTTCTTCGCGGGTTACGGCTGCGCCCGCTTTGCAGTTGAGTTCGTTCGCCAACCCGACGCGCAGTTCATCACGGATGGCAACCCTCTGGGGCTGGTATGGCACCTTTCAGGATGGGGGCTCACAATGGGCCAAATCTTGTCTCTCCCCATGATACTCATTGGGATATGGCTGATCACAAACGCGCGCCGCAGCTCATGAACCTGCGCGATGTCCTTCTGATGCGCATCGCACAAAACGGACCCATCAGCCTTGCCGACTATATGGCTGAGTGCCTGTTACACCCAACCCATGGGTATTACACCTGTCATATGCCTTTCGGTGTCGAGGGCGATTTCATTACCGCCCCGGAAGTTAGTCAAATGTTTGGCGAGTTGATCGGTCTTTGCCTCGCGCAATGCTGGATGGAACAAGGACGTCCCCAGCAATTCACGCTCGCCGAACTTGGCCCCGGCAGAGGCACGCTGATGGCCGACGCACTTCGTGCGACACGCGGGATCGACGGGTTTCATGCAGCGGCACGTATCACTCTGATTGAAGCATCGCCCCGGTTGAAGGTGCTTCAACAGCAAATGCTCTCAGACTATGAGATTGACACTCTCGGCTCCGTTACCGATCTGCCGGACAGGCCGCTGTTTGCGATCGCCAATGAGTTCTTCGACGCTCTGCCCATCCGGCAATTTTCCCGTTCCGAGACAAATTGGCGTGAAACCCAAGTCGGCGCTCAGAATGATCAACTCGCCATGGGCTACGGCCCTGAACTGCCGCAGCCTGCCCTCGCCTATCGCCTTGCGGAGACCAAACCGGGAGATGTGGTCGAATATTCGCCCGCTGCGGCTCCGGTGATCCATGAGGTTGGCGGCAGGATCAACCGACATGGCGGGGCGGCCCTGATCATTGACTATGGTGCATGGCGCAGCCTTGGGGACACGTTCCAGGCCGTCAGGGCGCACCAGCCTGCCGACCCCCTTGTCGATCCCGGTCAGGCAGATCTCACAGCCCATGTTGACTTCGAAGCGCTGGCTGAGGCTGCCCCTTGCGCGCATACACGGCTAACACCTCAAGGCGTTTTCCTGGAGCGCCTGGGCATTACCCAAAGGGCGCAGTCGCTTGCAGAGCACCTTAGCGGTCCGGCGCTTGAGACCCACATCGCAGGACATCGACGCTTGACGCATCCAGATGAAATGGGAAACCTGTTCAAAGTGATGGGCTTGTTTCCGAATGACGGCCCTCCCCCGCCCGGGTTGGAAAAATGACACTAGAGATTCTCACTTCCGATAGCCTGTCGCCGTTGAAACATGGATTCTTCACGCGGCGCGGCGGGGCGTCGTCGGGCGTTTTTTCAGGCCTCAACTGCGGACAGGGAAGTTCCGATCAATCGGAGATCGTCGCTATCAACCGCGCGCGTGTTGCAGAAGCGATGGGTGTGACACCGGATAACCTGCTGGGTGTCCACCAGATACATTCGGCCAAGGCAATAACCGTATCGGCTCCCTTTTCCGAAAAACCGCGTGCCGATGCGTTGGTGACCGATCAACCGGGGCTGGCTCTTTCGGTCCTCACCGCAGACTGCCAGCCGGTTCTTTTCGCAGACCCCCAAAAGCGTGTGATCGGCGCGGCACATGCCGGCTGGCGCGGCGCGCTGGATGGCATCCTGGAAGCAACCATTGATGCAATGTGTGCCCTGGGTGCCGAACGCGGGGATATCTCTGCAGTGATTGGCCCCTCCATTTCGCAATCAGCCTATGAAGTTGGCCCGGAGTTCTTCGATACGTTCATGTCCGAGAATCCCGCCCATGCCCAGTTTTTTGCGCAAGGCCAGGGCGATAAGCTCCAGTTCGATCTCCCGGCATTTGGGTTATCCCGTCTGCGTCAGGCAGGCATTGGCAGAGCCGAATGGACGCGACACTGCACCTATTCTGATGCAGATCGCTTCTTTTCCTACCGGCGTGCGACCCATGCAAAAGAGGCTGACTACGGGCGCCTGATCGCAGCCATCTCTTTGTAAAATCGACGCAAAATGGCAGAAATGTGGCCCGATGAGCCACCAAGCCGCCCCAGTTGCCGTGGACAATCCTCCAAGTCAGCGGGGATTGGCAACGCTTTATCAACTTCAATGCGCAAGAATCATAACGAAATCACGCGAAACCCAAGATTAAGGCATTTCGTCCATATTCGCGGAGAATATGAAGATCATTTTGCTAAATTTTTTGCGGTCTTGCCAAAAACCAGCCCAATTGATCGGGCAATTTGAGGGTCGAGAAGAGGCAGTTACCTAGTTACAAAAATACGCAGGATCAAATCATGAAAACCAATGCAAAATTCGTCCAATCGATCATCAAAACGGCCGCTGAAGCGGAAGTAACATTGCCATGGACACGCGGCCCCCGTAGGGCCGCGTTTGTCGCAAAACGTAACGAGGCAGAAAAGGAGCGCCGGCAGATCGGATGATCACGCGCCCTGCAAACGAACACCAGAACACTTACACCTCCAAATGCGACTGCCCCCTGACGACGAATCGTTGGGGGGCGTTTGTTTTTTAGAATATGGCGGCACGACTGGCATTTCTGGAAACAAACCTATCAATCTGAAACGATTGCCGTTGTTCAAATGCCAATAGGCAAGCCCTTTTGACAGGAAGCGCCATGAACAGCGACACTTCTTTCTCACAAACACGAAAGCACAGGATTTGTCCTTTCCGTGCTCGTCGGTGGGGGCCGATACGGGATGTGATCTGCCTGAGAAGGTGAGCGCATGACCAAGACCCACCCTGTCAACGGCCTTCGAATTGGCCCGCAGGATCAAGATTTGACGGCTGCTATCCCAAACAGGGCGATCAAACCATCGTCTCTTGGCGTACGCATGGTCGAAATCAAAGCGCTTCGCACCGATGGAAGCATCGTTGTTGGGCAACGCAAGATACCGATGCTCCCACAGTTTGACGCCGCATTTTCAGCCTTTTCGCGCGGAACTTTACTGCAAACGGAAACAGGTGTTGTCGCCGTCGAAGACCTCTGCCCCGGTGACCGCGTAATGACGGCGGAAGGCAAGGCAAGCCAAATCACCTGGATTGGCTCTGCGACTTTTTCCGGAACGGATCAAAACCAAGCGCTGTCACTCACACGCATCATGGCCGGCAGTTTCGGGGTCACGCGACCAGACAGCTTTCTCAGCCTGGGCCCGTCCGCGCGATTGCTACAGACGCCCCCACATCTGCGCGGCGATGTAGCCAGCAAATCCATGATGACACCCGCGAACACGTTCGTCGAAGGTGTAAATGTGATCGACGTAACACCGCCATCGCCGATCCGGTTGTTCCATTTGGGTCTACAGCAACATACCGCGGTAATTGCGAGTGGCCTGGAAATCGAGAGCTTTCATCCCGGCCCCAATCCGCTCCGCGCCCTTTCGCACACATTAAGAGAGGTCTATATGTCTCTCTTCCCGCACCTGTCGCAGATCAATGACTTCGGTCCCATGCGATATGCGCGTGCGGCAGATTCACTTGACCAAAACGCCGCCTGACCTTTCAGGTTCAGGCAGAGTTGCTCAAGCGCTCTTCCAGCACATCGAAGGGAACACCGGGTTCATCCTTGGCGCCGCGGATAACCAATGATGTCTTGACGCTGGCAACATTGGGTGTCGTCAACAGTTCACCCGTCAGGAACCGCTGAAAACTGGACAGGTCGGGGGCAGCGCATTTGAGGATAAAATCCACCTCTCCGTTCAGCATATGGCACTCTCGCACGAGCGGCCACGCACGACATTTGTTTTCAAAAACCGTCAAATCGGCTTCCGCCTGACTGGCCAATCCGACCATCGCGAAGACCTGAACCTCAAAGCCAAGCTCGCGCGCATCGACATCCGCGTGATACCCTTTGATATAGCCAGCCTCTTCCAGGGTGCGCACCCGCCTCAAGCAGGGAGGGGCCGATATGCCGACACGTTTTGCCAATTCCACATTGGTCATTCGGCCGTCGGCTTGCAGTTCCGCCAAAATTTTACGATCAATCGAATCCAGACCAGTTCCAGCCATTGAGCCCCCAGATTTTTCGGTTGTTATACCACCACCCGAGTAGTGCGCAATAATGTTTCGCAAATGCGCAAGATTCTTTCCCAGCCTTCAGTCCGCTGCAAGGCAGAGTTGTGGCAAACGCCGTCACGCAAGGGGTTTAAGAGCGGTCTGCGTCTCTATATATCCGGTATTGCCGGCATGATTTCTAGGGGAACCCAAATGACCGATACAAGACAAACACGCGTCCTTATTATCGGGTCCGGGCCCGCAGGATATACCGCAGGGGTCTATGCCAGCCGCGCCATGCTGAACCCGATACTGGTTCAGGGGATTGAGCCCGGCGGGCAGCTAACGACAACCACCGAAGTGGAAAACTGGCCCGGTGACACCGAAGTTCAGGGACCCGACCTCATGATCCGTATGCAGGAACATGCCAAGGCGATGGGCACGGAAATTATCGGCGACATCATCACCGACCTGGATCTTACGAAAAGACCTTTTGTCGCCAGAGGCGACAGCGGCACCACCTATGAAGCCGATGCGGTGATTCTGGCAACGGGTGCACGTGCCAAGTGGCTGGGGTTGCCTTCAGAAGAGAAGTTCAAGGGCTTTGGCGTATCGGCTTGTGCGACGTGTGACGGGTTCTTTTACAGAGGCCAGGAGATCGTCGTCATCGGAGGAGGCAATACCGCCGTTGAAGAGGCGCTGTTTTTGACCAACTTCGCATCAAAGGTCACATTGGTCCACCGGCGCGATGAGTTGCGCGCCGAAAAGATTCTGATCGACCGTCTGATGAAAAACCCAAAGATCGAGCCTCTCTGGTTTCACGAGTTGGACGAAGTTGTTGGCACAGAAAACCCCTTGGGGGTCGAAGCCGTCCGAGTGAAGCATACCAAGACAGGTGACATTACCGAAATCCCCGCAAAGGGGGTTTTCGTAGCCATTGGTCATGCACCTTCCAACGAGCTGGTCAAAGACGTTCTTGAGACCCATATGGGCGGCTATGTAGTCACCAAACCTGACAGTACAGAAACCTCGATCCCAGGTGTTTTTGCAGCGGGTGATTTGACAGACCACAAATACAGGCAGGCTGTGACATCAGCGGGCATGGGGTGCATGGCAGCGCTCGAAGCGGAGCGTTTTCTGGCGGAACAGGAAGATGCGCAAGAGGCAGCCCCGCTTAGCTATAGCGCAGCCGAGTAAACATCTTCTGGCCGCGCGCCGCCAGAGGGCGAAGCTCGACCAGATTTCGCCGCCGTCCCGTAGCCGTTGCGTGCGTACGGTAGGTTAAGGCACCACAAACCTCGCGACAGGATAAATCATCAGGCATCCGCCCCGGGTGCATTGAAGATTTTCCTGCTCTGCGAGGTTCCTCATGCCCACCAAAGCCGCCCTGTCGCATATTCCCGGACCGCCGACACCGCCCATTGTCGGCCACACGCTCACCATCGCGCGCGACAGCTACGGCACGCAGCAGGATTACATTCAGCGCTACGGGCCCGTCTACAAGACCAATATGCTGGGAGTTTGGCGGGTTAATCTCTGTGGTCCCGATGCTTTGGAAATGGTGCTGATGGATCGTGAGCGCATTTTTTCCTCTGAAGGCGGGTGGGACGCGCTCAAACGAATTTACCCCGGTGGCCTGCTGCTTCAGGATTTCGACCATCACCGACGCAATCGGCGGATCATGACAGCCGCCTTTCGCGCATCTGCCATCAGAGACTACAGACTGCGTATGACCGAAGCGATGGACAGCTTGTTGGCGGCCTGGCCCATCGGGACCCCCTTTTGCTTTTACACCGCGATCAAGGATCTCACCTTGCGCATGGGAGGGGCTGTTTTCATGGGGCTGCCGCTGGACGGTGATCTGGCCAAAGACGTCAATCGCGCCATCCGCGATGAAATCCGCGCCTCTCTCGCGGTAATCCGCCACCCCTTGCCTTTCACCCCAATGTGGCGCGGCGTGCGCGGACGTGACTTTCTGCGGCGAACCTTCCGCGCGCTGATCCCGGAGAGGCGCGCGAATGGAGGTGAAGATTTCTTTTCGCAGATGTGTCTTGCCCGCGACGAAAACGGACAAAGCTGGAGCGAGGACGAAATTCTGGATCAGTTCAATCTGCTGATCATGGCGGCCCATGACACCACGGCGACCACACTTTCCGTCATGATCGCAGCATTGGGAGAACACCCGGAGTGGCAGGCCAAACTGGCACATGAGGTCGCGTCATTGGGCAAGGGTGAACTAGACGAAGATGCTCTTTCGAAAATGACCCAGACCAACAACGTCTTTCGCGAGGCGCTGCGTCTTGTCCCGCCCGTTCCGTTTATTCCGCGTCTTGCAACACGCGATTTTCACTGGAACGGCTATGACATTCCCGCGGGGACTTCGCTGGCGCTGAACCCCGGGGTGACAATGCTGTCGCCGGAGCTTTACACCAACCCCACCAAATTTGATCCTAATCGCTTTGGACCAGAACGTGTCGAGGACCGGAGCCACAAGTTTGCCTGGACGCCATTCGGCGGCGGCGCCCACAAGTGCATCGGCATGCATTTCTCAACGCTTCAGGTAAAGCTCTTCATGGCCACTTTGCTGCGAAAAAACAGAATTCATTTGCCAGGTCGTGCACCTGTCTGGCAACGCATGCCCATTCCAAAACCCAAAGGGGGTTTGCCAATCATCCTGGAGCGCGTGTGAGCACTGGCAAGCCGCGTGAGGCTTCAATCTGCACAGCAAGGATTACGACGCGGTCGGCAAAAACACTTGGCCAGACATCACGATGGTACCCTGCCCCGATACCTCAACACCCCTGATATCATCTCGCGAGCCTAAGATACGGACGGAAGCCATACCCGGTCGACCCATACCATGCCCTTGTTCGGCAACAAATTCCCGGTCGGAGAGCAGACCATTTGCCCATAGATAACAAGCCATTGCGCCGGTCGCAGAACCAGTGAAGGCGTCTTCTGGCGGGCTGGGCGGGGCCAGTAACAATCTGGCGAAGGTGTCCCCATGCGACGTCGCACCCGACAAGGTGACCCAGAAAGGCTCCATCGCATCAACGTCTGGCGCGCCGACATGAGTCGCATACCGCTTCATGGCGTCGGGATCGAGACGTAGCCCCGCCAGTGTCTCGACATCTTTCACGACCGTGACGCAAAAGGGCAAGCCCGTTGAAACGATCTGCGGCGTACCCAAGATATCACCCGGTTCCAGCGCGCCCACCGGAGCCACAATCTCAGCAGGCACATGCGCGCCAAATACCGGTGCCACCTGCGTCATTGTCACCCGGCCATCTGACACATTGACCGGAATGATCCCGGCCAGAGTCTCCAGTGTCAGATCGCCATCAGCAATCAAACCGCGGGCACGCAATGCGACAACGGTGGCAACTGTGGGGTGTCCGGCAAAGGGGATTTCGCGGCTGGCCAGAAAATATCGCACGCGAAAGTCCGCAACCTCGGAAGGACCCGTAAAGGTGCACTCGACCAGAGACGTCTCGCGCACATAAGCCATGCATGTTGCGTCGGATAGCGCGGCGCCGCCATGAACCACCGCACATCCGTTGCCACCAAATATCTTGTCAGTGAATGCGTCCACCCAATCGAATTGGAAGTCCATTATCTCTCCCGCCCATCAAAAAAGGCCGCAGGTTTCTGCGGCCTCATCCAAGGATTTCACTTCATCTGGCGCAGGTCAATGCACCGCGACGGGCGCGTAGTCATGTTGCCGGGCCAGCTGAAAGGCAAGTTTGCGGTTAGCAACCAAGGCCAACTGCTGACCATCGCTGTCGTGCACGGCATAGAGCTGATCAAGATCACCGGCCTGATCTCTAACCTCAGAGGGCAGTTCGGTCACATCTACCGCTTTGACGTAAACGATCCGATTGTCAGCTGGCGCTGTTTCAAATGGTTGTTCCATGTCTTTACCCTTTCTTGATGCTGATCGTCTGGACGACCGTTTGCGGTTTGGCGCGCGTCAAATCGACGTGTAGCAGGCCATTCTCCATCACGGCTTCGCCGACATCAACGCCATCGGCCAGAACGAAACTCCGCTGGAACTGACGCGCGGCGATGCCTCGGTGCAGAAATACGCGACCTTCGCTGTCATCCGCTTGGCGTCCCCGGATCACTAATTGACGATCTTCTACCGTGATCGACAGATCACTTTCAGCAAAACCCGCCACGGCGAGGGTAATGCGATAGGAGTAGTCGGAAGTTTGTTCGATATTGAAGGGGGGGTATCCTTCATTTCCGGATTTCGCGGTGCGTTCCAGAAGCCTTTCAAGCTGTTCAAACCCCAACATATGGGGATAGGAAGCCAGAGTCATTTTCGTCATGCGACACGTCCTCATCAGCCAAGCGACAGTCAGGTTCGGGCCCCGGATCGGCAACCCGTGATATAAATATGGGTAGCAATCGGCTTCGACGCAAGGGCTAGGCGGTAGGATGGTGAATGCTTATTATAGAAAGCAGGAAAGCAACGGAATCACGCCATCATGAATGCCCCCACCGATCTGTCGATGAAAACCGACGAAGTGCTGCGCGTCGAGCTTGAAGTATTCAGACGCGAACACAGGGATCTTGATGAAGCCATCCAAGCGCTCGTGGAAAAGGGTATGGGCGATCAACTCACCCTGCAACGCCTCAAAAAACGAAAACTGCGTCTGAAGGATCTGATCGCTCAGATCGAAGATCGCCTCACACCGGACATCATTGCCTGAGCGGATTTTTCAGGCAACTTACCCGCATTGCCATGGGCCTGCGTTTGGCTATAGTGCCGCTTCCAGAATTCGGGCTGAGGGGGCCTTTCACATGACCAGACCCGCTGTGGGGATCATCATGGGCAGCCAATCCGATTGGTCCACCATGCGAGAGGCTGCCGACCTTCTCGACAGTCTGGATGTGAGCTATGAGACGCGGATTGTCTCGGCTCACCGCACACCGGACCGGTTGTGGGACTATGGAATGACCGCCGTGGAACGGGGATTGCAAGTCATCATCGCAGGAGCGGGCGGGGCCGCGCATTTGCCTGGAATGATGGCGTCAAAAACCCGCGTGCCCGTCATTGGGGTTCCGGTTCAGACCAAGGCGCTTTCCGGTGTGGACTCGCTCTATTCCATCTTGCAAATGCCACGCGGATATCCGGTTGCCACCATGGCCATCGGTGCCGCCGGTGCCACAAACGCCGGTTTGATGGCTGCAGGTATCCTGTCTTTGCAGGATGAAGCGCTGGCCAAACGCCTTGATAAGTGGCGTGCCGATTTATCCGCTTCCATTCCAGAGGCGCCATCAGATGACTGAAGCACTTTCGATCGGTGCAACCATTGGCATCCTGGGCGGAGGCCAATTGGGGCGCATGTTATCAGTAGCCGCCGCGCGACTGGGTTTCAAAACGCATATATTCGAACCCGGAACCAACCCGCCGGCAGCAGATGTTGCCCACAAGCTGACAACCGCAGAGTATGACGATACCGCGGCTCTGACTCGATTTGCTCAGAACGTCGATGTCGTCACGTATGAATTTGAGAACATACCAACCACGGCCCTTGATGTGATCGAGGCGATTGTGCCGATCCGGCCTGGACGCGAGGCATTGCGGGTCAGTCAGGATCGCCTGATCGAAAAGACATTTCTGCAAGATCTGGGGCTTCGCGTAGCACCCTTTGCGGATGTGACCAAGGAAGCAGAACTTGAGCTTGCGGTGGGGAAAATCGGGATGCCCTCTATCCTGAAAACCCGCCGGTTTGGCTATGATGGCAAAGGGCAGGCGCGCATAAAGAACTCCAATGACATTGGGCAAGCCTGGGCTGATATGGCCGGTCAACCCGCCGTTCTGGAAGGGTTCATTTCGTTTACGCATGAGGTCTCCGTCATCGCGGCCCGAAGCGCTCAGGGTGATGTCGCTTGTTTTGACCCCGGCGAAAACGTGCACCGAAACGGAATATTGCACACCACAACAGTCCCGGCCCGGTTGAGTGCTGGACAACGGACAGACGCAGTCTTGATGGCTGCGAAAATCCTGAACAGATTGGATTATGTGGGCGTTCTGGGTGTTGAGTTATTTGTTACGGCCGACGGGCTGATCGTCAATGAGATCGCTCCGAGGGTTCACAATTCCGGTCATTGGACTCAGAACGGTTGCGCTGTTGATCAGTTTGAACAACATATTCGGGCGGTCGTTGGACTACCCTTGGGCGACGGCACCCGGCACTCTGACATTACCATGGAAAACCTCATCGGAGATGACATGGATCGGGTACCGTCCTTGCAAAAAGAAGGTAACTGCGCGCTGCACCTGTATGGTAAGGCGGAGACCAAACCGGGGCGGAAAATGGGCCATGTAAACAGAATAAGCGGCTAAGATTCGCTTTACATGAACCGGTTTGCGATTTCTCCGGACATGTAGCTGAATTGCCCGGCCGCCAGCGTCGCAGCAACCCTGTAAGACTTCTCCTCCAAAATCACGATATCAGCGCGTTTTCCCGGCGACAGATCACGACGATCAGACAAGCCTAATATGTCAGCAGGACCTTGCGAGATCAGCCGCCAACAACTGGCGAAATCCCCGATACCGCTCTTTGCCAGCATCAGCGCAGCCCGTCTGGGGCTTGGGTAGTGGTAGTCTGACGCCAGTGCGTCACACAATCCCATCGAAATCAGTTCCACCGCCGAGGCATTGCCTTTATGCGATCCCCCCCGCACGACATTTGGCGCCCCAAGGATCACCGCTTCGCCGTTATAACGCGCGGCTTCCGCCGCCTCGATCGTTTCAGGAAATTCAGAAATGTCGACCCCGCGCGCACGCCAGACCTCTCGGTCGATAGGGCGGGATTCATCGTGACTGCCCATACGAACGCCCATCGCCCGAAGTTCTGCGCAAAGACGGTCCAGTGCCGGTGGCACTTCGGCGGATCGCGCGTGAAGATCGAGCATCATCGCAAAGTGCTGATCCGGATTGCGGCCAGCCTTGAGCGCCTGACCGACCATGCGGGGCGGTTGCCGTCCCTGGGACAACCGATCATGCGGCAGATGATCATTGAAGACCACGTAGTCGACACCCCAGTCGGCGATTTGTTGTGGTAGTTGCGCGTGGAGATCCAGCAGATGGGTCTCAAATCGTAGCTGGGCCTTTAGATCGGTGACCAGCGTTGGGGCCGTTTGACGGATCGCATCGAACACACTCGCCGCAAACTCCGGCCCGCGCAGCCCGCCTTCCCAGCTGACAAACTGCGCCAAAACAGCCGTTGTGATGCCGTTTGCTGCAAATTCGGCCTCCGCTGCGATCAGACCTTCGGCCATTTGCTTCATCGCGCCGCGCCGTGGGGCAAGATGACGCTCGAATCCGTCTCCATGAATATCGACAATTCCCGGCAGCACCAGGAAACCGCTCAGATCGATTTTGCGCCCAACTGAGGCATCTACAATCCGACCATCCGATAGGTAGACGTCCGCGGCACGCAGGCCCTCCGGCCCGAGAACCTGTCCTCCCGTCAAATCAAGGCTTACCAATGAAATCCCCTACATCCGGGACGCAACTGCCATCCGGGCAACCCAACTGCAACAAGACAGCATCAAACCATGTCAACGATCGATCAAACGCGCCTGTCTTCAAAAAGGAAATCGTTTGGGCGATAACGCGCGGATTATTCATCATGAACGTATGGGTCACGGGCAATACAAGATGGTCTTTCATACCCTCGACTCTGGTTGACGCGACGGACACTTTGCCATCGTCACGGCCCGGTAAAATGGACGAGAAGTAGGGGTTCAAAGACTGATCCCCCGCAATCACGCCAAGCTCAAATGTAACGGCAGGCAAGCGGCGGGGCAGATCACCGGGCTCCGTTCCCAGTTGCGCGCCCGCGGGGCCGTTGATCCAATCAAAGGCTTCGACTTCATCAAGCGCGTCAACGACCTCGCTACCCTGATTTGGCGGGGCCAGCATAACGACCCTCCCAATCCGGTCTGGGGCGGTATCTGCAACCCACTGGCGCACCAAAATACCCCCCATCGAGTGTGTGACAAAATCAACCGACCCACGCGGTCCGCAACGCGCAACAGCGTCCGGGATGGTGCGCTCGACCAATTCCGCGACGGGTGCCTCTGTTGACGGGTATCCGGGGCGCACGACTTTGTAGCCTTCGGCCTCCAAAGCGGCCTCCATTATTGCAAACGAGAATTCGGTTCGTGCCAAGCCATGAAGCAAAACCGCACACCGCGCCTCGGCACTGGCCGCGACCAAAACAAATAGGACTGCCCCGACAATCGTGTTTACGTAGTGATCCATAGCCTTGAGATAATGCCCCTTGGCGCTTTACAACAGTCTGACGTTACGCGCTTTTACAGAAAGCAGAACAATATGCCACCAAATCCTGTTCGTCTGGCCACCAGAGCGGTAATTGTGCACAAGCATCGGCTTTTGCTGGTCAACGCTTGGCCCGCTGGGCGTAGTACCTTGCTCTGTGCGCCCGGTGGCGGTGTCGAGCCGGGGGCCTCTTTGCCCGACAATCTTGCCCGGGAGGTCCGGGAAGAAACGGGGCTGACCGTTCGCGTTGGCGCGCCTTGTCTGATCAATGAGTTTTATGATCCCCGCAGTAGCTTTCATCAAGTCGAGGTCTTTTTCAGATGCGCCATAGTGGGGGCAGCGACGATACCGGAAGACTGGCAAGACCCTGAAAAGATCGTCTCAGACCACGTCTGGGCCAGTAAACACGAAATATCTGAACTAAACGTCAAACCCGACAGCCTGGCCACCATCGCATTCGAAAATGACCACGCGCTCAGTTACGACGCGCTTGAGCCGATTGTGCTGTGACCGCAATCGCGATCCCACCGATAACCAGCAATGTGGCAACCGCAATCAAGGGTGTGATGACCTCCCCAAGTATCAAGGCGCCCCCGATCAACGAAATTATCGGCACGCTGAGTTGAATAACCGCCGCGGAACTTTGCTGTAGTCTTGGGAGTACAGAGTACCAGAGTGCATATCCAAGTCCCGAAGTCACCCCGCCGCACAGAATGGCCAGAGCTACCCCGGTAGCCGTTGTTCGCGCAGCCAAACCAACCAAAACGATTGCCAGAAAAGGCAAACACAACAAGAAATTTGCGGTGGTTGCGGCAAGCGGATCAGGAGAGGATCTTCCGGAAATGGTGTAAGCGGCCCATCCCAATCCTGCGATGATCATAAAAGACGCGCCAACAATGTCAGAGTGGCCGCCCGCCCCTGGCCAAAGCGCCAGAAGCAACCCGCCAAAAGCGATTGTGGCACCGGCAATTTGCCGGGGTTTTGGCGTCGCGTTCGTTAGTGCGCCATGCGCGAACATCGTAACCTGAACGACACCGAATAGGATCAACGCCCCCAGCCCGGCGTCGAGCGTCAAATACGCCAAAGAAAACCCGGCCATGTAAGCGGCCAGACTTACAGAGCCGATCAAACGTTCACGCCGAAAAAATTGCACTTGCCCACGACGAGCTGTCATAAGCATGCCCAAAACGATGGCTCCCGCAAGAACCCTGAGTAACGCGAAACTGCTTGGATCAATGTGACCGCCATCAATGGCAAGCCGTGTCAGGATTGAATTCGCTGCAAAAGCAATCATTGTCAGTGACGTCAGGATTATCAGGCGCATCTTTCCGCAATAGCTCTTATGTCTTCTTGCGCCAAGGCACCAAGCGTCACGGTTCAGTTATCGCGGGTTTCACATTGCCGCGCGCTATCAGATTGACGCCCTCTTATACAGCCATGCATCGCTCAGATTGACGTGCCGCTCTTCCGTGCTCACACCGACAGCGACGAGGAGCGATCTTGCTACATGTGGCGCGGTGGTTCCCCTGACTGATTGCGTTGGACCAGCAGGTCGTATTTGGCGCCAAACAATACGTCGAACATAATCGGCTCCAAATAATCACTGCATAATTCGTCTTTTGGCACTACACCTTGGCAACCGACCTCCCGTGCAGCGGCCTCAAGACCTGGTTCAACTTGTCCCGTGATCATCAACTTCGCAGCATCCAGACCGCTCCGGCTCCTTCGAATGGCAGCAAGAGCGTCAAGGCCATTCCCGACCGGAAGCCTATGGTCGATCAAGAACAGGTCGTAACTTTCCGTACGCAGGGCTGCTTCAAACTGAGAGAGGTTGGCAACTTCTTCCACATCGAGCAACAAACTTGTTTCGGACAATGATCGCCGCAAGCGTGCTCTGTCAAAGGCGCAATCATCAAGTATCAAGGTCCTGACGGACGCACGTGACGCAGCGAATGCCGCAACGGTTGAGAACTGGGTGTCAATGTACATAGGCATTCTGCCTTTGATATCTGTTTGAATAAAGGCCAACCACTTACGCGAATCCGTCGACCAAGATTTTTGTTAAGGATACTCAGGGGCTGCCAACGGCCAATCGGACTTCAATCGTGGTCCCACGCCCCTCTTGGTTTTCCGAGATTGAGATACGACCATCGTAGAGCTGTGCGATTTTCCGAGCGATCGCGAGCCCCATGCCACTGCCCTCCACCTCGTCGCGCGGACGTAAAGTCGTCATCGCCCCCAAAACGCGTTCGTGGTAGCCCGCTGGAATGCCGGGCCCATTGTCCCGCACGGATAAAACAACATCTTGACGGTCGCGGTAACTCGACACCACAATTTTGCCCAAGCTGCGATCATGATGTTTAACAGCGTTAGAGATCAGCGCCGTCATGAGTGTCATGATATCTCTCTCTCCGATCGTCACCACTTCGCAATCCAAGGCGCGGACGACCGTGAAGCCCGATGGCATCGGAATTTCCTCGAGAACCTCCGATAGCGCGGCATCGATATTCACGTCTTCGACATTCTGCATCCGCCCCACACGCGAAAATGTCAGCAAGTCGACAAGCATCCTGTCCAACCGGCCCGTGTGCTTGTTCATCAACTCAATGCTTTCCGCAACGGATCCATCTATCTTTACACCTGCCTCGGTAAGATCTTCGGCAATCCACTGAGGAAGCTCAATCAACGCTCGGACGGAATTCCTCACGTCGTGGCTGATCAAATAGATGAAATCTTCAAATTCCTTGGAAGTTTCGAGCGAAGTTTCCGCAGCGGATGAAGATTGGGATGCGCGCAATGTGGCATTTGTGTTCATGTGAGCTTCGTCCTCGGTTTTGACGTCAATTGGCAACTTAGCAGCCCGCACTGAACACACCATTAACAGCAGCGCGTGTTAGCCAGGTTGGACGTCGCGCAGATGACGGGCGACCTCGGTAGGATACTTGGCCCTGAGTTCTTGCCAGCGACGAATTTGTTCTGATCGACCGGCGCGACTGGTGATCATTTCCCACAGCTGCGAGGTCCTTACCAGGGCCTCACTTGGCGTCGTTTCGCCACGAAGCGCATCGGCAAGCGCTTCTTCAAGCACACGAAAATACTCCGGCTGATTCATCAAGAACAGATCAGGCATCGCACCTTTCAAACTGGATTTATGCACTTTCAAAAAAGCGTCCGAATAGACATCCCTGACGACTGGGTCCTCATAGTGTTCCGGTCGGATCGGGTCAAAGAAACCCCCTGCTTCTCGCACCGCTCGTGTCGACATCTCGGGCGTGGATGCAAAAAGCGAGAACAGATAGGCGACTTCCGGTCTGGACGAGGCACGGCTGACGACATAGCTCCACCCCCAATTGAAAAATGGGATAGGCACCTGTTTCCCACCAGCTCCGATTGCTCCCCCTGGTGTAGGCCCGTAACAGAGCTTTCCGCGCAATGCCGAACCTTGCGCGTTATAGAACTTCTGCGCACCTCCCCAACCAATATTACAGTAGGTTTTTCCCTGCGAGAAAAGCTCCCAATTCGCCGTAAAACGCACCTTTTTCGCGTCAGGGTGCAAGTAAGCGCTCGACCGGATCATATCTTCGAGTGCCGCTATGCCCGCCGGGGCGTCAATTTGAGGCTCCATCTGTTCAGAGAAGGGCCACATGCCATAACCATGGAACCTGGACCACCATTCCCAAGCCAGATACCCCTGACTACGCAGTAACAAACCGCCCCACAAATCCTGATCCGGTCGGTGAAACCAAGCCATCTGTTGGTCCAGCTCCGCCCAGGTCTTGGGAACTGCCAATTCCATTCCATAGGCATCCTGAAACGCAGCTCTTTCATTAGGGTTTTCAATAAGTTCTTTAAGATAAAACATGAGGTAGACATCGCCATCCGCCTGGAAACCATAGAGCTTGTCGTCAAAGCGATCGCCAATGTCATATAAAATCCCCCTCCTGAAATCGGCAGGTTCATAGATTTCGGCAAAGTCGTTCAAAGGCTGGATCACGTCTGACGCCACGAGGTCAGGCAGTCCGTAGGTTGCAGGCAAAGCAACATCAAAGCGTCGTTCCCCGGCCATTACCTCCAGAGCGATCTGTGTGTTGAGCTTCTCGGCCGGAACCCCGCGGAGCTTGACCTTCACTTTTGTCATCTCGGTAAACGCAGATGCAATTGGCGCAAGGTTTTGCTCTGATCCGTTTGGAAACAGCACTTCCAATTGCCCCGGAGCCCCACCTACAAGGCCACGCACCCACTCCGCCACGTCCACGTAAAGAGGTTTGGACGCCGTCGCTCGCGCCAATTGCGGGACCATGGAGGTAGCCCCCAACGCGAGCGCTGACCGCATCAATGTTCGGCGGCACATCCGTGGAGCAGCAACAGGCAAGCGATAGGGCATGAGAAACTCCACAATTGAATTTGCTCATCCTATTGGGGTTTGGCTTAAGATGGGTTTAAGTCTTGCTGTGGTAGCGATTGACGATGAAAGTTTCACAAGCTTCATTGCCAGATCGACGACCCGCCTTGTCCGGCATTGTCGCGCGGTTGAGATTTTTGTTTTTCCTCATTGCAGGGCTCACGCTTGCGGCCTGCATGGCCAGCGTCATTCAATTGCGCAACATAAAGACAGCGCATGCCGAGCTCACAGAAGACGCGCTTCCACTCCTTATCGAAACTCAGAAGACAGAACGCGAGCTCAGCGATATGTTCGTCGCTCTTGAACGCGCGGCCGTGGCGCCGGATGTCAATGATCTTGCCGACGCCAAACAGGACTTTCAAACCAAGGTTGGCTCGCTGCGAAACCATGTTGCACAAGTCGTTGAAGCATTTGGATCATCTGCCCTTGGTGACCGATTGGCAGATCATCTTAGCGCCTTGGAGGCATCCGCTGATCGCCTTCTGACTTCCCAGAACACATTATTTGCAGCTCAAAGCGAGATCGACGCTCATAAAAAAGCACTGAACGCGATCAGAATTGCCGCGCGTGACAATCTTCGAACACTGAACTTCGGCACAACGGTCGGGATCGAGAATTTGCTGAGCCAGGCGCGACAGGATAACGCTTCTGTCACCGGTGCGATCGATCAATTGTTCTCCGAATTGTTTCTGACCTCGCTAAATCTGGTCAGCTTATCGATGGATATCGAATCGACCATAGATTTGGCAGCGCAGGACCGATCCAACAGCACGATTGAGGAGTCCAAACTTCTTGCCGTGACACTGAAAACCAAACTACGACGGATCACGGCCCTGCTCGCTCAACTTGAATCAGGGGCAGAACGGGCCGAGCTGGCAAAATTGGCCATAGAGTTGGATAAGGTCATTTTGGCGGATGGGGGTCTGGTTGCCCTTGGTAACGCAACGGCTTCACACCTGTCGGAACTTGCTGCTCTTCGGGATGCCAAGTTGGAGATGGTCACGGAACTATCTGAATTTATCTCCACGCTTACCAATCAAGCCACGCTTCGTGTTGCAGAGAAGTCGATTAGTCTGAACAAGGCGACACAGTTGATGACAACCGTGTTGCTACTTTCCTTTGTGGGTGTGCTCGGTGCAGTTGTTGCAGGCAACTCCTTTATTGTCGAGAAACAGATAAATCGCAGAATGCGTGGGTTGGAGCGCTCTGTCCATGCGATCGCAGGTGGCGATCTCACTCATCCGATCGACGTAAAAGGTGACGATGAGTTGGGCGATATCGCCAGAGCATTGATTATCTTCAAGGAAAACGCGGAGGAATTGAGACGATCAAATGTTGATCTGGAAAGATTCGCCTATGTTGCAGCTCACGATCTGCGTTCCCCTCTTCGTGCAGTGCATGATCTGGCCGAATGGACGTTGGAAGACTCTGACAACCAGTTAACAGACGAGAGCAACAACTACCTGCATCTCCTTCAGAACCGGGCCAATCGGCTCGACCGGCTCCTGTCCGATCTCCTGAATTATGCGCGTGCAGGTCAAGAGAACGAGAACATTTCGCCTGTGCGAATGCAGGATATGATAGAGCAAATCTCGACAATGCTGGATCCGCAAAACACGTTCCGCATTGACTATGTTGGGCCCTTGGATTCAGCGAACACTCTTTCGACGCCGTTGGAACAAATTCTGATCAATCTTGTCTCCAATGCGATCAAACATCACGACAAGAGCAATGGAACAGTTACCATTTCAGCAAAGCTGCTCGGAGACCGGATCGTTGTCACAGTGGCAGACGATGGCCCGGGCATCCTGAGTGAATATCAGGACAGAATATACAATTTGTTCCAGACACTTAAACCACGCGATGATGTCGAAGGAAGCGGATTGGGATTGGCAATCATACGTAAACTTCTTGAACGCTATAAGGGTTGCATCGAATTAAAGTCCGACCCCGAGAAAACGCGTGGCTCACAGTTCTGTTTTGATTTGCCGGCAACAGCCGTGGCCTTGCACGAAGTTGAAGCTGACGCAGCCTAACCGAACCCGTCTCAGCGCGTCAAAATCAGAAAGGTTACCACATGCAAAACGCGACCAAGGAAGCGACCTTCTTGCTGGTGGATGATGATGAAATCAGCATCATGGCGATGAAACGCGCCCTCAAGAAACTCAAAATCGTCAACAAAACAATCGTTGCGAAAGACGGACAGGAGGCATTGGACATCCTGAGAGGCTCAGCCGATCAGCATGGCACCCTGCCTCCCTTCATCGTGACGCTGGATTTGAATATGCCCAGAATGAATGGTCTGGAATTTCTTGAGACCGTCCGGTCAGATCCAGTCCTGAACCGGATCGTCGTCTTCGTTTTCACAACATCGGATATGCCGCACGACATTCAGTCGGCATACAGCCAAAATGTGGCGGGCTATCTGGTAAAAGAAAATCCCAGTGAAACTTTTTCAGAAGCGCTTGAAATGTTGGGGAGCTACTCCCGGATCGTCGAACTTCCGGCCTAGATATGCGTCTTCGGGGATAGCGATACGATAGGTCTAATTCTGTCAATCCCCGAATTTCCGGACCCAAAATTGCATAAGGTTTCAATGAAAAAGGGCCCGCCTTTCGGCGAGCCCTTCTGAACAACAACAGGCGCTATTACATCATGCCGCCCATGCCACCCATGTCAGGCATGCCGCCACCTGCTGGCGCGCCTTCTTTGGCTGGCTTGTCCGCAACCATGGCTTCGGTCGTGATGAGAAGACCGGCAATGGACGCGGCATCCTGAAGCGCATGACGCACAACTTTGGCCGGGTCGATCACTCCAAAAGCGAACATGTCACCATATTCCTCGGTCTGAGCGTTGAAGCCAAATTTGGCATCGCCGCTTTCGCGAATCTTGCCTGCAACCACAGAACCATCGACACCGGAGTTTTCGGCAATTTGACGGAGCGGCGCTTCAAGCGCTTTACGAACGATGGTTACGCCCACATTCTGGTCGTTATTGTCGCCAGTAAGGCCTTCAAGTGTTTTACCCGCTTGAACCAGCGCAACACCGCCACCAACGACGATACCTTCCTGAACCGCAGCGCGTGTGGCGTTCAATGCGTCGTCAACACGGTCTTTGCGCTCTTTCACTTCGACCTCAGTCATGCCGCCCACGCGGATCACAGCAACACCGCCTGCCAGTTTGGCAACGCGTTCTTGCAGCTTTTCACGATCATAGTCCGACGTGGTTTCTTCGATCTGCGTGCGGATCTGAGCAACCCGCGCTTCGATCTCGGCCTTCTCGCCTGCACCGTCAACGATCGTCGTCTCGTCTTTGGTGATCTGAACTTTCTTGGCAGAACCCAGCATGTCCATGGTCACGGACTCAAGCTTCATGCCGAGATCTTCAGAGATCACTTGACCACCTGTGAGAATCGCAAGGTCCTGCAGCATCGCTTTGCGGCGATCGCCAAAACCAGGCGCTTTCACAGCAGCGATTTTCAAACCGCCACGCAGTTTGTTCACTACCAGAGTTGCCAGCGCTTCGCCTTCAACGTCTTCTGCAACGATCAGCAGAGGCTTTTGCGACTGGATGACCTGCTCCAGCAGCGGCACCATGGGCTGCAAAGAAGACAGTTTTTTCTCGTGCAACAGCACGATGCAGTCTTCCAGCTCAGTGGTCATCTTGTCAGCGTTGGTGACAAAGTAAGGGGACAGGTAGCCGCGGTCGAACTGCATGCCTTCGACAACATCGGTTTCTGTTTCCAGACCTTTGTTTTCTTCAACGGTAATAACGCCTTCATTGCCGACTTTTTGCATCGCGCCAGCAATCTGCTGACCGATTTCAGCTTCGCCGTTGGCGGAGATCGTGCCAACCTGCGCAACTTCGTCGCTGTCGGAAACAGGGCGGGAGGCCGCTTTGATCGCTTCGATCACTTTTGAAGTTGCCAGGTCGATACCACGCTTGAGGTCCATCGGGTTCATGCCGGCGGCAACTGATTTCATGCCTTCCTTGACGATTGCCTGAGCGAGCACAGTGGCGGTGGTTGTACCGTCGCCTGCTTCGTCAGCTGTGCGAGAGGCCACTTCCTTGACCATCTGCGCGCCCATGTTCTCGAACTTGTCTTCCAGCTCGATCTCTTTGGCAACGGAAACACCGTCTTTGGTGATGCGCGGTGCGCCGAATGATTTGTCGAGAACCACGTTGCGGCCTTTTGGGCCCAGCGTGACTTTGACCGCGTCCGCAAGGATGTTCACACCCTTGAGCATACGGTTACGGGCATCGGTGTCGAATTTGACGTCCTTAGCAGCCATGTTGTTTTCTCCTCTTGAGAATATCTATCTTGAGTTCAGCGATTGACGATCAGAGCAGCGCGTGGGCTTACTCGATGATCCCCATGATGTCGCTTTCTTTCATCATCAGCAGTTCTTCACCGTCGAGGGTAACTTCCGTGCCGGACCATTTGCCGAACAGGATTTTGTCACCGGCTTTCACAGCCATCTCGATCAGCTCGCCGCTGTCCTTGCGCGCGCCTTCGCCACAAGCGACAACGACACCTTCAGAAGGTTTCTCTTTTGCGCTATCGGGGATAATCAATCCGCCAGCAGTTTTCTCTTCGCTTTCCGTGCGGCGTACCAACACGCGGTCATGAAGCGGTTTCAATGCCATCTTTGCAGCTCCTTAAGGCTCAAAGTTACTCCCATTGATCCGAGCGACATTTCCCAGCGCCCGGACCGTTATCACTCACTACCTTCGAGTGCTAACGGCGCATAGCTAAGGACGGACCCAATGCGAGTCAACAGGTATGATCGGAAAAAATGTGCGGAATTTCTTCGTTTGGGTGGTCTGGCAGGATTTGGCTAACGGCCAAGCAAATTCCCCGCCTTTGAGACGGCTTTGGCACCATCTGGCTTCAAGCCATAGACACCTTTTTCAACCCTTTCAAACCAACCGTAGTGGTCATCCCGCATCATGCGCGTGGCGTTTGTCACGCCGGTCGCACGTGCCGCATCTGCACCTTTGCAGGCACCGACCTCATAGAGATAGAGCGCCAGTTTCAAGGCATCCTGCCGATAAGCGGTCACCAAACCTGCGCGTGTCTGTCCCCCGTCGTTTGGATCGCCGACGCGACGGGCAAATTCCCGCAAAAGCGCATCAGACCGTCGCTTGTTTTTGCGCGGAGCATAGGGGCCGGGATCACAGTGCACCTGAACCAAACCATCCGAGAGCCTGATGGTGATCAAGCCAATACCGAGGCGGCGCGCCAACTTGACATTGTCCTTGACGGCCTTTGCAAATCTTTTCCCGGTTTGATGCTGAACCGCCAGATAGACATCTTCTGTAATCGACAAACGATCTATGCATTGGTGAAACAGGGCCAGAGAAAACCCAAGCTTCAACTCCACGATGACGGCAGGCTCTGCACCACGAATTGCGACCACATCAGCCGAGCCAACTTCGGACTTAACGGCGTAGCCCTGATCTTCAAGGAAGGCCTTGATGGGAAGATACAAGTCGGTTTCTCGGACGTCTGGCAACTATTTCTCTGACTTTTGCGTATCGAATCGTTGGCATCAGTCTTCCCAGTATCCCGGCACATTGCCAGCAAGTAAAAGCCACCCTAGGCTCCTCCAATGACGAGAAATGAATTCAACGCGTTCTGTTCAGGCCTTGCGCACGCCACTCATGTTGTTCAATGGGGCAACTCGGACGTCTGGAAGGTCGGCGGAAAAGTCTTTGCGATTTGCGGCTGGAGCGAGGGTGCCGACGCCTTTACCTTTAAAGCCTCGGATTTGGCATTTGAAGTTCTGCGGGAGATGCCCGGGATCAGACCGGCCCCCTATCTTGCTTCTCGCGGGCTGAAGTGGCTGCAACATTTTGAGCCACCCGGTCTCTCAAATGACGAATTGAAAAATCACATCGTCGCCTCTTATGACATGGTCATCGCCGGACTAACGAAGAAGAAGCGCGCGGAATTGGGGCTATAATTCTGCGCCGCGGCGACGGTCGCGTGACAAGCGGGATCTGCATGCTATAAGGCGCAAAATTCGTCACACTCATTCCTAGGACCGCTTGTATGACCACACTTGTTTTTGGCCACAAATCCCCTGACACCGACAGCACCGGCTCTCCCATTATCTGGTCATGGTATCTGAACCAGATCAAGGGTGTCGAAGCCAAACCTGTCTTGTTGGGCGAGCCAAACACCGAAGCCCTCTTCGTCCTTGATCGCTGGTCGCTTCAGAAACCTGAGATTATCTCTGACCTTGCAGCTGATACGCCGGTTGTCATTGTCGATACGAACAACCCCGCGGAGCTGCCGGACAACATCAATGATGCGGACATAAAAGGCATCATTGACCACCATGCCCTGGTGGGCGGCTTAAAAACGAAAGGCCCCATTGATATTCGCATCGAGCGTTTGGCCTGCACCGCCACCATCATGTGGAAAATGATTGGCAAGGACGTCGCGCAGATGCCACGTGCAATCCAGGGTGCCATGCTGTCTTGCATCCTCAGCGATACGCTGGAATTCCGCAGCCCCACGACCACAAATGAGGACAAGGCGATCGCCTGGGATCTGGCGCAGGCGCTGGATATCAATATTTCCGAATACGCGTCAGAAATGTTTGCGGCCAAATCCGACGTCTCTGCATTTTCCGAAGCCGAGCTGCTTCGCATGGACAGCAAGGAATACGAAGTTAGCGGCAAACAGTTCCGGGTTTCTGTGCTTGAGACAACATCGCCCAAGATGGTTCTGGACCGCAAAGAGGCGCTGATGGCCGCAATGCCTGGCGTTGCAAGCGATGACGGTGCTGATCAGGTGCTGCTGTTCGTGGTCGACATCCTGAACGAAGAAGCCACGCTGCTCGTCCCTAATGATCTCGTAAAATCCGTCGCCGAACAGAGTTTCGATGTGGCGGTGAGCGGAGATACCGTGGTGCTTCCCGGCGTTATGAGCCGCAAAAAGCAGATTATTCCGAACCTCAAAGTTTGAGGCATCAAAGCCTGCGGTATCCGTCGCAGGCGCATGTGCGGGCAGGTCAACCAAGTTGGTGATCTTCTGCCTGACGCCAACGAAGGAACACCGCCAGCCATGACACGCATTATCAAGAACCTGACTGACATCGCGTCGCAGTATGACGCCCTGTTCGTCGATTTGTGGGGCTGTGTGCACAATGGCGTTGCCGCGCTGCCGGAGGCTGTTGCGGCGCTGCAAGCCTACCGCGCAACCGGTGGCAAGGTGGTTTTGGTGACCAATTCTCCGCGTCCGCGCGCAGGTGTTGAAAAGCAGCTGGTCACCTTCGGTGTGCCCGATGACAGTTGGGACACGATTGCCACCTCGGGTGACAGTGCGCGTTCAGCCATGTTCAGAGGCATCGTGGGCGAAAGAGTCTGGCACATCGGATATCCGGGCGACGAACGGTTTTTCGAACCCATCGGGGTCGTTGAAGACCCGGTAAATGTGCGATCCGTTCCGTTGGAAAATGCCGAAGGCATTGTTTGCACGGGTCCCTTCGATCCCCTCGCCGACCCCAGTGTCATGCGCCCGGAATTTCTGATGGCGAAGCAGCGTGGGCTCAAGCTTCTTTGTGCCAACCCTGACATCGTCGTGGACCGGGGCGAACAGCGCGAATGGTGTGCCGGTGCTCTGGCGCAGCTTTATTCTGAGATGGGTGGCGAGAGCCTGTACTTCGGCAAACCGCACCCACCGATCTATGATCTGGCGCGGCGCAGGCTCTTTGCACTTGGCAACGACATCCCTGATCATCGCATTCTGGCGATCGGCGACGGGGTGCTGACGGACATTGCAGGTGCCATGGGCGAAGACATCGATTCGCTTTTTATTTCAGGTGGCCTCGCAGCGTCTGAAACAAAAACAAGTGCAGACCCTGATCCGGAAGCGCTAACCGCTTATCTGGAAAGGGAAATATCCAATCCAACCTATACAATAGGTTACCTACGCTGACCTATTTTCCCCTTGCTTTTCTGCGCTTGCGAAGTAATTAAGTTTCAACAATTGCACCGCAATGATCAGAAAATTACCGGAAGGGTCATCATGTTGGACAATCTGCCCCGCGGAACGATTTGCATCGAAGACATCGAAATGGGCATGTCCCGCCATTTGCAGAAAGTAATCACCGATGAGGATATCGAGATGTTCGCCCAGATCTCGACAGACCGGAACCCGGTGCATCTGGATGATGACTATGCGCGCGATACGATCTTCGAAGGACGTATCGCGCATGGCATGCTGACAGCCGGGCTTATCTCCGCGGTCATCGGCGAACAGCTGCCGGGGCATGGCACGGTCTACATGGGCCAGTCACTCAAATTTCTGGCGCCCGTGCGACCCGGTGATCTGGTTTATGCCGAAGTGAAGGTCATTGATATCGAAATGGCCAAGCGTCGTGTGAAGCTGGAGTGTCATTGTTCGGTTGATGGCAAGAAAGTCCTGATCGGCGAAGCGATGGTTATGGCCCCATCGCGCAAATTCGACTGACCCGGCATTTGCAATCGGGATAATGCCCGTGCGCAGACCGGCTTGCGTGTCTTGCGTGGTGTGTTTACCCAAGGCGCATGAGAACCATCCGTGACTACCAGTTTGTTGCGCCAGACGACCGCAGTGCCAGCGCGGCGATCGGCAATTTTGACGGCGTGCATCTGGGGCATCAGTCAGTTATCGACATCGCCCGCTCAGCCGAACCCGCAGCACCGCTAGGTGTTGTCACCTTTGAGCCGCACCCCCGCGTTTACTTCGCACCATCCTCCCCCCCCTTTCGCCTAATGAGCCGGGAGGCGCGCGCCAGTCGCCTTGAAAAACTCGGCGTTGAGCGGCTTTACGAGTTGAATTTTAACGCAGCGCTCGCGGCGCTGGCACCGGAGGAGTTTGCTCAACGGGTCATTGCTGATGGGTTCGGGCTGCGGCATGTCATCGTTGGCGCGGATTTTTGTTTTGGAAAGGGTCGTGCAGGCACAGCCACCGACCTGCTTGCCTTTGGTCAAACCATGGGCTTTGGCGTCACGATTGCCCCGCTGATTGCGCAATCCGATAAAACAATTTCCTCCACCGCCATCCGGAAGGCGCTGAGCGTCGGCGACCCCAGGTTGGCCGCCAGCATGTTGGGACATTGGCACCGCATCGAAGGGCCGGTCATCGGGGGCGAACAACGGGGACGTGAACTTGGATACCCGACAGCGAATATGTCCATAGACGGGCTGCATCCTCCGGCGTTCGGTGTCTATGCGGTTCTCGTCGATGTTCTCGATGGGCCACATACCGGCAGCTACCAGGGCGTGGCATCAATGGGTGTGCGCCCGATGTTTGGTGAAAACCGACCCAATCTTGAGACCTTCATTTTTGATTTCCAGGGCGACATCTACGGCGCACAACTTTCGGTTGGTCTGGTAGAACACCTCCGACCAGAAGAGACCTTTGACAGCCTTGACGCCCTGATTACACAGATGGACGCCGACAGTGCCACGGCACGCCAGATTTTGAGCGCGCTGTGACTGACCCAATTGACCGAAATGGCCTTGCGGATCGGTTTTGGGAACGCAAGCCCCTTGGCAAGCTGAGCCAGAGGGAATGGGAATCTCTTTGTGACGGCTGTGGCAAATGTTGCCTCAACAAACTGGAAGATGAGGACAGCGGCGCGGTCGCCCTGACCCGGATCGCCTGTCGCCTGCTGGACGATTCCACCTGTCGCTGCGCGCATTATGAAAACCGGCATCAGTTCGTGCCGGATTGCATCGTGTTGAAACCAGACAATCTGGACCGCCATGCCTATTGGATGCCCGAAACCTGCGCCTATCGGTTGTTATGGCAGGGCGACCCCCTGCCCGATTGGCACCCGTTGATCAGCGGCACGTCACAGTCGGTTCATGACGCTGGCGTTTCGGTGCAGGGCTGGACATTAAGCGAATTCGATATCCCGGAAGATGAATGGGAAGACCATGTTATTGAGGAGCCGACCTGATGTTTTTTGCGTCTGACAATGCAGGAGCCGCACACCCGAAGGTCATGCAGCGGGTGATGGATGCAAATGACGGATACGCGATGCCCTACGGGGCCGATCCCATCATGGATGAGGTGCGCGGCAAGATACGCGAGATCTTTGAGGCGCCCGAAGCCGCCGTCTATCTGGTCTCGACCGGAACGGCGGCGAATGTTCTGGCACTCGCCTGCCTTTGCAAACCATGGGAAACGATCTTTTGTTCAGAAGTGGCGCATATTCAGGAAGACGAGTGCAACGCGCCCGAATTCTATAGCGGTGCGAAACTCAGCCTTGTCTCCGGCGGCGACAAGATGACGGCGGACGCGCTGCGCGCGCGGATTGAGATGGAAAACACCCGCGGGGTTCATGGACCGCAACGCGGACCCGTCTCCATTACCCAGGTGACGGAGCGCGGCAGCCTCTATTCGCTGGAAGAACTGAACGCGCTGACCGAGGTCGCCAAATCATATGATCTGCCGGTGCATCTTGATGGGGCGAGGTTCGCCAACGCCCTTGTCGCCCTGGGGTGTTCTGCGGCGGAAATGACCTGGAAAGCAGGCGTCGATGCCGTGAGCTTTGGCGGCACAAAGAATGGGTGTCTTGGCGTCGAAGCGGTTGTTCTCTTCGATCCCGAGAAAGCCTGGGAATTCGAGTTGCGGCGTAAACGCGGTGCCCACCTCTTTTCCAAACATCGCTATCTGTCGGCGCAAATGGCAGGTTATCTTGAGGGCGGAACCTGGCTTCAAACGGCCAGGGCTGCGAATGAGAATTGCGCCCATCTCGCCAAGGGCTTGCAGCAAAAAGGGGCTGAATTTCTTCACCCGCCGCAAGCCAACATGATTTTTGCGCGCTTCCCGCGTCATCTGCACCAACGTCTGCATCAGGCAGGGGCCGTCTATTATATGTGGGGATGTACTCTGGAAGGTGACGATCCTGATGAAATGCTGGCGGCGCGTTTTGTCTGTGACTGGTCGATCACAACAGACCAGATAAACCAGTTTCTAAGTCACTTCTAGGAGCTCGGCAATTTCCGCAGCCACCGCTGCCGGATGGCTAATGGGCGACATGTGCCCGGCGCCTGATATGGTGACACGCCGCGCGTTTGGCAGGCGCGCTGCGAGCGCTTTGATGAATCGCATCTATCACGTCAGCCGTGTGCTCGCCCTGGATCAACAGGCAAGGCATATGCGCCCTGCCAAGGGCACCCTTTGCGAGCAATCCGGGTTCATCATCGATGATCGCGGGTGACTGCCCCGGCACCAGATGCATCCGGTCGGCCATGTACTGACGGGTTATGCAGGGAATATCGTCCCATTTCGTGCCGTCTCCCCAAAACCGGTTGAATAGACGTGCGGCGCGCATCTCGTCTCCGCTTTGCAAGGCTGTGAAATAGGGTTCGGCCTCCACCTCATGTGCTTTGACACGCTCTGGCGCGTCGGCGATCGCTGCGGCCATGAAGACCGGCTCGATGAGCGCGAGGCTGCGCACAAGATGCGGATGCTCAACGGCCAGGCGAAGGGCGATTGTTGCTCCGAACGAATGCCCAATGACATCCATCGGCTCGGGCAATTGGCTTAACGCGGCATCGGTACAAAGCTGGTGCAGGTCGTTTTCACCGTCCCATCGCGCGCTTTTCCCATGCCCGGGCAAATCAATGGCAATAAGCCTCAAACGATCGCCCAAGGCGTCACCAACGCCGCGCCAGGCACCGGAATGCCCGAGGGTGCAATGAATGGCCAGCGCGGCACGGGGTCCATGTCCGAAATAACGAACATGCGGGCGAAACTCCTTGGTCATACCTTCCCGGCGAGATGAGCCTCCAGGTTGTCGATGCGATCCTGGCCCCAGAACCGCTGGCCGGCATCGGTCACATAGAAGGGTGAGCCAAACACGCCCTTGTCCACCGCTTCTTCGAGGTTGGCGGCATAGGTTTCCGCACCTACAAGCAATCCGCTGTCCGCCAATGATGGGTCAAACCCGGCCTCCTCAAGACACCCCCTCACAACACTGTCCTCGGCAATATCCTTCTCGTCCGACCAGACAGAACGGCAGATGGCAAACATCAGTTTGCCAAGATCACCACCCCCCGCATTCTGTGCGGCGATAAATGCATAAGACGAGGGAGCCGCGTTGGTCGGCCAATGCGCCGGTTGCAGATTGAGCGGCAATTCCAGCAGGGCTGCCTGACGCACCAAATCCAGCGCACGGTATTCGATGCGGTTGGGGTGGCGATCCTTGGGGGGCGTGCCCCCTGTACGCGAAAACAGCGCCATGATGTCCAGAGGTTTGTACGTGATCGTCGCGCCATGTTTCGCGGCGACCTCTTCAACACGATTCCCGGCCAGGTAGGCATAGGGAGAAATGGTAGAAAAAAAGAGATCAATATGTGCCATTTTAGGGCTCCTTGAGGGCGCGTGGTTCTTTGCCGATTGGTAAGGCCGTGTTAGGTGAAGTCAACATCACGAATCTGTCACATTTCCCTGTTGCTGCTCCTGGAAACCTCCCCCATGCCCCACGTCCAAGAACCCAAGCTGATCTCTGGCAATGCCAATATGCCGCTAGCCAAAGCCATCGCGCGCCGCATGTCGATGCACCGTGGCATTCAGACCCAACTGGTCGATGCGAGGGTCGAGCGGTTTAACGACGGCGAAATTTTTGTTGAGGTTTTCGAGAACGTGCGGGGTGAGGACATGTTCATCCTTCAGTCGACCTCCAACCCCGCGAATGACAACTTGATGGAATTGCTGATCATGGCAGACGCCCTGCGGCGATCGTCAGCTGCACGTGTCACGGCCGTACTGCCTTACTTCGGCTATGCCCGACAAGACCGCCGTACCAAGGCGCGCACGCCGATCACGGCAAAGCTAGTGGCCAACATGCTGGTTGGAACCGGCATTGAGCGAGTTCTGACGATGGATTTGCACGCCGCACAGATTCAGGGCTTCTTTGATATCCCTGTGGACAACCTCTATGCGTCCCCGATCTTCGCATTGGACATCAAGACGACCTTCAAGGACCGGATGGGGGAGCTGATGGTGGTATCACCGGATGTGGGCGGTGTCGCCCGGGCGCGTGAGCTGGCCAAGCGGATCAATTCTCCGCTCGCCATTGTGGATAAACGCCGCGAAAAGCCCGGTGAAGTTGCAGAAATGACAGTGATCGGCGATGTGACGGGTAAAACCTGCCTGATTGTCGACGATATTTGCGATACGGCTGGCACCCTATGCAAAGCAGCCGAGGTCTTGCTGGCGAAAGGCGCGAAGGAAGTGCACTCCTACATCACCCACGGCGTGCTGTCCGGACCGGCCGTGGAGCGGGTCACCAGCTCAGTGATGAAATCATTGGTGATCACCGATTCCATCGCCGCGACGGAACCGGTGAAGGCCGCGTCAAACATCCGCATCGTGCCGACGGCACCGGTCTTCGCACAAGCGATACTGAATATCTGGAGCGGTACTTCTGTGTCTTCTTTGTTTGAAGCAGACACGTTGAGCCCGATATACGATGGTATGTACGCAGCCGAGTAAGCTTTGGCAGCCCGCTCTTACGCTGATCTGAGACGTAGCTGACAACGCAAGCTATGGCTTGCCCGCCAAGAACAGGTTGCCCCGATCTAGACCGCCAAATCAAAAAAGGCCCCGCGATTGGCGAGGCCTTCTTGATTGTCTGGAATGGGTTGCTCGACGTCAGAGACCGATGTGATCGCCCACTGCCACCATGTCCGCGAGCAGTTTCGCCGCATCGTCAACGGGCCCGGGCTCATTCACAAAAACCTCCTTGGCCTTTGCGTGCGCTTCTTCCGCCTCTTTGACGAGCTCTGCATGTACATCTGCGGAAACTTCATCACGCGGCATCGCACGTTCAGCCAGCACTGAAACACCCGTCGCGGTGATTTCCGCAAAACCGCCCGTCACGACGTATTGCGTTGTCCCGTCAGGACCCTCTGCCGTGAGCAGCCCGGGGCGCAGCGTTGTAATGGTCGGCGCGTGGCCTGCCATTGCGGTCATATCCCCGTCAGCGCCTGGAATCTGAACCGATACGACCTGCGCAGAGGCAAGCCGCCGCTCGGGCGAAACCAGGTCAAATTGCGTCGTATCTGCCATCAATCCGGCTCCTTAAGCAGCGTCAGCCGCCATTTTTTCAGCTTTCGCTTTCACTTCGTCGATGCCACCCACCATGTAGAAGGCACCTTCCGGCAGGTGGTCGTATTCGCCAGCCACAACTGCTTTGAAGCTTTCGATGGTGTCGGCCAGCGGCACCTGCACACCGTCGGACCCGGTGAAGACCTTCGCCACGTCGAAGGGCTGCGACAGGAAACGCTGGATTTTCCGAGCACGGGCCACGGTCAGCTTGTCCTCTTCGCTGAGTTCGTCCATGCCGAGGATCGCGATGATATCCTGAAGCGACTTGTAGCGTTGCAGGATACCCTGAACGTCACGGGCAACCTGGTAGTGCTCCTCGCCAACAACGGCCGGGTCCATCAGGCGCGACGTGGAGTCGAGCGGGTCAACGGCCGGGTAGATACCGAGCTCGGAGATGGCACGCGACAGAACGGTTGTCGCGTCAAGGTGCGCAAAGGAGGTCGCAGGTGCAGGGTCGGTAAGGTCATCCGCGGGCACGTAAACGGCCTGCACGGAGGTGATCGAACCGGCCTTGGTAGAGGTGATGCGCTCTTGCATCTGGCCCATGTCGGTGGCCAGCGTCGGCTGATAGCCCACAGCAGAAGGAATACGGCCGAGCAGAGCGGAAACCTCGGAACCTGCCTGCGTGAAGCGGAAGATGTTGTCCACGAAGAACAGAACGTCAGTACCGGACTGATCGCGGAACTGTTCGGCCAGCGTCAGACCGGTCAGAGCCACACGCATCCGCGCTCCGGGAGGTTCGTTCATCTGACCGTATACGAGGGCCACCTGGGAATTCTCCAGGTTCTCGGGGTCGATCACGTTGGATTCGATCATCTCGTGATAAAGGTCGTTGCCTTCACGGGTCCGCTCGCCCACACCCGCGAACACGGAGAAGCCCGAGTGCACCTTGGCGATGTTGTTGATCAGTTCCATGATGAGAACGGTCTTACCAACGCCCGCACCGCCGAAGAGGCCAATTTTACCACCCTTGGCGTAGGGAGCCAGCAGGTCGATCACCTTGATCCCGGTTTCCAACACTTCGGAGGTTGTGGATTGTTCCGCAAACTCCGGCGCATCCTGGTGGATCGAACGTTTTTCAGACGCGTTTACCGGGCCCTTTTCGTCAACAGGCTCGCCCACAACGTTCATGATCCGGCCCAGGGTGGCGTTACCCACCGGGATCGAAATCGGACCGTCCGTGTCGGTCACTTTCTGACCGCGCACGAGGCCTTCGGTGGAGTCCATCGCGATGGCGCGCACTGTATTCTCGCCGAGGTGCTGTGCGACCTCAAGGATCAGACGGTTGCCGTTGTTGTCTGTTTCAAGCGCGTTCAGAATCTCCGGCAGGTGATCCTCAAATTGAACGTCAACGACCGCGCCGATGACCTGTGTAAGTTTGCCGACTGCATTTGCCATGTCGTTTCTCCGGTTTGTTCTACAGCGCTTCCGCGCCGGAAATAATTTCGATCAGCTCGTTTGTGATGACAGCCTGACGGGAGCGGTTGAACTCGATGGTCAGTTTATCGATCATCTCGCCCGCATTGCGCGTCGCGTTGTCCATCGCCGACATGCGCGCACCCTGTTCCGATGCGCCGTTCTCAAGCAGGCCTGCAAAGATCTGCGTGGCAACACCGCGGGGCAGCAAATCCGCAAGGATTGCTTCTTCTGACGGCTCATAGTCAAAAAGCGTCGAGGCCTCGTCGCCTTCCTCCGCCTCGAAAGACGCCGGAATGATCTGCTGCGCAGTCGGGATTTGGCTGACCACGTTCACAAACTTCGAGTAGAAGAGTGTGGCCACATCGAACTCATCCGCATCAAACCGACCCAACACATCCTTGGCGATGCTTTGAGCGTCTGTATAACCGATGCGCTTCACTTCGGTGAGATCAACATGGCCGATGTAGTATTGGCCATAGTCACGCTTCATCTGATCGCGGCCTTTCTTGCCGACCGTGAGGATTTTCACCTCTTTGCCTTCGGCCATCAGTTTGGTCGCATGGGTACGCGCGAGTTTCGCGATATTGGAGTTGAAACCGCCGCACAGACCTCGTTCGGAGGTCATCACGATCAGTAGCTGCACCTGATCACTACCCGTTCCGGACAGCAGTTTCGGCGCAGAATCTGAACCGCCGACGGAAGCCGCGAGCCCTGCCATCACGGCATTGAACCGTTCGGTGTAGGGACGCGACTGTTCCGCAGCTTCCTGCGCGCGGCGCAGCTTTGCAGCTGCAACCATTTGCATCGCTTTGGTGATCTTGCGGGTCGATTTGACCGACTCGATCCTGTTTTTTAGGTCCTTAAGACTGGGCATGGGCCTACCTCTTAAGCGAAATCAGCGGCAAATTCGTCGAGAGCAGCCTTGATGCTATCGGCCAGATCGTCTTTCACCTTGCGGTCGTTGTTGGTGATGTCGTCCAGCAGAGCCTGATGTTTGGCGCGCAGATGCGCCAGCATGCCCGCCTCGAAACGACCGACTTCTTTTACGTCGACCTTGTCAAGGTAGCCGTTGGTGCCCGCGAAGATGACGCAGACGATTTCGGCGTTTGTCAGCGGCGAATACTGCGGTTGCTTCATCAGCTCGGTCAGACGCGCACCCCGGGCCAGCAACTGCTGGGTGGAAGCGTCAAGGTCAGAGCCGAACTGAGCGAAGGCCGCCATTTCGCGGTATTGCGCGAGGGACAGTTTCACCGGACCCGCCACCGAAGACATCGCCTTGGTTTGCGCCGAAGACCCCACGCGGGAGACCGACAGACCGGTGTTCACCGCAGGGCGGATGCCCTGATAGAAAAGCTCGGTTTCAAGGAAGATCTGACCGTCGGTGATCGAGATCACGTTGGTCGGAATAAAGGCCGACACGTCGCCACCTTGGGTTTCGATGATCGGCAGAGCTGTCAGAGAGCCGTTGCCCGCGTCGTCACCCAGCTTCGCGGAACGTTCCAGAAGGCGGGAGTGGAGGTAGAAAACGTCGCCCGGGTAAGCTTCGCGTCCGGGTGGACGGCGCAGCAGCAGGGACATCTGACGGTAGGAAACCGCCTGTTTGGAAAGGTCATCATAGATGATCAGCGCGTGGCGGCCATTGTCGCGGAAATGCTCGGCCATCGCGGTCGCGGAGTAAGGTGCCAGGAACTGCATCGGCGCAGGCTCAGAAGCGGTCGCGGCCACAACGATGGAATATTCGATCGCGCCTGTCTCTTCGAGCTTCTTCACAAGCTGTGCCACGGTCGAACGCTTCTGACCGATCGCAACATAGACGCAGTAGAGCTTCTTGCCCTCGTCGTCACCCGCCGCATCGTTCACAGACTTCTGGTTCAGGATCGCGTCAAGCGCCACAGCTGTTTTGCCGGTTTGACGGTCACCGATGATCAGTTCGCGCTGACCACGACCGATGGGGATCATAGAGTCGACGGCCTTCAGGCCGGTCGCCATGGGTTCATGTACCGACTTGCGCGGGATGATGCCCGGCGCTTTGACGTCGGCAACGCCGGTTTTCTTGGCACCGATCGGGCCTTTGCCATCAATCGGATTGCCCAGACCATCCACAACGCGACCCAGCAGTTCGTCACCTGTTGGCACGGACACGATGGAGTTCGTGCGCTTGACCGTGTCGCCTTCTTTAATGTCGCGGTCAGAGCCAAAGATCACCACACCGACGTTGTCGGATTCAAGGTTCAGCGCCATGCCCTGAATGCCACCGGGGAATTCGACCATTTCACCGGCCTGAACATTGTCCAGACCATATACGCGGGCGATACCGTCACCGACGGAGAGCACGCGGCCCACCTCGGCCACTTCGGCTTCTTGACCGAAATTCTTGATCTGGTCCTTCAGGATCGCAGAAATCTCTGCTGCTTGGATACCCATTTATCCGACCTCTTTCATTGCATTCTGGAGGGAATTCAGTTTCGAGCGGATCGACGTGTCGATCATGCGCGAACCAACTTTGACAACAAGACCGCCGATGAGGCTTTCATCAACGGTCGCATTGAGTGTTACGGTTTTACCTGTGGAGGCTTTGAGCGTCTTGGCCAGCTTGTCGGCCTGTGTTTTCGTCAGTGCCTTGGCCGAGACGACATCCGCGGTTACTTCGCCTTTTTCGGCGGCGATAATATCGCGAAGAGCGGTGACCAGCTGTGGAAGCACAAAGAGGCGACGCTTCTGCGCCATGAGCGAAAGCGTGTTGGAAAACGTCTCCGACAGCTTCATCTTCTTGGCGATCGCAGAGATTGCAGCGCCTTGCTCCTCGCGGGAATATATCGGTGAATGGATCAGGGCCCGAAAATCGTCGCTGTCGCCCAAGGCGGATTGCAATGCTTCAAGATCGGCCTCCAGGGCCTTTACCGCTTTGCCGTCCTTGGCAATCTCGTAGACCGCCGTGGCATAACGCCCGGCAATGCTCGTGGAAATCGAAGCTGGTTCTGACACGTCCACCCTTCCGATGTTCTGGCCCCGGATATGCGAATAGATCGCGTCACCGAGAGTGTTGGCGCGGCTTGAATTTACTCAAGACGTCGAAATCAGCGGTGATGTAGCAGAGAGGATCACACCCCGCAACATGAGATCGCGAAGTGCGGATTATGCTCTTTTCTCATGTTTTCAGCAGCTTGGCAAAGGTGCGACGGTTTGGCCCCGAAGAAAAATTAACAAAAGACGCGTTTGCGAGGCCAAATTCCGATTCCCAATCGCAAAAATCGAGCAAAATATCAGTCAGTGAGCAGATGCTCGCATCCGGCCTTAACCGTTAAATCGGCTTGGCGGTCGGCTCCAGAACCGCTGACGGGCTGAGGCGGCGCGCCTTCTGAACCTTTCCCTTGGGTGGATAAACAAGTTTTGTCGCCTCCACCATGAAAGCGCCGCCGGCCATCATCGTCGGCATCCGCCTTCCGAACTTTTCAAAGGCCGGTCCGGATTTCATCCAAATGCGTTTGGAGGATGGCACCTGATAAAGAGCGCCTGCATGCCATTCGGGTAAAAACTGATGTTTGCGCAACTGCGTTTCCAGTTGCGACGGAGAATAAGGGCGCCCAAAACCAAAAGGCGTGCGGTCCCGACGCGCCCAGAGCCCCGCGCGGTTGGGAACGATAAACAATGCGCGCCCCCCCGGCCCAAGCACCCGCCAACATTCTTCCAGGAGATCATAGGCGCGTTCTGAGGTCTCCAACCCGTGCAGAACGACCAGCTTGTCCACATGACCGGTTTCCAGGGGCCAGAGCGTCTCTTCGGTCAATACGGAAACATTCGGAAGCCCGGGGGGCCAGGGCATCACACCCTGTGGCCCCGGCATCAGCGCGATCACGCGGCGGGCCTCTTTCAGATACGGTCGCAGCAACGGTGCGGCAAATCCATACCCCGCAACCGTTTGCCCCTTGGCTTCCGGCCAAATCTCAAGCATGCGCGATTGCAAGCTCGCCTGAGCGGCGCGGCCCAGGGCGGAGCGGTAATAGAAGTTGCGCAAGTCCTGCACGTCCAGATGCATTGCAGCCCGTCCCGGTATCGGTCACTCTGATGGCAGTTTCGCAAACCATGAGGAAAATGACCATGCCCATTGAGATCGTGACCGTCCCCTGCCTGTCGGACAATTACGCCTTCTTGGTGCACGACAGTGCCTCGGGCCGGACAGCTTTGGTGGACGTGCCGGAAGCGGTGCCGATTCTGAATGCCCTCAGCGCACGGGCCTGGCGACTGGATGAAGTCTGGTTGACCCATCATCATCCTGATCACGTACAGGGGCTTGCGCGCGTCCTCAAAGATCACCCTGCGCAAGTCACGGGCGCTGGCGCAGACGCTCACCGGTTACCGCCTCTGAATCGGCGGGTCGGTGATGGCGACACCTTTGACTTTGCCGATCAGTCGGTTTTGGTGCTGGATGTGTCCGGCCATACGCGCGGACACATCGCATTTTATGTTCCCGGCGCGGATGCCGCCTTTACCGCAGACAGCCTGATGGCGCTTGGATGTGGGCGGCTGTTTGAGGGCACCGCAGATCGAATGTGGGATAGCCTGACGAAGCTAATGTCTTTGCCACCAGAGACACAGATATTTTCAGGGCATGAATACACCGCGTCCAACGCTAAGTTTGCGTTAACCATTGATCCCGATAATCCTGAACTTATATCAAGAAGCAAGGAGATAGCGACGGCCCGCGCCGCTGGTATTCCGACCGTTCCTTCAACCCTCGCACAGGAAATGGCGACAAATCCGTTTCTGCGTGCCTCTAACCCTGACATTCGCCACCGTCTGGGTCTTCCAGATGCCACCGATGTTCAGGTTTTCGCTGAAATCCGTGCCCGCAAGGACGCTTTCTAACGCCTATATTGCAGCCTTTCATGTCGCTTTCACATAAATTGTGACCGCAAAATCAAAGAAAAAACTTGAAGAGGGGCTGCGATCAACCAAACTCTAACACTATGAGGCCATGGTTGGCTGAAGGATCTGCTTGAATCAGATCCGCCACCGACCCCGATCAGAAGGAGCGCTTATTGTGCCTTCATTTTCGACCACACTGGAACAGGCAATTCATTCTGCGCTGGCCTTGGCCAATGCACGTCGCCATGAGTTTGCAACTTTGGAGCATCTATTGCTCGCCCTTATTGATGAGCCGGATGCGACCCGGGTGATGCAAGCCTGCAGTGTCGATGTGGATGATTTGCGCGCGACACTTGTGGAATTCGTCGACGAAGATCTCAGCAATCTGGTGACGGATGTTGACGGCTCAGAAGCGGTGCCCACCGCCGCCTTCCAGCGGGTCATTCAGCGCGCGGCCATTCATGTGCAATCGTCCGGGCGCACGGAGGTGACAGGCGCCAACGTGCTTGTCGCGATCTTTGCCGAAAGGGAAAGTAACGCGGCCTACTTCCTGCAGGATCAGGATATGACGCGCTATGACGCAGTCAATTTCATTGCGCATGGCGTCGCAAAAGACCCCGCTTTCGGCGAACCCCGTCCCGTGTCCGGCGCGCCGGAGAGTGAGGAGGAGACCCAAGGTGTTACCGAGGGGGAGAAAAAGGAAAGTGCGCTCGAAAAATACTGCGTGGATTTGAACGCCAAATCACGCGAGGGCGATATCGATCCGCTCATCGGGCGCGATGCGGAAGTCGAGCGATGCATTCAGGTGCTGTGCCGTCGCCGCAAAAATAACCCGCTGCTGGTTGGCGATCCCGGTGTTGGCAAAACTGCCATTGCAGAAGGGCTTGCACGCAAAATCGTTGGCGGCGAGACACCTGAGGTTTTGGAAAATACCACGATCTATTCGCTTGATATGGGCGCGCTCTTGGCGGGCACCCGCTATCGCGGTGATTTCGAGGAACGTCTAAAAGCAGTTGTTGCGGAACTGGAACAACACGACGACGCAGTTCTGTTTATCGACGAAATTCACACAGTGATCGGTGCGGGTGCCACATCCGGCGGCGCAATGGATGCGTCAAACCTTTTGAAACCCGCGCTTGCGGGCGGCAAACTTCGCACAATGGGCTCCACGACCTACAAGGAGTTCCGCCAGCATTTTGAAAAGGACCGTGCGCTGAGCCGCCGGTTCCAGAAAATCGACGTAAATGAACCCTCTGTCGAGGATGCGGTGAAAATCCTGCGCGGGTTGAAACCCTATTTCGAGGATCATCACTCGGTCAAGTATACGGCAGATGCGATCAAATCCTCGGTGGAGTTGGCGTCTCGCTATATCAATGACCGCAAACTCCCCGATTCAGCCATCGACGTGATCGACGAAGCGGGCGCTGCGCAACATTTGGTGGTTGCCGCCAAGCGCCGCAAAACGATAGGCACAAAGGAAATTGAGAATGTGGTTGCCAAGATTGCCCGCATTCCGCCGAAAAACGTGTCCAAGGATGACGCGGAGGTCCTGAAGGATCTCGAGGGCTCTCTGAAGCGTGTGGTCTTTGGACAGGATAAGGCGATAGAGGCACTCTCATCTGCCATCAAATTGGCACGTGCGGGTTTGCGTGAGCCAGAAAAACCAATCGGTAACTATCTCTTTGCGGGGCCAACTGGCGTCGGGAAAACCGAAGTGGCCAAGCAACTGGCGGACACTCTGGGGGTCGAGCTGTTGCGGTTTGACATGTCCGAATACATGGAGAAACACGCCGTAAGCCGACTGATTGGCGCACCTCCGGGATATGTCGGATTTGATCAGGGCGGTATGCTGACAGATGGCGTCGATCAGCACCCACATTGCGTGCTCTTGCTCGACGAAATGGAAAAAGCGCATCCGGATGTCTACAATATTTTGTTGCAGGTCATGGATCATGGCAAACTGACCGATCACAATGGACGTACGGTTGATTTCCGTAATGTCGTATTGATCATGACATCAAATGCCGGTGCCGCAGAACAGGCCAAGGAAGCAATCGGTTTCGGTCGTGATCGTCGCGAGGGTGAGGATACCGCCGCAATCGAACGCACCTTTACGCCGGAATTCCGCAACCGACTGGATGCCGTCATCAGCTTTGCACCGCTGCCGAAGGAAGTCATTTTGCAAGTGGTTGAAAAGTTCGTACTGCAATTGGAAGCTCAGTTGATGGATCGCAATGTAACCATCGAACTTACCAAACCTGCTGCGGAATGGTTGGCTGACAAAGGATATGATTCCAAAATGGGTGCGCGTCCCCTTGGCCGCGTCATTCAAGAGCATATCAAAAAGCCTCTTGCCGAGGATTTGCTGTTTGGCAAGCTTGCCAAGGGCGGCATTGTGAAAGTCGGCATCAAAGGCGGAGAAATTGATCTCAAGATCGATGGCCCCGACAAACCGCGACTGTCAGGCGACAAACCACCGCTGCTGACAGCGGACTAAGCCACTACAGTTTGTTACGCATTTTCCCGTCCTGAATAACATCAGGGCGGGTTTTTTTGCCTTATATCCAATGTCTGCGCCGTTAAACTTTTTCGCGCTGGATGTAACTCGGCAGTGAAATACTGGCTATTTCTCGGTAAACTTAAGCTCGATCCGTCTGTTCTGAGCCCGCGCTTCTTCGTTGTCGCCTAAAGCAACTGGCTGAAACTCACCAAATCCGTTTGCGGCAAGCCGGTTGGGCGGAATACCCAAAGCGCTGACCATATATTTCACAACCGACAACGCACGCGCCTGGCTTAATTCCCAGTTATCGGCAAATTGGCCAAAACCCGATAGCGGCAAGTCATCAGTGTGCCCATCGACGCGGATGATCCAATCAATTTCCGGTGGGATATCACCCGCCACACTTGCCAAAATACGCGCAACTTTTGCCACCTCATCCTGACCGGCAAGAGAAAGCGTGGCGCTGGCGGGCTCAAACAGAACTTCGGAAGAGAACACAAACCGATCACCCTCAATGCGCACACCCTCCTGCCGACCCAAAACATCTCTCAACCGACCGAAGAATTCTGATCTGTATTGCGCGAGATCCTTGGTTTCCTCAGTCAGCCGCGCAGCCTCTTCCGCCAGACGGGCGGCTTCCTCTTCCAGTCTCAGTCGCTCGGCTTCTTCAAGCTGGGCACGGCGCCGTTCTTCTGCGGCAACCCGCGCCAGCGCGGTATTCAGATCAGACCCCAGAGATTGAAGGCGGACCTGAGAGGCGGCATCCCGCGCCACCGCGTCGTCCAGCAATGCTTGTAGGTCGCCCAGTTGGGTTCGTAGTGCGGCCACTTGCTGGTTCAGCAACTCGGCTTGTCTTTGCGCATCTGCACTGATCGTTTCCTCCTGCGCCAGGGCGCGTTGCGCCTCGGCCAGCAGCGCTGCGCGACGCTCCGTTTCCGTCGTCGTATCCTCCGCCAAGGTTTGCGCCGCGAGCTTGGCTGCCAATGCCAGTGCCAATTGCTCGCGCAACCGCTTCTGCTCTGCTTCAAGATTCTCTTGTGTGGCTTGCGCGCTTTCAATTGTTTCCTGATCGGCCAAGGCTTCGGTTTCGGCAGCCCTCAGTTGCGCCTCCAACGCCCGTTCAGCCTCGCGCAGAGCGCGCGCCTCTTCGGCCGTGGTTTCAACCGTTTCCGCCAGACCTTCTGCGCGCAGCAATGCGGCTGCCAATTGCGCATCAAGATCATTTTCCGCAGCCCGCGCCGCAGCCAACAATGTCAGAGTGTCCTCAGCCTCTTTGCGCTGCGCCTCTAGGGCCAACGTCATGGCCGTTAGCTCCGCGTCCGCATCCGCCAGCCGGTCCCGCAGCGCTTCGGCAGCGGCGGCTTCCGCCAATCGAGCAGCTTCTTCATCACTTAACGCCTGCGCAGTCGATTCAAGCTCGGCAGACAGCGCATCGACCTGCCCCTCAACCTGAGCATTGCGTGACCGCAGATCAGCAACAAGCGCATCCAAGGCTTCGCGGCGCGCAGCCGCCAACCGCGCTGCCTCGACCTGAGCATCGATTTCCGTACGTGCCGTCGCCAAGGCAAGGTTCAGCGCTTCCTGCTCGCTTAACAATTCCGCCTGGGTGCTTTCGAGCGTATCGCGCCTCTCTTCCAGTGACGCAACATCCCGAAGGGCTGAATCACGTTGTGAGATCAGGGCCGCAACCTGTGCTTCGAAACTGGTAATTTGTGTTTGGGCCTCCAGAAGCGCCGTTGTCTGAGCATCGCGGGTAGCGATCAAAGAAGCGATGCGGGCCTCCGCATCATTCAAATTCGCATCCAGCGCGCCAATGCGTTTTTCAAGGTTTGAGTTGGTCTGTTGCTCCAACCCCAAGGCCTGCGCCAGCGCGGCCACCTCACCCGCCAATTGATCTAATTCCGATTCCTGCCCGGTGATCCGCTCCGTCAGAACAAATTGCACAACCATGAAAATGGTCAGAACGAACATCAGGACAAGCAGCAACCCTGTCATCGCGTCAACGAAACCCGGCCAGATCGAGGCCTGGAAGCGGGCACCGGTACGTCGTGACAAGGCCATTGTCAGTTCCCTTCGGGTTTTGACTTCATGGCAGAACGGGCGCGTCGCGGGCTCAATGCATCGGTCAACCGGGAGATATCCATTCGCAATTCTGCCATGCTTTCCTGCCGACCTGCGGAAATCTCTTCGAGAATACGGAGCATCTGCACGTCGATTGAACGGAGCCGCATGCGGCTCTCTGCATCAATGCCATCGCCTTGGCTCTGGTTCTCCAACACTGTTATGAGACGCTCCTGCCCCGCCGCAACCCGTTCAAGCGCTGCCCCGGACGGATCAGGTCGATCCATCCGATCGGTCATGCGCTCGATGGATGTCGCCAGCGCATCCAGCCGCTCCTGGACCTGACCCCGGCTGACGTCCGTCTCTATGAACATCTGCTGGAGCACTTCCATCTGCTCGGCCATATGGTCCACAACCCCCGCCAGAATGCTCTGATCGCTGGTTGCATCGTCTCCTGACGAAAACCCCACGCGTGTAATGGAACTGAGCCACTCTTCAAGCTCACGATAGAACCGGTTCTGTCCGTGCCCGGCAAAAAGCTCAAGCAAACCAACGATCAGTGATCCCGCAAGTCCCAGCAAGGAAGAGGCAAAGGCAACGCCCATGCCGCCAAGCTGTGTTTGCAGCCCGCTCATCAGTCTGTTGAAGACCTCGACACCGCCCTCACCCTCTTCCGGAGCGAGGCTGCTGATGGTTTCCACGATCGCCGGAACTGTTGTCGCGAGCCCATAGAAGGTTCCCAGAAGGCCTAGGAAAATCAGCATGCTGACAATATAGCGCGTAATCTCGCGCGCTTCCTCGATCCTGTTCACAACGGAATCAAGGATGGAACGGGTAGAGGATGCGCTGACCTGCATGCGTGCCCCCCGCGAGCGCAGCAGGGAGGCCAGAGGGGCCAGCAATTGTGGTGCCTTGATGCTACTGTCTAGGCTATCGGTGGCGAAGCGTTCGATCCAACGGACCGACCCAATCAGTTGGAAGACCTGATAGAAGCAGGCGAACACACCGATGATGAACACAAAAATGATGAAGCCGTTGAGGTAGGGGTTGGCCTCAAAAACCGGCAGTACACGCGGCAACGCCAGAAAGCTGCCAAACCCGGACAGCGCAAGGACAATCAGCATCAGCGAAATTTGCCGCACCGGCTGCGAGAAAACCGGTCGTACCTCGTGGTCTGGCAATGCCATGCGCTCTTGCTCCTGCGCGTTATTGTTCTGCTCTTGCGGCAGCTTACACTGAAATGCGCCGCCAGCGCCAAGGATTTATGCGGTCAGGTGGCGGACCCGTTGGCTGAGCCATTCCAGATCAGGATCATGCAATCCAATCTCTGTCAGATGCGCGGCGGTGTTGTAGAGGTATTCGGTATTCGGGCCCATGCCACCCTTGGCAGTCGAAATGATCTGTGCCTGCTGTTCCAATGGCATTCCGCCACAATACTGCACATGATCCGGGTTGATCACGTAGCACAGCGCCTGCACCCTGCGCCCATCGGTTAGATCAATGTCAAGCTCACGCTCAAGATAGGCGGATGAGATCAACTCCCGCTCCCGCAGGTAGCTGAGTGTCGTGGCTTCCTGCCCCGATGCAACCGCCAGCGCCACACCTTCGCAGGCATGTGCCGGTTCCTCGTCCAGCGCCAGCACCAATCCGGGATGTTCTTCCGTGCCACGGTGGTGAATGGACCACATACAGAACGACCGCGCATAGCCGGGCAGCGTTGCTACAACCTGCTCTGCCACTTCGAAACCGGGATTCCACAGGAGGCTGCCGTATCCGAACACCCACATTGTCATCTTGCTGGTTCTCCTTGACTGCATTGCGTAAACCTCAATTCAGCGGAAAGGGAAAGGGCTGTGTAATGTGGCGACTTATCCGGTTTGTTTTGCTCGCAGCCTTGGCAGTAAGTGGTTGGTGGGCCTTCGCCACCTTTGGGGCCGTGCGAGGTATCGATCAATGGCTCGCTCAACGGCAGGTCGATGGCTGGCAGGCAGAAACCTCCGCGATTGGCTTTCAGGGATTTCCCAGCCATGTGCATCTCTTTCTGAAGAAATTGACGCTGGCCGATCCGTCAACCGGCGTTGCTCTAGACGCCTCAGTTTTGGAACTCCGGGCACCTGTCTGGGCTCCTGGCGATATTCGCATTGTCCTGCCCGGCGATCCCATTTTGTTGGCAACCCCTGAAGGGCGCGCGCGTCTCCTAGTACAAAAAGGGCGCGTCGATGTTTCTTTGAAACCCAAGGCTGCGATGGCGTTGGAAAAGATGAAAACATCTTCAGACGCCTGGCTTCTGGATAGCCTTGCCGGTGATTTCCTGGCGGGCGGAAAATCGCAAATGGTCTTACATCAGGATGAAGAGATACCTGAAAAATACACCCTCGATCTGCGCGTTGACGCTTTGCGTCCGGGAGAGATTCCCCGCGCGGCCCTTTTCATCCCGCAGCATTGGCCGGTCAGTTTTGACAGTTTCAACGCCAGACTCTCGGTCACATTTGACCGGGTTTGGGACATATCAGCGTTGGAGGTTTCTCGTCCACAGCCGCGCCAGATCATCATCAACCAGGCTGAAGCGGTCTGGGGCGCGCTGCAATTGCGGTTTGCCGCGACCCTCGATATCGACCCGGAGGGCGTTGCGACCGGAACTGTCAAGGTACAAGCCCGCAACTGGCGCGCCATGCTGGCTCTGGCCGAAAATGCGGGCGTTTTGCCGCGCGCCCTGCGACCGCAGTTTGAACAAGCGCTCTCCGCCCTCGCCGGTCTTGGCGGTAACTCTGAGGCGCTGGATTTGACGCTCGCACTCAACGACGGGCTGATCTCTGTCGGGTTTTTGCCGCTCGGTCCCGCGCCACGTTTCATATTGCGCTAGCGGCAATAGGTCGCGGAGCGGTATCGGGCAGTGTCAAAATGGAAGTGATCACGATGATGGCTGTCGGCGTTGGGACCCAGCACCGTCCCGAACGGGCCACAGGCACCACGTTGAAGCCTGCGCATGACCTGGCTGGTTTCACGCGCGGTCCAGCCCTTTAATACCGTAATCGTGGACCCATCCCGCAGCTGAAAACCCGAAATATCAATCGCGCGCCCTTTTCCATGCTCTGAGATACGCGCGCCTTTTTTGTTATTCCGGGTTCGGCATGCGTAATGTGCAGCAACGCGCAGGCTCTTGAGTCCGCCCCCATTTTTTTGAAGCGCGGGTTTGGCCGTGTTGTCCACCCAGGATTTGAGTGCGCGCGCGGTGTCGCAATCCATCACTGACCGTTGGCTGAGGCTCACGCCGGATACCGAGCGGACCCGCACGGCCTGAGCCACACCGCACCCGGAAATTCTGCCCGGCTTGGGACCGAGGGTTTCTCCTTGCAAATCAAGGTCACCGCAGACCGCGCCCTTGGCGCGCAGCTTTCTTTGTTTTCGTGCCAGACGCTTGACCGCACGTGTCCGCATTTTCGGGCGCAATGAGGTTTTTGGCGCAATTCCAGTTGGTAGTGCTGCCTTTGCTGCCGCCGCGCGCTCCGGTGCTTCGATTGCGCCGGACCCGTCGAGGGCAAGCGGCAACGAACCGCTTGCTGTGGACCCCGGCCGCCCGACAGGGCGTTTGACCGCCTCTGGCGCAGCAACTGCGACGCCGGCCAGAAACGTGAAAAGGAACGCAAGGGTCTTCATTTGGGTTGTTTCACGCGACCGAAATCCGGTGCATCCGTATCTTGTCCTGCCTCGATGATCCCACGACGGATCGCACGGGTCCGGGTGAAATAATCATGCAGGTGATCCCCGTCGCCGGTTCGGATCGCACGCTGCAGGGCAAAAAGCTCTTCGGTGAAACGCCCCAGAATTTCCAGTGTCGCGTCCTTGTTGGTCAGAAACACGTCCCGCCACATGGTTGGATCACTCGCAGCAATCCGGGTGAAATCACGAAAACCCGCAGCGGAATATTTGATGACTTCACTGTCTGTGACGCGGCGCAGGTCGTCTGCCACGCCAACCATCGTGTAGGCAATCAAATGCGGCGCATGGCTGGTGACTGCCAGAACCAGATCATGATGGTCAGCGTCCATTTCTTCGACATTGCTGCCGAGCCCTTCCCAAAACGCGCGCAATTGCGCCACGGCGTCCCTGTCTGATCCGTTAACGGGCACCAGCAGGCACCAACGATTGTCAAAAAGCTCGGCAAACCCTGATTCCGGACCGGAGTGCTCTGTGCCCGCCAGAGGATGACCCGGAATGAAATGCACATTATCCGGCAAATGCACGGAGACATTTTCAATCACGTCTCGTTTGACGGAGCCCACATCGGTAACCGTCGCGCCCGGTTTCAAAAAGGGCCCAATCTCGGCGGCGACAGACGCCATCGCACCCACTGGCACACAGAGCACCACCAGATCGGCTCCTTCTACCGCCTCTGCCGCGCTTTCGCAGACCCGGTCACAAAGACCGATCCGGCGGGCGGTTTCGCGTGTCTCGGCGCTGCGCGCAAAGCCCGTGACTTCGCCTGCTAATGATCTCCTCTTGCTCGCCCAGAACATGGACGAGGCGATCAATCCCAATCCGATCAGCGCAACACGGTCGTAGATGGCGCTCATTCCACCCCCTTAAAGGAGGCCAATGCCTCCAGCACACAGCTGACATCTTCCGCGCGCCCTACCGTAATACGCAAGGCGTCCGGGAACCCATAGCCTTTCACCAGGCGGACCAGAATACCCGCATCCTTGAAGTGCTGATCAGCGGCAAGCGCTTCGGGCTCATTCGCAAACCGCGCCAACACGAAATTGGCCTGGCTTTCGTCACAAGCTATCCCAAGCTGGCGCAGCCCGCCGGTCAGGCGCACCCGTTGCTCTGAGTTTTCCTGCAAACAGGTATCGACGAAATCGCGGTCGCGTACGGCCCCTTGCGCCCCGGCCAGTGCCACCGACGACAGGTTGAACGGCCCACGCACACGGTTCAGCACGTCGATCACATGTTGTGCCGCATAGCCCCAGCCAACCCGCAGACCACCCAGCCCGTAGAGTTTGGAAAAGGTGCGTGTCATCACCACGTTTTCGCGCGCCTCCACAAGGGTCGCACCCCCATCGTAGCCCTCAAAAAATTCCGCATAGGCACCGTCCAACACCAACAGGCAATTTGCGGGAACCGCATCAGCTAGCCGCGTCACTTCCCCCGTGTCCAGCGCAGTCCCGGTGGGGTTGGCCGGGTTGGCAAGGTAGATTAGCCGAGTTGCGGGGGTGATCTTCTCGATGATTTTGTCGACATCCACGCGCCGCTCTGTCTCCGGTGCAACAACCGGCGTGGCCCCCGCAGACAAGGCGAAAATCCTGTACATCGAAAAGCCATGTTCCGGATAGAGCACTTCGTCTCCTGGCCCGGCGAATGCCAGCGCGAGCAGGGTCAATATCTCGTCCGATCCGACACCGCATATGATGCGGTCTGGGTCCAGCCCGTGCACATCGGCAATCGCTGACCGTAATTCCGCATGATCCGTTGTGGGATAGCGATGCAGACCTGCGGCGGCCTCGGCAACCGCTGACATGGCTTTCGGGCTGGCACCAAAGGGGTTCTCGTTGGAACTGAGTTTCAGCGGATCGGCCTGCCCGTCGATACTGGACGCCCCGCCCTGATAGAGAGCGATATCCATGATACCGGGTTGCGGGCATAGGGATGTGGTCATCGGGTCGTCTCCTGTCCGGCGGACCTTACCGAGGTGCCGCGCGGTCTGCCACCGTCATCTGCACGGTTGTCTTAACTGGCCAGAACATTGCGGAATTGCCACGGATCGCTTTCGTCAATGTCTTCGGGGAAAAGCTCCCAACGGTCCTGAAGCGGCGTCCAGTCGGTGTAATGCGCCTCCACCGGGCCAAGATAGGGCCGTTGCACGTCCAGACAGCGGGCGTGGTCCATTTCGTCGGTCTCGACAATCCCGGCGTTTGGGTTTTCCAGCGCCCAGACCATGCCCGCAAGAACCGCGGATGTGACCTGCAAACCGGTTGCATTTTGATAGGGGGCCAGCGTTCTGGTTTCGGCGTTGGACAGACGCGAGCCGTACCAGAGCGCGTTTTTCTCATGCCCGTAAAGCAACACACCCAACTCGTCGACGCCCTCGACAATCTCATCTTCTTCGAGGATGTGATGCACCGTTTGCTGACGGCCGGATCCGAACATTTCATGCAGGGACAGGACCGCGTCGTCACTCGGATGATAGGCGTAGTGGCAGGTCGGGCGGAATTCCGGTGCCTCCGCCGGACCAACGGTATAATAATCCGAGATCGACACCGCTTCGTTATGGGTGACCAGAAAGCCGAACTGCGGCCCGGGCGTCGGGCACCAAGTGTGCACGCGCGTAATCGCGCCGGGACGCTCCAGCCAGATTGCGGACTGGCAGCCAGTGTCATAGCTGTGGGCGTTGTCGGGCATCCATGTCTCATGCGTGCCCCACCCCAGTTCGGCGGGTTGGAAACCTTCGGAAATGAACCCTTCGACCGACCATGTGTTCACGAAGGTGCCGCGCGGGCGCGGTGCGTGGCGGGCCTGCGTATCCCGCTCCGCAATATGAACGCCTTTGACGCCCAGTGACTGCATCAGCGCCCCCCACGCCGCCCGATTTGTCGGCGCCTCAACATCACGTCCGGTGTCTTTTGCCAGTGTCAGCAGCGCCTCTTTCACGAACCAGCTCACCATGCCCGGATTGGCCCCGCAGCAGGACACTGCCGTTGTCCCGCCCGGATTGGCGGCTTTCTCATCGCGGACCTTCTGGCGCAGCGCATAGTTTGTGCGCTCGGCATTCTCACTGGTCTCGAAGTAGAAACCTTCCCAGGGCTCGACCACCGTATCAATGTAGAGCACGCCCAGTTCACGACAAAACTTCATGAGATCAAGCGAAGATGTATCAACGCTCAGGTTCACGCAGAACCCCTGACCACCAGCGAAATGTCCGCCAAGGACCTCTCGGTAATTGTCGCGCGTGATCTTGATCTGCTGGTGACGCACGCCGCGTGCGTCCAGAAAGTCACCCACGCTTTCATTGGGCTCGATGACAACCAACTGCTCCGGGTCATAGTCGAAATGCCGTTCAATCAGCGGCAACGTACCGCGCCCGATAGATCCGAACCCGATGATGACAATGGGACCGTCAATGCGGCCGTAGTTTGGATAGTTGGTCATATCGCCCCCCATAAACAAGAAAGGGCCGCGCTGGCATGATCCGGCGCGGCCCCAAAGCAATGATTGCGAGGAACCTTAGTTCTTCGCGTAGAATTCCACGACGAGGTTTGGTTCCATCATGACCGGGTATGGCACGTCGCCCAGAGCAGGTGTACGCACGAATTTCGCCGTCATTTTGGAATGGTCCGCCTCGACGTAATCAGGCACGTCGCGCTCGGGCAATTGTGTCGCTTCGAGCAGCACGGCCAGTTGTTTGGAGCGGTCGCGCACTTCGATCACGTCGCCTTCCTGAACCCGGTAGGAAGGAATGTTGACCTTCTTGCCATTCACTTTAACATGGCCGTGGTTCACGAACTGACGGGCCGCAAAGACGGTCGCCACGAATTTCGCGCGGTAGACAACGGCGTCCAGACGACGCTCCAGCAGACCAATCAGGTTTTCACCGGTATCACCCTTGACGCGTTCGGCTTCGGCGTAGATGCGGCGGAATTGTTTCTCGGTCAGGTCACCATAGTAGCCTTTGAGCTTCTGCTTGGCGCGCAACTGGATACCGAAATCGGAAAGTTTGCCCTTGCGGCGCTGACCGTGCTGGCCGGGGCCATATTCGCGGCGATTCACCGGGGATTTTGGACGGCCCCAGATGTTTTCGCCCATGCGGCGGTCGATTTTGTACTTGGCAGACGTGCGTTTTGTCACGGCTGATCTCCTTCTATGTGACCCCGGAGGGCGTGAAGGGCGTTGTCCTCTGGCTTGCACCTGACAGGCTGTCCCTTGCGGGAGCCACCAACACCAATGAAGCCGCGCTTATACGCGTGTTCGGGACAGAGTCAACGGCTCTTTGTGCGCGCCAATTCTGCAACTTCGGCATGTCGATGGCAGCTCACCAAATGATCGTTAACCATCCCGACAGCCTGCATGAAGGCATAGACAATTGTGGGGCCACAGAAACGAAAGCCCTCTTTCTTAAGATCCTTTGAAATCTGCGTGGACAGCGGAGTAAATGCAGGCACGTCATCAGGAGATTCCCACCTGTTTTGAAGCGGCTTGCCGCCAACATAATTCCATAAAAATGTATCGAAGCCCTCGCGCGCCTCGATTTTCTGCCACACGCGCGCATTTGAAATCGTCGCCTCGATTTTTCCTCGGTGCCGAATGATCCCTCTATCGGCCAGCAAATGTGTAACCTCATCCGCTCCCCATCCGGCCACGATGTCTGGTTGGAATCCGGCAAATGCCGTCCTGAAATTCTCCCGTTTTTTCAAAATCGTGAGCCAACTCAAGCCCGCTTGAAAACCATCAAGAACCAGCTTCTCCCAGAGTGCGCGACTGTCATACTCGGGCACCCCCCAATCCGTATCGTGGTACTCCAGATAGATTTTTTCGGGCCCGGCCCATTCGCAGCGCGTTTTCATGTTTCTCTTTTGTTTACCATATTTTTCAATGCATTAAAGCATATATTAAATTAGAACAAAATGAGAATATTAACCCGGGTTTAGCGTTTTAGGCTGCAAGGTGTCAAAAGCAGATCAGTTTGAGGAAGACGATGCCCGGACACAGAAAGAAAATACTGGCAGACGTACCACCCGGCGCCGAAAGCCCGCTGAGCTTTGCAGTATCGAAACGGGATCAGAACACGATCGACATGGTGGCCGAGGCGATCAAGAACAAGCAGGTTCTGCTTGCTTTCCAGCCAGTCATGCAGGCCCGCGCGCAAGGCAAAGTCGCATTTTACGAAGGGTTGATCCGCGTTTTGGATTACACTGGCCGGGTTATTCCGGCGTCTGACTTCATGGACACCATCGAAAATTCCGAACTTGGCCGTCAGTTGGATACGCTTGCCCTCGGTCTTGGTTTGCGCGCATTAAATGACAATCCGGGCCTACGGCTCTCCATCAATATGTCGGCGCGGTCGATTGGCTACCAGCAATGGAACCGAACGTTAGACCGCTGGCTGACCCGCAATGACCTTATTGCCGAAAGGCTGATTCTCGAAATCACCGAGAGCTCCGCGATGATGGTCCCGGAACTTGTCGTTGATTTCATGGACCGTTTGCAAATCGAAGGCATCTGCTTTGCCATGGACGATTTTGGCGCAGGCTATACGGCATTGCGCTACTTCAAGGATTTTTTCTTCGATATCTTAAAGATCGACGGGCAGTTTATCCGCGGCATCGCAAACGACCCGGATAATCAGGCCATGACATCGGCCCTGGTATCTATTGCCCGCCACTTTGACATGCTCACCGTTGCGGAGTTCGTCGAGAACAAAGAAGACGCCGAAACGCTTGTAAGAATAGGCGTTGATTGCCTGCAAGGTTTCCACTTCGCCGCGGCCACGACCCGCCCTCACTGGCTACGCGACGCGGCAACTCAGAAAGCCATGTAGTCAAGAACGCGTCGATGCACGGTTGAAACTCAACTGCTCAGTTGGTTGCTGAGCACAATTGGATGCGTTATGGGTTCGCCAATGAGTGGTGGGGGATATCGGCCTTAATTTGAAGGCCAGCCCAGTTTGCCCCTGCCTAGAACTGGCAAAGGACCAATCACATGACGAATGTCGTTATCGCCTCCGCCGCACGTACTGCCGTCGGCAGTTTTGGCGGCTCGTTCGCAACCACGCCCGCTCACGATCTTGGCGCCGCCGTTTTAAAGGAAGTTGTGGCGCGTGCCGGTGTCGACGCGTCGGAAGTTTCCGAAACCATTCTGGGTCAGGTTCTGACAGCAGCCCAAGGCCAAAACCCGGCCCGGCAAGCGCATATCAACGCGGGGTTGCCTCAGGAAAGTTCTGCCTGGACCATCAACCAGGTCTGCGGGTCCGGCCTTCGGTCCGTAGCGCTGGCGGCACAGCACATCCAACTGGGCGATGCCTCGATTGTCGCGGCCGGTGGTCAAGAGAACATGACACTTTCACCCCATGCGGCCAGTCTTCGCGCCGGACATAAAATGGGCGATCTGAAATACATCGACACGATGATTCGGGACGGATTGTGGGACGCATTCAATGGCTATCACATGGGTCAAACCGCCGAAAACGTTGCTGAGAAGTGGCAGATCGGTCGCGATCAGCAAGATGAATTCGCTGTCGCTTCTCAAAACAAGGCGGAAGCCGCCCAGAAAGCCGGCAAGTTCGCCGATGAAATTATGGCCTATACGGTGAAGGGCCGCAAAGGAGACACCATCGTCGATCAGGATGAATACATTCGTCACGGTGCGACAATGGAAGCGATGCAGAAACTACGCCCTGCATTCACCAAAGACGGATCCGTAACAGCTGCAAATGCCTCCGGCCTCAATGATGGTGCGGCAGCTGCGTTGATGATGTCGGCCGACGACGCTGAAAAACGCGGGATCGAACCTCTCGCACGGATCGCGAGCTACGCGACAGTTGGCCTTGACCCTTCGATCATGGGCGCCGGCCCGATTTACGCAAGCCGCAAAGCGCTGGAAAAGGCGGGCTGGAAGGCTGAAGACCTTGATTTGGTTGAGGCGAACGAAGCCTTTGCAGCGCAGGCTTGCGCGGTCAACAAGGACATGGGCTGGAATCCGGATGTGGTAAATGTGAACGGTGGGGCCATTGCGATTGGCCATCCCATCGGCGCTTCCGGCGCGCGCATCCTCAATACACTGCTCTTCGAAATGAAGCGACGCAACGCCAAGAAAGGCCTCGCGACATTGTGCATTGGCGGTGGCATGGGTGTCGCCATGTGCCTTGAGCGCCCTTAACTAAGTGACGGGCGGCGTTTCACACACCGCCCAAATCCCACCCCAAACCAACATTGGTTGCGTAATAAAGTTGCGCAACGACCGCTAGGCGCGTAACAACATTGCCAGAAAATAAGGAGAATCCGACTATGTCCCGTGTCGCACTTGTCACCGGAGGCAGCCGAGGGATCGGCGCCGCAATTTCCAACGCCCTGAAAGACGCAGGCTATTCCGTCGCGGCAACCTATGCCGGCAACGACGAAGCCGCCGCAAAGTTCACCGATGAAACGGGAATCAAGACATATAAGTGGAACGTGGCAGATTATGAGGCCAGCAAAGCGGGCCTCGCCTCTGTCGAGGCAGACCTTGGACCAATTGACGTGGTCGTCGCCAACGCGGGTATTACGCGCGATGCACCGTTCCACAAGATGACGCCGGAGCAGTGGCAGGAGGTCATCGACACCAATCTGACAGGCGTCTTCAATACGGTGCATCCGATCTGGCCCGGCATGCGCGAACGCAAATTTGGCCGTGTCATTGTGATCAGCTCAATCAATGGCCAAAAAGGTCAATTCGCACAGGTAAACTACGCCGCGACCAAAGCGGGAGACCTAGGCATTGTGAAATCTCTCGCGCAGGAAGGTGCGCGTGCAGGCATTACCGCCAATGCAATCTGTCCGGGGTATATCGCGACTGATATGGTGATGGCTGTACCGGAAAAAGTACGCGAGTCGATTATCGCCCAAATCCCAGCCGGTCGTTTGGGCGAGCCCGAAGAAATCGCAAGATGTGTCGTATTCTTGGCCTCCGATGATTCCGGGTTTGTGAATGGATCGACCATTTCTGCCAATGGTGCGCAGTTCTTCGTCTGAATTCAGTTCTGCGAAGCAACGGGCCGGTCATTGCGACCGGCCCTTTTTTTGTTTCTTAAGATCACCGCAGTGAGGCGAAAAGCCAATGCCATGCATCCCGCAAGGCCTGCGCACGCTCTTCATGAGCTTTGTGAATCGCGTCACGTGTCCCGCTTGTTGTGGTCGCTTCAAACATGCCCAGTTCCCGTCAATTACTTCAGCGTTTCTGATCTGACTTGAATATGTCACTCATGTTGATGGCGTACAAACGAGACTTTACGCAGCTTCAGTTAAATTTTACTTATGTGAATATGCATCGCAAGCTCCCCCCGCTAACCGCTTTACGTGCCTTTGATGCGGCTGCGCGCCACATGTCATTTGCGAAAGCCGCAGATGAGCTTTCTGTGACACCGGCTGCATTGAGCTTTCAGATCAAATCACTTGAGCAGCATTTGGGTGCACCACTCTTCCAACGATTGAACCGCGCAGTTGAATTGACCGAAGCGGGAGCAACGCTGGCCCCGGGAGCCGCCGAGGGTTTTCAGGTTTTGGGCCAAGCATGGCGGACCACGCAACGCCTCCAGGATACGCAAACCCTGACGGTTACCGCCGGACCCGCCTTCACCGCAAAATGGCTAGCACCCAGACTTTACGAGTTTGCACAAGCCCACCCAGAAATTGAGCTTCGTTTCTCCGCATCATTGAAGATCATGGATTTTGGACGCGACGCAATTGATGTGGCCATACGTTTCAGTCGTGAACCAGAAGAGAACCTTTACGCAGTGCCACTTGCCCACGAATGGGTTGCACCGGTCATGACACCGGCATTGGCCGAGAAGTACCCTAATGCAGAGAGCCTCAAATCCGCGCCGCTGATTTTCGACGATTCGATCAATTTCCTGAGGCCTAAATGTGACTGGCAAGCATGGTTCGCGGCTGTGGGGATAGATTTTGCGCCGACCCACGGCCCGCGCTTCAGTCAGGCGGATCATGCGGTTGATGCTGCACTTGCCGGAATGGGCGTTGTCTTGGGTCGACGTGCGCTTGTGGTCAAAGAAGTAGATGAGGGCAGATTGGTTATGCCTTACAAAGTGGCATTATCAACCGGGGCGCGCTTCCGTTTTCTCTGCCCGCAGGGCGCGGAAAACCGACCGCAGATCAGAGCGTTCAGAGATTGGATGCTCCATGAGATTGGCAAAACGACCTACATCACAGATCAACTTGTTATCAGAAATCCAGCGGATTGGTCCTGAAAACAGGACACCACACGCAATGGCAGTCCTGCATTCATGCTCTTTTGGCGTCAGTCCCCGGAAAAGGGTCTCCGACATCATCAAATATCTGCGCTCAACCGCCATTGCTTCAAGCGATCAAGCCGGTTTCAGCTTTCTGGAAAGACAACAGACATCGACCTTACGAGATCGGAAGCGGTGTCTTGCATGTCACCGGCGGGGCGCTATGCGCTGCCCGCGCCAGACTGTCTCGCGGGCTTTAACTGGAGAGCCGCGTAATCTCTTCTTTCAGGCGTAGTTTCTGCTTTTTCAGGTCGGCGATTGCAAGATCATCGGTGCCCGGCGCGCGTTGCGCCTCTTCAACGGCTTCGCTCAGGGACTGATGTTTCTTCTTCAGCTGGTCGACATGTGCAGTAACGCTCATTCATTCCTCCTGTTTGCAACGGTACGGGTTGAGTTGAGCACAACATGCGCGCCAAGTCACGCCGCATCAGCAGCATGGGCATGATACCCGTTAAAATTGTGTTAACGCCTGTCAAAAATCCAGCGCGGCACCGTCGCGCAGTATGGATTTTACCGCCGGAACATAGCTGTCGCCATCCTTTTCGTGGCGAGATCCTTCGTGGAGAATCAGCGGCGCGTGCAGCTTAAAGGCGGCACGCCCGTCCTTTTTTGCTCGTACAATGACCAGTTCAGCCAAACGCCCCGCGCGCGGAGTCAGCGGCAACACTTCAATACTCCCCATGTGCACCGGCAGTGCCTTGAGAATGTCCGGCAATCGCTCAGCGCGGTGGATCACGTGAACAAAACCCTTTGGCCGCGCGCGTTTCGCGGCAATTTTCACCCATTTTGCGAGCGGCGTAACCTCGCCAACGGCGGTTTCGCGCCCACCGTTCTTTCCAGCACGCCGTGCGGCTTTGTCAAAATAGGGCGGATTGGTCATCACGTGATCAAATTGGCGCGCGCGCAGGTCAAGAGGCAAATCATTGATATCTGCCGGAATAACCTCCAGTTGATCGCCGCCATTGCGGCGCGCAAGATCGGCGTAATCGGGCTGCATTTCCACGCCGGTCATCAAAAGCCCCGGGACCCGAGCTCCCAGGCAAAGAATTGCCGCCCCAACGCCACATCCAAGGTCCAGCACGGACTGCCCGGAACGGGCTGGAACGCTTGCCGCAAGCAGCACCGGGTCTGCCCCGGCGCGGTACCCGTGGCGCGGCTGAAGAAGCTGCACCCGCCCGCCAAGAAAAGCATCTCGAGTCAGGTTGTCATTCATAGCCCCAGTGGGATGTCATTATCTTCGAGAACACGCGTTGCAGCGACATGTTGATCTGCCCTGACCATCAGGCGACGCGGGAAAATTCCGATACCTCCTTCGAGCACGCTCATGTTTACGTCCTGCTCGAAGCAAGCTATACGCTCCCCTTGAAGAAGGGCGGTGGCAAAGGCAATGATCGTTGGGTCTGTGCTACGCAAAAGTTCCTTCATATCAAAGATGTAAAGGCAAACAGACCACCATGTCGACCCTAGCAAGCGGGAAGTTGATGCCGAAAACGGAGAATTCACAAAAACCGCATGATCGGATGGCCGCGTATCTGGCCAAAGACATGCTGGCTGTGAATGCATTGATCCGGACGCGCATGGCCTCGGAGCACGCGCCACGCATTCCGGAAGTAACTGCACATCTGGTGGAGGCAGGCGGCAAGCGGTTGCGCCCCATGCTTACATTGGCGGCAGCCCATCTTTGCGGATATGAAGGGCCGTATCATGTGAACCTTGCCGCAACGGTAGAATTCATTCACACGGCGACGCTGCTGCATGACGATGTGGTGGACGAAAGCGGCCAACGCCGCGGGCGCCCGACGGCAAACCTGCTGTGGGACAACAAGTCATCCGTTCTGGTCGGCGATTATCTCTTTTCGCGCAGCTTCCAGCTGATGGTCGAAACCGGCTCCCTGCGCGTCCTCGATATATTGTCCAACGCGTCGGCGACGATTGCCGAGGGTGAAGTGCTCCAACTCACCGCCAGCCAGGATCTCGCAACAACCGAAGCCATTTACTTGCAAGTTGTCCGAGGCAAAACCGCCGCATTGTTTTCTGCCGCCACAGAAGTCGGGGGGGTTATCGCCGATGCGCCCGGCGCCGTGGTGCAGGCGCTTTTTGATTACGGTGACGCACTGGGGATAGCGTTCCAGATCGTTGACGACCTCCTGGATTTTCAGGGAGACGCGGGCACCATCGGGAAAAATATCGGCGATGATTTCCGAGAGAGAAAACTCACGATGCCTCTAATCAAGGCGGTTGCCAAGGCGGACGAGCACGAACGCGCTTTCTGGGTGCGCACCATCGAACGCGGCAGACAAACAGATGAGGATCTGGAGACTGCTCTCGCTTTGCTGCGAAAGCACAACGCCCTGACTGAAACAGCCACGCAAGCGCGTGTTTGGGCCGCAAAAGCGAAATCTGCTTTAAAGCCGCTGCCCGATCACGAGATTAAGGACATGTTGAGCGATCTGGCAGATTACGTCGTTGAACGGATCAACTGATTTGCGGCTGGGCGCTGCCTGACTGTGTTCCCAGATGCGTCGCTTGCACCCACCATTCAGGATGCATCAGGCCAATTTCCTTGGCCGCAGCGAGCGATGCATCTGCGTTTTTAAACACCCCAAAACAGGTCGCCCCGGACCCAGACATACGCGCCATCAGACACCCCGGCTGGCTTTCCAGTGCTTGGATCACCGTCTCGATTGATGGCTCCAGTGCAATGGCGGTGGCCTGCAAATCATTGCGTTGCGCCAACAACCAGTCTGCAAATTCTGACGCACCGGCGAAGCTCGGGAGATCTACCGGCATGGGTGGATTCTTTCGCACTGGAAGGGACTGAAACACCTTTGGTGTCGAAACTGCAGCTCTCGGGTTCACAAGAACAGCGTGTAGCGACGGCATCTTCGGTAAAGTTGTGATCTCCTGACCAATACCGCCTACGCGCGCTGCGGCACAGCTCACGCACATCGGGATATCCGCACCAAGTTCCAGCAATTGATCAACCTTTGGGACCGCCTGGCCAGCTTGCATTGCAACCAACCCGCGAAAGGTCGCAGCCGCATCCGCCGATCCACCACCAACCCCTGACGCAACCGGCAGGTTTTTTGTCAGCGCGATGCTCAGATCAGGTAAATCAGGGAATAGTTTCGCCACCTGCACGACCAGATTGTCGTCTTTGGAAGTCAGATGCTGTGCTTCCGGGCCTGAAACAGTGAATTCCCGGTGGCCCACCGTTAAATCGACAATATCTCCGATATCGGCGAATGCCACCAGACTGTCGAGCAAATGGTAGCCATCAGAACGCTGGCCTACCACATGCAGGGTCAAATTGATTTTTGCGGGCGCGAATATCCGAACTGATTTAGGATCGCTTTGCGTCAATCTTGAGCAACTTCCAGTGGAGCAGCCCCTTCTTCCTCAAGCACGGCATCAAGCCCGATCTCCAGCTTGCGCCGAATCCGGTCAGGCTTGGCCTCGCTCAGAGGGTCATCTTCATCGACAAAAGATAACGCCCGCGCCCATTGGAATTCCGCCTCGCGTTTGCGACCCACGGCCCAATAAACGTCACCAAGGTGATCATTCACAACCGGATCAACGGCCATCAGCTCCACCGCACGCTCCATATGCGGAACTGCTTCGTCGTAGCGGCCCAGACGATAAAGCGCCCAGCCGAGGGAATCGATTATGTAACCGCTGTCCGGGCTGGCCGCGACCGCTTGCTCAATCAAACCCAGCGCCTCATCAAGCTTTTCCGTTTTTTCGACAAGGGAATAGCCAAGGTAGTTCAATACTTGGGGTTGTCCCGGATTCACTTCGAGTGCGGCGCGAAAACCTGCTTCTGCCGCCTCCCAATTTCCTTGTCGCTCGTTTGAGATGGCACGGGCATATAGAAGGAACCAGCTTGGACCGCCGCTGTCTTCGGCAAGCGCCACGGCACGATCATAGGCCACAACCGCATCAGCAAAGCGATCTTCCTGACGCAGCGCGTCACCCAAAGCCGATTGAACGGATGCCAGCTGTCCATGGGTTCGGGCCAACTGTTCCAGAACCTCAATGGCGGCTTCAGGTTTGCCCGACCGACGCATTGCCGCCGACCGCCCCAGCTCAGCCGCGTGGTAGGCCGGGTGATCAGATGGTACGCCCTTGTAGACAACAATCGCCTCATCGTGTTGGCCAAGTGTTTCGAAAAGCTCCGCCGTCAGAAGCAAGGCATCGACGTGCCCCGGCCGCAAGGCGCGCGCGACCTGAGCATAAAGGATCGTATATTCCGGACCGGCTTCGCTTCGCAGCGCCGCAGCCACCGAATAGAAAACTTCGGCAAATCCGTCCTGAACATTGGCAACATGTTTGAATGGCAGGGGTTCATCGTCATTTAACGCAGCAACGATCAGGTCAATCTCCGGATCAGTCGCGCCGCTGAACATGCGCTGCAAAAGCTCCAGGGCTTCGCCGTCCCGATTCAGCTGCGACAATATCTCAACCCGGGCCAGCACACCCCGGCGGGTTTGCACCACCGAGCCGGTGCCGTCGGATGCAAAAATCTGCTCAGCGCCTTCGTAGTCGCCAACCGATGCCAGCGCCATGGCCTTGTGATAAAGCGCAAAGCCCAGAAGACCGGGCCTCTCAGCGAGCTTGTCAAAACCAGCCAGGGCCTCGCTCACCTTGCCGACACCCATCAGGCCCCAGGCACCAACCAGCCCATCAACGAGCGGCCCGATGCCTTCTCCCTGCGGGACCTTGCCGGCGAGCGCCTGATAATCTTCATCCAGGATCGATTTCGCGGTCAGCACCAGTTCCGCAATCTGGCTTTGTTGACCCGACGAAACCAAAGCCGTAGCGATTGGCGCGGCCCGCTCTATGCGTCCCATTGCGAGCTGGGACACAACAGCGCTTTCCATCAGCTGAACATTGCCGGGATCGCGGGCCAGCGCTTGGGTGAAGTAGGATGCAGCCTGCTCAAAATCGCTTTGCAATGCAGCGGATCGTGCTGCCAGATAGGGACCAGCAATGGATTGCGCATGCGCCGACACTGCCAATGCGGATACAACGGCAATCGCCGCAGCGGTTGTCATCAGTTTTTGGAACACGAAACGCTCGACCTCATTCGAAAAGGGCTTTTGCTTTAAGCTAGCATGTTCGGACGCAATCGCAATGGCCCCGATCGAACGATGGCGATTCTCCCCGGTCTCACCTGATCACCAAAAAGCGATCGCTCAGGCGGAACAATAGCCGCCCTTACGCAGATCACATATTTGGATAGTTCGGGCCGTCACCCCCCTGCGGCGTTGTCCAGACAATATTCTGTGCCGGGTCTTTGATATCACAAGTTTTGCAATGGACGCAGTTTTGAAAATTAATGACAAAGCGCGTGTCCTTGCCCTCTTCTTCAACGAACTCATAAACGCCAGCCGGGCAATAGCGCGCTGAAGGGCCTGCAAATTTTGGCAAATTGCTTTTGACCGGTACATCGGCGTCAGTAAGTGTCAAATGCGCGGGTTGGCTCTCTTCGTGGTTGGTGAAAGAGAAAGCCACATTGGTCAGCCTGTCAAAGGACAGCTTTCCATCTGGCTTTGGATAGTCAATTGGCGTGTGTTTTGACGCTTCTTCCGTGGCATCCGCGTCAGATTTCCCATGCCCCAACGTGCCCAGAAAGGAAAATCCAAGCGTGTTGGTCCACATATCGAGCCCGCCCATGATCAGGCTGGCCGTCAGCCCATATTTGGACCACAGCGGTTTGACGTTGCGCACTTTGCGCAAGTCCTGACCGATCTTGCCGGTACGCACTTCGGCCTCGTAGGCTGCCAATTCGTCGCTGGCCCGATCGTTTGACATTGCCTCGATCGCCGCCTCGGCCGCTGCCATACCAGACAACATCGCATTGTGGTTACCCTTGATACGGGGGACATTGACCATACCGACCGAACAGCCCAGCAGGGCAACACCCGGGGCGACCATTTTTGGCATGGACTGGAAACCGCCCTCCGAGATTGCCCTTGCGCCATAAGCCACGCGTTTTCCCCCTTTCAGCAAGTCCGCAACCATCGGGTGGTGCTTGAACCGCTGGAATTCCATGTAAGGGAATAGATGTGGATTCTTGTAATTCAGGTGGACCACGAATCCCACGTAAACCTGATTATTTTCAAGGTGGTAGATAAAGGATCCGCCACCTGCATTGCCGTTCAGCGGCCAACCCATCGTGTGGGTTACGGTACCTTCACGGTGCTTGGCAGGGTCAACTTCCCAGATTTCCTTCATACCAAGGCCGAATTTTTGAGGCTCATGCCCATCGCTGAGATTGTACTTCGCAATCACCTGTTTGCTCAGACTGCCGCGCACGCCTTCAGACAGGAAAACATACTTGCCATGTAATTCCATCCCCGGCTCATAGCTGTCGCCGTGGCTGCCATCAGCATTCTTGCCAAACTCACCTGCAACAACCCCTTTGACTTCGCCGTTGCCCCCATAAACCAGCTCGGAACAAGCCATACCGGGGAAAATCTCGACCCCCATCTCTTCTGCCTGTTCCGCCATCCAGCGGCAGACGTTACCCATGGAAACAATATAGTTGCCGTGATTGTTCATTAGCGGTGGCATCGGCGCATTCGGAATGCGCAACTGCCCAGCCTCGCCCAGCATGTAGAAATTGTCCTCGGTCACCGGCACGTTCAGCGGTGCACCTTTTGCTTTCCAGTCCGGGATCAATGCATCCAGACCCACTGGATCGAGCACCGCACCAGAGAGAATATGCGCGCCAACTTCAGAGCCTTTTTCAAGCACGACCACGTTGCAATCAGCGTCCAGTTGCTTCAACCGGATCGCCGCAGACAGACCTGCTGGACCGGCGCCAACAATGACGACATCGTATTCCATTGCTTCGCGTTCACTCTCAGACATTCCCGGCTCCCTTACAATCCTTCGGGGCACAGCACCCGCTGCGCAATAATCGTTCGCGATTGGCTAAACCACGTCACCTCCCAATGCAATCGCAACCGGGCGTCATAAAGGGGTGAAAACGACGATTTTGACACAGATATCCGCAGTTCCGTTCACGTTTCAGGGCGATCCCCCATCAGATAGCGCGGCCCCGGTCCCTTTTCCGCAGCACGATCAGTTGGATTGTACAATGCACAATTGGGCAAACTCAGACACCCACATCCGATGCAACCGTCCAGACTGTCCCGAAGACGGGTCAAAGTCTCTATCTTCTGGTCCAGGCTGGCGCGAAAGCCAGCGCTTATCTTTGCCCAATCTGCCTTGGTCGGCGTGCGCCCGCCGGGCAATCTGTCAAGTTCCGCGCGAATCTGCGGCAAGGTGAAACCGAATTGCTGTGCAATCATCACGAAGCTGAGCCGCCGCAAATCAGAGCGCTGAAACCGGCGCTGCCCCCCAGAATTGCGCCAGGGTCTGATCAAACCCTGCGCTTCGTAGTAACGGATCGCAGAGACCGCCAAACCTGTGCGCGCAGACAATGCCCCAATCGACAAACCATCATTGATCGCCATAAAAAACTCCTTGACCTCAAGTTAGGTTTAGAAATTACGATACATGTGATCAAGACGCATTTGGAGGATTTTGCAATGGCGGCAATGCTTGAACACACCAACTACACGGTCTCGGATGCTGATGCGACGGCAGCCTGGATGTGTGATCTTTTTGACTGGCGTATTCGCTGGGAAGGCGCATCGCTGGATGGCGGGAAATCCATCCACGTGGGCACAGATACCCACTATCTGGCGCTCTACACACCAAAGGTCCAGACCGGCGAGAAACCCAACAGCTACATCACGCGTGGCGGGCTGAACCACATCGCGGTTGTCGTCGAAGACATCGACGCCATGGAGAGTGCCGTGAAAACCGCTGGATTCACGCCGGGTAATCATGGCGACTATGAACCCGGGCGGCGGTTCTATTTCCACGATCATGACAATATCGAATATGAGGTCGTCCAATACGACTAAGCTGGCGCGTGCCAATCTGACACGTCCCTCTTGCATTTTGCCTCACCATTAGGTCAGGTAGTTGGCATCTCTAACCTGCGGCCCCCCGGTGCAACCCGGCGGGCCGCATCATTTCGTGGACGACACCGATGGACAAAATTCCGATGACCCGCAAGGGCCACACAGATCTTGAAGCTGAACTCAAGCAGCTGAAGTCCGTTGAGCGACCTGCCATTATCAAGGCCATCGCCGAGGCCCGCGAACATGGTGATTTATCCGAGAATGCCGAGTACCATTCCGCTCGCGAAAAACAGTCGTTCATTGAAGGACGCATCAAGGAACTTGAGGGCGTTCTGGGGCTCGCCGAAGTCATCGACCCGTCAAAAATGTCCGGTACGATCAAATTCGGGGCAACGGTCACCTTGGTGGATGAAGATACGGATGAAGAAAAGACCTGGCAGATCGTTGGCGAACATGAGGCCAATGTCGAAAAAGGGCTTTTGAACATTAAATCGCCTATTGCGCGCGCCTTGATTGGCAAAGATGAAGGCGACAGCGTAGAAGTGCGCACGCCAGGCGGCGAAAAATCCTATGAGGTGCTCAAGATCGTCTATGCCTGACGGGACCATGAGACATGACTGACACAGCTGAAACCACCGAGACGACCGAAGCGCGCGCGCGCCCGACACCGCTGGGGATTTATGACCGCCCCAAAACGGAAGGGGTCACTGTCATTGAAATGGCGGCAACAGCGCTCTCCTGCATCTGGTTGCTGGGCGCAGTGATCTTTTTCGTGGTTCTGCCGAATGATCTGAGTGAAAATCTGGACGGCGTGCGGTTTTTGATGACGATGCTGACGGTGTTCATGCCGGTTGGCATGATCTGGGTTGCCGCGACAGCGGCGCGGTCCAATCGCGTGATGCGAGAAGAAAGCCAGCGATTGCAGGCCTCCATAGATGCCATTCGCCAGACCTATATTGCGCAAAGCCAAAGCGGTGTGGTCGGGCCGGAGCCCGCTTCGGTCGCACGAAAACTCGACGAGATTGCCGCGGCGACGCGGAAGACCGAAACCACCGTTGCGACATTCGCGTCGCGACGGGAGGCGGATCGCCCCGCAACGCCACCTGTGCAAACAAAACCTGTTCCGCAGCCGGATGATCAGCCAGCACTTGCCTTGGGCACCTCCGCTGAAGATATGGCGCCCCCCCTTGCCGTTGAAGATTTTGTCCGGGCGCTGAACTTTCCGGAAACCGCAGAGGACGAAGCCGGGTTTTCAGCCCTCAGGCGGGCGCTCAAAGATCGATCCGCCGCGCAACTGGTTCAAGCCTCTCAGGACGTACTGACGCTGCTCAGCCAGGATGGCATCTACATGGATGACCTGCGACCGGATCGCGCACGTCCCGAGGTTTGGCGGCAGTTTGGACAGGGCGCACGCGGACGCCCCATTGCAGCGCTCGGCGGGGTGCGGGACCGATCTTCTCTTGCCCTGACGGCCGGGCGTATGAAGCAGGATCCGATATTTCGCGATGCAGCCCATCATTTTCTACGGCGGTTTGACAGAACCTTTGCCGATTTCGAAAGGACGGCAACGGACAGCGAAATCTCAGCCCTGGCTGAGACTCGAACTGCGCGAGCATTCATGTTGCTGGGTCGCGTTGCAGGAACCTTTGACTAGCATCGGAACCCAGCTCGCAAGGTTGGATAATCTTCGTCATTTTTGGGCGATGCGCTATTTGCAAATCAAGTTGCAGCTCTTTGCAAAATTAGAAACTGATATCTTTCAGCCAGTTACGCCAAGCAAATCGACGCGCCCGAATGATCGCCAATGCCAGCGAAGCTCATTCAAGCGTCTTGCCTGTGGCGACCAAACATCAAATCGGGTCCGTTGCTCACCACCATGTTCTCATCACTGAAGCACTCCTGAACTAACCCGTGTCGCGCGATGAGATCAAATACATAAAACCAAGGAACGGTCATCCAAATCGAAGCGCGCCATCAACCACAAAAGGCTGCAGTTTCCTGGGTTCGCTACGATCTCTGAGTTTTGTTTGGCCCGAGAAAACTCATCTTAGCCCAAAGCTGCTGAACGGAATGTAGCGCACCATGCTGCCAGGTTTGATTTCGGCCGCTTCCGGTGGCAATTCAACCAATCCATCTGCCCAACTCAACCCGGAAATGCGGCCCGACCCTTCGGAGGCGAAAATCTCAACACGGCCATCCCGCATTCGGGCTCGCAAAAATTCGCTACGCCCGGCTTTTTTGTGTTTGGTGAATGCGGCAGGCACGTCAAATCCCTGAGGTTCCAGCCAGTTTTGCCCTGCCAGACGGGCCATAGCCGGGCGCGCAAAGATGAGCGCGCAGACCATCGCGGCCACGGGATTACCCGGCAACCCGAAGACCGGCGCACCGGACCACATTCCCAACGCGAGCGGTCTACCGGGTTTGACGGCAATCCGCCAAAGGCTCATTGCTCCCGCCTCTGTCAAGAGAGCTGAGACGTGGTCTTCATCGCCTGCCGAAGCGCCACCGCTGGTAAGGATCAGATCAGCTTGCTCGGCGGCTTCGTTCAAACGGTTGCGCAGTCTCTCCCGATCATCGGGCACACGCCCAATATCCACAGGAAGGTGGCCCATCTGCCGCACCATCTCCAGCAGCATCGGGCGGTTTGCATCGTATATCTGGCCCGGTCCGGCAAAATCGCCCGCCTCCACCAGTTCTTCGCCTGTCGACAGGACAGCGACGCGCAAAGGTTCATATGCGCTGACACGCTTTACACCTACAGCCGCCAGCAGCGCGGCTTCTGCGGGCCCCACACGTGTCCCCTTGGAGAGAGCGCATGCGCCCTGTTCCACATCTTCCCCCGCCTGTCGGGTGTTCGCGCCCAGCCTGACAGGCCCGCGGAACGCGATCTGACCGCCATTTACGGTCACGTCCTCCTGCAAGACCACCGTATCGACACCCGAGGGCAATGCAGCACCGGTCAGCACCCGTATGGCAGTCCCTTCCGGCAAATTGACGGGCATATCACCCGCAGCCGCTCTGGCTTCTGCGAGCGGCAGATGATGCACACCAGCATCGCGACCGCCTGCAAAGCCGTAACCATCTACAGCGGTATTTGGCAGTGGCGGGTTCGCCCGTTCAGCAAGGACATTTTCAGTCAAAACATACCCCGCAGCATCAGTGACCGGAACCTTCACTATCTTGGTCACAGGTGAAAGACGCTGTTCCAGCATCGCCAGCGCATCTTTGACGGGCGTCCAGTTCACGCCCGGCGGCAACGCAAAGCAATCATTGGTCAATCGCGGCGGGCGCGACGCTGCCTGACGTAGCAAATCTTCGTGGCCAAGTCCGAAAATCCACCCTTCTTCTGGCGCCGAAACATCCAGGACATCGCCAAGCTCAGTGGGATCGAGCGCGGATACCATGCGCGCCACTTCGCGCACTTGCCACGCGTCCTTGATCATCCCTTCAGAGGCATCATCAAGCGTCAGGGACGGCCAGATTTCAACCAGCGCCACAGGCTTGTTCAACGGCTCAAAGGGCCACGCGGCGGCATCAAACTTGCGCCGCAAACGGGCCAGAACCGGCAGGCCCATCAATACCTGTGAGCCAACCGCACCGGTCCCGCCCAACTGCCAGCATGTAAACGCCCCCCTGGCCTGTTCTTCAGCCGCGCGTTTGCCCCGAAACCGGTTCTGGTAGCCCTGCTTCCCGCGTGGCAAATAATCGATTTCGCGTTTGAGCCCATTAAACCAGAACGGCCCATGACCACCAAACTGACGGTTGATTTCGCCGGCAAGATCGAAGCGGTTGTTTGCTTGAGGCGTGTCCTCGATACGTTGTTCCAGCCATTCCCAAAGGGCAAACGGATCATCCTTGCCCGTGAGCGCGCGAGCAAATCCTTTCGGATACCCGAAAGGAAAATCAAACCCGGCCAGCACCCGCCGCCCGGCAGCAAGTTCAGCAGCAAGCAAGTCTTCCAGCCAATCTTCGGCAAGCTTTCGGTTGCGAAGATAGATAGGGGCCTCGGTACGCCCATCCCGCGCGACACAGGCCCAGATCGCATCTTTCCGGGGAGATTTTCCAGTGTCATTGCCGCCAGACCAATCAACCATGACGATTGTATCAAAAAACGTCACAGGTCCACCTCGGCCAGAATGAAATCCGCGATTGTGCTTGTGTCGTTCAGGTCAAAAACCGGTCGATCCATGCTGATCTTGGTGTCACTGGCGATAGCGCGGATCGTTGGATCCTCTGGCGCAATCAACGGGTTACCGGTTTCTGAACGGTGCGCTTCGATCTTGCTATGCGCGTCGCGCTTATATCCTTCGATGAGCACCAGATCGACCGGACTGAGTTTATCTAGCAGTTCATCGAGCGTTGGCTCTGGCGCACCGCGCAACTCGTGCATCAATGCAAAGCGGTTTCGCGATGCCAAAAGCACCTCGGAAGCACCTGCCTGCCGATGGCGGTAACTGTCCTTCCCAGGATGATCGACGTCAAAAACGTGATGCGCGTGTTTCACCGTCGACACGGATATTCCGCGGCTGCAAATCTCACTGACCAAACGCTCCATCAACCCGGTTTTGCCCGCATTCTTCCACCCGACAATGCCATAGATTTTCATAGCAACGCCTCAGCTTGCGCCAGATCATCCGGTGTGTTGACGTTGAAGAACGGATCAACTGAAGCCACCGGGAACAGGGCTTCGCGGCCATTGTGCGCATCCGTCCACAACACCACCTTGCGCAAGCCGTCTTGCAAAGCTGCGCGCAGATCATCACGCAGAGCCACGGGCCAAAGACCAAAAGTCGGATGCCGAACGCGTCCGCGCGCCGCATCCGGCGTGGCGGAAAGAACAAGAGGCTGCGTCATTCCCTCGGCCGTCAATAGCAGTTGCGGGACAAGATCGGCCGGAAAAAACGGCGTGTCCGCTGCCGCCGTCACAATTGTATCCGCACCTTGCGCCGCCGCCCAATCGAGCCCGGCAAGCACACCCGCAAGAGGACCGGCGTAATCTTCAATACTATCCGGCAAGACGGGTAGCTGAAAACGGGCAAACCGCGCCGGGTCCCCATTTGCATTGAGCGCCAGCCCGGCCACTTGCGGCGACAGCCGTTCGATGACGTGGTCAAGCAGGCAGTGCTTGCCGAGACGCAACAGCCCCTTGTCTCCGCCGCCCATACGCGTGGCCTGCCCACCGGCCAAAATCACTCCAAGCGGCTGCTTCATCACGCCCCCTTGCGCCCGGCGCGGCGAGGTTCTTCCGCAATTTCGCGAGGGTTTGCATCGCGTGTCAGGCGATCTTCTCCCGAAAGACACATGAAGCGCTGACCCTTCATGCGACCGATCAGCGTCAGGCCAACCTCCTTGGCAATTTCCACCCCCCAGGCCGTGAAGCCGGAGCGTGACGCCAGCACCGGAATGCCCATCATCGCCGTTTTGATCACCATCTCGGAGGTCAGACGCCCGGTGGTGTAAAGGATCTTGTCTGCGGCAGCGACATTTTCCGCCAGCATCCATCCGGCGATCTTGTCGACCGCATTGTGTCGCCCGACATCTTCCATATAAACCAAAGGCTTATCCTGATGGCAGAGCACAGTACCATGAATGGCACCCGCTTCCAGGTAGAGCGATGGTGTCCGGTTGATCCGCGCACTCAATGCATAAAGCCAGGACGTACGCACAGGCGTCGCAGGCAGCCGAACGCCCTCCAGTCCGGCCATCATATCACCAAAAACAGTGCCAACCGCACAACCGCTCGTGCGGGTTTTCTTGCGCATTTTCTCTTCGTAATCCGTCTGGCGCGCGGTGCGCACGACCACGGTTTCCAGCTCTTCATCATAGTCGACGCCGGTGATCTCATCCCCGGCCTGCAACATGCCCTGATTGCGCAGAAAACCAAGCGCGAGGTAATCAGGATAGTCCCCAATGGTCATGGCCGTGACGATCTCCTGACCATTGAGGAAGATGGTCAACGGGCGTTCTTCGACGACATTTGTAGTGACGCGCCGACCTTCGTGATCCGTGCCCTCCACGCAACGGGTCAGCCGCGCCGCCGAAGGATCGGGAGCGATGATATAGTCGCCGGTATCGTCGAGCCTGGCCAATTGCATCCCCCTCGAAGCTAAGCTACCTCTTGGCGGTAACTTTAGAAGCATCTCATGTCCTCCACCACACCGAAAACACGCACAAGGGCGTCAGCCTTTTGGAAAGGGGTAGCCGACGGCACCCCATTTTTGCTCGTTGTCGGGCCTTTTGCGATGCTGTTTGGCGTGCTGGCGACGGAAGCTGGCCTCAACATTCTGGAAACGCTTGCCTTTTCTGCGGTCGTCTTCGCTGGTGCGGCGCAGTTTACCGCGTTGCAACTGATGCAGGAAAACGCCCCGACACTGATTGTCCTGGCCTCTGCACTCGCGGTAAATTTACGGGTTGCGATGTATTCGGCATCGCTCACGCCCTGGATTGGCGCGGCCCCTCTCTGGCAGCGGGCCATTGCGGCGTATTTCACGGTCGACCAATCCTACGCCTGTTCCGTTGCACAATTTGAAAAAGAACCGCAAATGACCGTGCCTCAGCGGATGGCTTATTTTTTCGGTGTGCTGACCCCGATCGTGCCGACATGGTACATCAGTACATTCATCGGCGCAGCAATTGGCACGCAGGTGCCCGAAAGCTGGGCGCTCGATTTTGCACTGCCCATAACCTTTTTGGCGATGGTCGCGCCCATGCTGCGCACCGCAGCCCACGTCATCGCCGCCTGTGTCGCAATCGTCGTCAGCTTGCTGGCCGCGGGCGTACCCTATTCGCTGGGACTGATTATTGCGGGTGCCTTGGGAATGATCGCTGGTGCGCAGGCAGAAGCCATCATAGAGCGTCGAAAGGCAGAAAATGACTGAGCTGAATACCCTCTGGACCGTCATCATTTGCCTCGGCCTTGGCAGTTACTTTCTACGTTTTGCATTCCTCGGGATCGTCGGGGACCGCCCGATGTCCAAATGGTTGCTGCGGCACTTGCGATATACTGCCGTGGCCATGTTGCCGGCGATGGTTTCGCCGCTTGTTGTCTGGCCTGCCGCAACGGGAGGGCAACCCGACCTGCCCCGCATGTTGGCGGCCTCCGCGACGCTGCTTGTAGGTCTTGCAACCAAGAACGTGCTTGCCGCAATCATATCCGGAGCAGCGACGTTATTCGGCGCGCTCTATCTCTTAGGTTAGGGGTTTGCGATCAGCTTTGTGCAGCTTCGATCCCGTCGCGTACGTCGCCCTCGTCATTCTCATAGTATTTGTCGGTTTTCACATCCGGACGTTGTGCAATCTGCTCCATGAGATTGATCGGGAAGAACGTCACCGAAATATTTTCAAAGCCAGGGATTTCTTTCAAAATCGCCGAGGTTGCATTGGCGCAAAACGCGCCGGGGACAGCACCCTTGGATTGTACCAGTTGCAGCGCTCGTTCGGCCTGCGCGGGCGTCACTATGATTTCCTGGGACACAACATGATAGGTGCTGCGCGCATGCGCGCTCTTGTAGCCCTGTACCCAGGCCGGTGACATCCCGTAGAGCACGTCGCCGCGTTCCGCCACGTCAGCGTGCAAGAACGATCCCGCAGGGTCATAGATCACCTGTTGGGACCCGCTCACCATCAGGGACGTATGGCCACCGCTGCCGGTCGTATTGTTCACCATTGTGAAAATCGTAAGCTTCGGCGGCCCCTCGGGAACGTAAACCTTGGCGGCGATTTCTTCCGGCGATGCTTCGAAAACGGACGATACCGCACATCCCGTCAGCAATGACGCTGCGGCCAGGATCATCAGTAAGCGCATTATTTATCCCCGCGGGCCAGTTCAGCTCAGGTGATGAAAATCGCCATGCCAACCAAAAGAAGAATGATAATGATCACGCTTTTGGTGGTGAAACGCATAAAACCATCAAAGGTTTTTTCCTGAGTGGTGATCTCCATGTCACCGTGCTTGTGATCTGCCATTTCCGCAGCCCTTCTAAAGATGTTTCGACCAGCCCTAATAGATTCTTCCAGCCATGTCACCCGCTTGGCCAACGGATGCGGCGAAATGCGTATGATTCTGTTAGAGGGTCATGCCCCAGAGCTCTGCAGTCGCGAAACCGGTTGCCCCACAGCTATGCATTATCTTCAATGTCCTGAGCCAGCCGGAAACCGATCCGGCGCGCTTCGACGGTTTCAGAAGGCTTGGGCAAAGCGCGCAGCATCACATTGAGCTGGCTCACATGCTGAATGAGCTGCGTTTTGCCACCCGCGCCATCGCTGCCGTAAAACGTCACGATATCGGGATCGAAGTATCCCATCCCTTCGATCCGCAGGACACCTGCATCCCCACCGGTGAAACCCATGGCCACCTCATGCGCGTTATCCAACTGCTCTTCAAAATTTTTCAGATAGATGATGATGCGTTCATATGCCCATTGCGCCGGCGATTTTTGCGCTGTCGGTTTGGAGGCAATTGATTGGGGTAGTTCCGGTGCATCCGGCGCAGGCGTTTCGGGATCACAATGCACTTCGTGACGGCGTGGCAAAGCGTTTGCTTCTGCCAGCTCGGCGGAGGTTTCGATCTTGTCACCCATTGTCTATCCTTTGCGCTGATACTCCCAGGCATCATCAGCGCGGCGTGTCCGGCTGGCAAGACCCGACTGATAGAGGTGGCTCAAATGTGCGACAGCCTCGACAAGCGCCAGGCCATATTCCGCCGTCCCGATCTTGCGTTTGAAGAGCGGCACAAAGCATTCCGCCGCGGTTTTGGGCGTGTCGATGTAGTCAAGCAGGCGCGTCAGGGCCCCATGATGATTGTCAATTAGCTGCCGCATTCGCAGGGGCAGGCCGGTAAAGGGCAGTTTGTGCCCCCCCAAGACCAGATGGTCAGGCCGCGCCAGTGTCGACAGGCGTTCGCAGGCTTCCAGCCAGTCGGCAATCGGGTCGGCCATCGGTTCGGTGGCATAGACGCCGATGTTGGGACTGATGGAGGGCAAAATCTGGTCGCCCGCCAGCACCAGATGATCGTCCCGGCTCCAGAAGGTCGCATGCTCGGGGGCGTGACCGTTGCCGATATGAACATCCCAGCGCCGTCCGCCCATCTCGATCACATCGCCCTGCTCGATGCGGGTGTAGCCCAGCGGCATCGGGGCCACGACATCGGCAAAGTTGAACGGGCGTTCCCTGGCGCGTGTTTCGTAAATATCGGCATCCATGCCGGCGCTGCGGTAAAACGCGAGGCTTTCAGGCGACGGCACATCCTGCACGTCAAGCGTCAGCATGCGGGCGGTCAGCCAGGCGGTGCGGGTCGTGACCAGTTCGGCTCCATGCGCGGTCTGGAACCATCCCGCCAAACCCACGTGATCGGGATGGTGATGAGTGACAACCACGCGCTCAATGGGCTTGCCGTTCAAAGGGCCTGCCATCAGGGTCTGCCAGATCGCCTTGCTTCGTTTGGAAGCAAATCCGGTGTCGATCACGGTCCAACTGTCGCCATCGTCCAGCGCATAGATATTGACGTGATCGAGTTTCATGGGCAGCGGTAAGCGCATCCACAGAACGCCTGGTGCTATTTCGATGGCATCCCCTTCGGCGGGAGGCTCGTCCCAAGGATACCGCAGACCCTCTGGCAATTGATCTTTCATCAGGCGGCCAATTCGTCAGCGCTGAGCGCAAAGAGGTCTTCGGATCCCGCCTGTGCATGGGCCAGAAGCCCCGCGTGTTCCGGCAGCAGGCGCTTGATATAAAACCGTGCCAGTTTTTCACGCGCACCCTCCTGATCCGCCAGGGCCGCCTTGAGGTGCAGATAGCCGCCAAGCACCCGGGCAAACGCCCGCAAATAGGGCACAGCGCCCGAGAAACGGATATTCATATCCGTTTGCGCGTTCAGCCACTCCGTCGCTTCGCGCAGGCTTTCGGAGGCCTGCCAGACCGGTTCGGCAAGGTCGGGCAACGTGCCGCGTGCCGCTTCGGCAAGCGCCTCAACCTCATCGAGCAACCGGGCCGCAGCCTCGCCACCGTCCATCATCTTGCGCGCCACCAGATCCATCGCCTGAATGCCGTTTGTGCCTTCGTAGATCGCTGTGACACGCACGTCGCGGCTGAACTGCGCCGCACCTGTTTCCTCGATGAACCCCATGCCGCCATGCACCTGCACGCCCATCTCTGCGATGGCCATGCCCGTATCGGTGCCGAACGCCTTTGAAATCGGTGTCAGCAAAGCGGCACGGGCGCGCCAGTCATCGCTGCCCGTTGCACGCGCCATATCAATGGCCATTGCACAACTCAGGGCGATGGCACGAGCCGCGAATATATCTGCTTTCATGGTCATCAGCATGCGGCGCACATCGGCGTGATCCGAGATCGTACCGGTACCATCGGCCAGCGCTGTTCTGCCCTGTTTGCGCTCAAGCGCGTATTGCACCGCGTGCTGACAGGCGGCTTCGGCCACGCCAATCCCCTGCCCGCCCACACCAAGGCGCGCATTGTTCATCATGGTGAACATGGCCGCCATGCCGCCCTGTTCCGGCCCGACCAGCCAGCCGGTTGCGTCATCATATTGCATGACGGCAGTGGGCGAGCCATGCAGGCCCATCTTGTGCTCAAGGCTGACAACTTTCACGCCATTTGCCGCGCCAAGCGAGCCATCCTCATTGGGGATGAATTTGGGCACCAGAAACAGGCTGATGCCTTTCGTGCCGGCGGGCGCATCCGGCAGGCGTGCCAGCACCAGATGGCAGACATTTTCCGCCAGATCATGATCTCCCCAACTGATATAGATCTTCTGGCCCGTGACCGCATAGGTGCCATCGCCGTTGTCGACTGCCTTGCTGGACAAAGCCCCCACATCCGATCCCGCCTGCGGTTCTGTCAGGTTCATGGTGCCCGTCCAGTCGCCGGAAATCAGTTTCGGCAGATAAAGCGCCTTGATGGCGTCACTTGCGTGATGCTCCAGCGCCTCAATCTGGCCCTGGCTCATCAACGGTGCCAGTTGCAACGACAGGCACGCACCGCTCATCATCTCGTTGACCGCCGAAGTCAGGGTCATCGGTAGACCCATCCCGCCATACTCGGGATCGGCTGACATCCCGATCCAACCGCCCTCCGCGATGGCTGTCCATCCGGTCTCATACCCCGGTGATGTCCGCACAATACCATTCTCAAGCCGCGCAGGGTGCAGATCACCGGGGCGTTGCAAGGGAGCCATCACCTCATCGCAGAGCTTTCCGGCTTCTGTCAGGATCGCGCGCGTCACATCATCCGTTGCATCCTGGAACTGCTGTGTCTCACGCAGCCGGGCAAAATCAACAACATGATCAAACAGAAAGGTGAAATCATCCACTGGCGCATGAAAGGGCATCAAATCGTCTCCGTCCGGGTCATCGGCCACCTTGGCAATAATGGCCACAGCCTATAAAGGTCTAGCGTTTTATACATGAGCCGCATCGCCGCGTCCGGCAATCGAAACGCGGCGTCACGGAGTGTGATGAGTTGAAAGCGCCCAAAATCCTGCACCCCGAACCTGCTGGCTTCGCCAAGGCTGCGGACCTCCTTGGAAGTGGGCAACTTGTCGCGTTTCCGACCGAGACAGTCTATGGTCTCGGGGCCGACGCCCGCAATGGACGCGCCGTCGCGGCAATCTACGAGGCCAAAGGGCGTCCAAGCTTCAATCCGCTGATTGTGCATCTTCCCGACGTCGCGGCGGCGCAAGCCTATGTTGCATGGTCAGACACAGCCGACCGGTTGGCGCAGGCCTTTTGGCCGGGGCCGTTGACGTTGGTCCTGCCCTTGCTGCCAGAGCACGGTTTGTCGTCGCTGGTTACTGCAGGGTTGCCCACAGTGGCCCTAAGGGTGCCTGCGCAAAAGTCGGCGCAAGCTTTGCTGCGGGCTTTTGGGGGGCCGGTCGCTGCGCCATCTGCAAACCCATCCGGGCGCATCAGCCCCACAACAGCCGCCCATGTGATGGCGGGATTGGGCGACAAAGTATCGGCAATTCTGGATGATGGTCCCTGCCTCGTGGGTCTGGAAAGTACGATCGTCGGTCTGGCTGAGGCACCTCTCCTGCTGCGCGCAGGTGGGCTGCCCATTGAAATCATCGAAGTGGCTCTTGGCACCGCATTGGCAGAAGCTGAAACGCCACGTGACCCCAAACGCGTCAGGGCACCCGGTCAACTGGCGTCACATTACGCGCCAAACGCCCCATTGCGCATGAACGCAACGGCGAAACGCATCGGGGAAGTCTTTCTCGGTTTCGGCGCGATGGCCTGCGATCTCAATCTCTCTGAAAATGCTGATCTTCACGAAGCAGCCGCGCGCCTTTTTGAGAGTTTGCACCAGCTTGACGCCAAGGGCTTGCCAATTGCGGTCGCGCCAATACCGGATCATGGATTGGGCCGCGCCATCAATGATCGCCTCGCGCGCGCCGCGGCCCCGCGCTAAACCATCGATCACTTTAGCAACGCCACCAAAAGGATCAGGCGTGGCCCGCGGTCGAGGACAGGCCCAAAGGATCAATGCCCAGGCTCTTGACCGTTTCAACCCACTTGTCACTTGCTGAGGTTGAGAACACCAGATTGGCCGACGCATCCGCCGTAAGCCAACCGTTATGGCCAATTTCGTTTTCCAGCTGACCCGGTCCCCATCCCGCGTAACCCAGCATCATGATCGCGCGGCTTGGGCCCTGATCCCGGGCAATCTCTTCCAGAATATCCAAGGTCGCTGTCATCCCGAACCCCCCGGGCACCGAGAGTGTGTGAAGGCTCGATTGGTAGTCGCTTGAATGCAGCACAAACCCGCGCCCGGTCTCGACAGGTCCGCCAAAATGCACTGGCATCGCTGCGGCTTTTTTGGAGGGCTGGATTTCCAACTGGTCCAGAACATCGCTCATGCGGACATCCGCACTGGGCTTGTTCAGAATCAGCCCCATCGCCCCCTTGTCAGAATGCGCGCACAGCATGATCACGGACCGTTCGAAGCGCGAATCCCCCATAGACGGCATTGCCACCAGCAGTTTGCCATTCAAATCAAGGGGACCGGTCTCGGAATGCGCAGACGTCATGGCCTCAGAATGGCGCGGCGCCCTGCCGGGTGCAAGGGAAATGCCTGCCAAAAACGGCGAAACATGGCTGACCGGATCGTGACTTGGCATTTCAACGGCGTTCGCCCATATCGAAGGAATGATACGCTTATCGCTTGCCCTCGCTCTCGTATGTCTCTCTGCGCTGCCCGGTTTGGCCCAGGATCGATTTGACTTACCCGTTTCAGCCGAGTTGTTGCCCGGTTGGGTGCAGGCAGACGGAAGCCGCGTCGCTGCCGTGCGTCTTTCCCTGGAGCCCGGGTGGAAAACCTATTGGCGCACGCCCGGAGACGCAGGGATACCGCCACAATTCAACTGGTCCGGATCCAAGAACATGAAATCCGTCCAAGTCGCATGGCCAACACCGAAAGTCTTTGACCAAAATGGCCTGCGCTCCATAGGCTACGCGGACGAACTCGTCATTCCTTTCACGCTTGAGCCAAAGAAGACGGGCAAGCCAATGCGCGTGAAACTGGTCATGGATATCGGAATTTGCGCCGACATCTGTATTCCCCATACGGTCAGTTTCGACGAGACGTTGCAGCACAGCGGCTCGAAGCCGACACCGGCCATTGCAGCGGCCTTGGCACAACGCCCTTTTTCAGCCAAGGAGGCGGGCGTGGCGGCCGCTACCTGCCGGATGGAGCCCACGACAGACGGGTTGCGCATCGAGGCGCGTGTCACCGTTCCCTCTACCGGCGGCAATGAGGTGGTGATCATCGAACCCGGCAGCGGCGAAATCTGGGTAAGCGAAGCCGAAACCCAACGCACAGGCCGGGAGATCGTCGGTGTCTCGGAAATGATTCATGTCAATGGCGGAACCATTGCATTGGATCGCTCGACCATCAGGCTCACGGTTTTGGGCAACAACCATGCCGTCGATATTCAAGGCTGCACCGCAGGCTAAGCCTGTCGGCGCGCACGTCTGGCGAAAAGAGCCGCAGCTGTGAAGCCATAGGCACCCAGAACAATCACAACGACCCCCGAGAGGAAGAGCAGCAGGGCGGCGAGGAGTGCCGAAAGCTGTGTCACTGCGGGGAAAGCCACCGCAAGGGCCTCGGGCAAGGCGCCATACCAGAGAACCCAGCCAAGCGTTGCCAGGCACCAGCACAGGATCAAGGCCCAGAGGGCTGCAAATCCGATCTTGATACTGGCAACCGGCGCGTTGAGCCCCCGCCGCATCGCATTCATCTGCCGGGCTATGTCATGCTGGGCGGCAACCAGCGCCGGAACCACCAACAAGACCAGAAGCATGCCGAAACCCAACCCGTAGACCAGCGTGATGATCGTGGGCTTGAGGAATTGCGCCTGCCGGCTGCCCTCATAGAGCAACGGTGCCATGCCCAAAACTGTGGTCATCGTTGTGAGCATAACCGGGCGCAGCCTGTCGGAAGTACCCTCAATAATCGAAGGGATCAGCCCACGATCCTGCGCGTATTCGTCGATGGTGGTGATCAGCACAATGGAATCGTTGATGATAATTCCGGTCATGCCCAGCAGGCCCACCACCGTGAACATGCTCAAGGGGACATCCCACAACACATGCCCATAGATCGTCCCGACAAGCCCGAAGGGGATGATCGCCATGACAACCATTGGGCGGGTCCAACTGCCAAAAACCCAGGCCAATACGAGATATATGCCCGAAAGGCACAATATGAGCCCCGTCATCGCTTCATTCAGAAAGGTGTCTTCCTGCTCTGCCAACCCGGCAAGCTGCCATTCGATCTGCCGCTCACTGGCGATGCGTGGCAGGATTTGCTGCTCCAGTGCCTGTTGGATCTCAGCGGCGCGTGCGGGATTGTCCTCGGAGATGTCTCCGGTAACCGAAATCGTCCTGATCCCGTTCTCGCGCCGCACCGTGCTGAAACCGATCCGTCGTTGCACGCTCACGATATCAGCCAGCGGTACATATTCGCCTGCCGGTGTGCGTAATTGTGTCCGGTCAAGGAAGTCGGCCGTTAATTCGCCTGCGGGAAGTTCAACATCTATGGTCGCGCTGCGCGGCCCGTCCGGATAGGTCGCGGCTTCGATCCCGCCGAGCCTGTTGCGCAAGACACGTCCCAGGTCATCAATCGTAAAGCCAAGCGCCTGGCCCTGTGCGGTGAGGTCAAGGATCAGTTCTTCCTTATCATAGGACAGGTTGTCCTGCAGCGCTGAGACTTCCGAGTATTGGCGTAGCTCGTTTTGCAGATCAAGGCTTGCGGCTTTCAAAGTGTCCGTGTCGCCGCCTGAAAGCCGAACACTCAAGGCATCGCCGCCGGGGCCGGAACGCCACCCGCGGAACGAGACAACTTCGGTCAGGGGATGGTTCACCACCCGCTCTTGCAAATCACCGACAAAGGCAAAGCTTGAATAAGGTCTGAGATCCGCATCAATCAGCTGAATGGAAATCGCACCAAGAAGGTCTTTGTCCTTGATGTCCATGCCGTCCAGACCGCGCCCCGTGGTGCCACCCACCTCCGACAGAACATGCTCCACCGGGTTGAGACCGTAGCGCGCCTCGTATTCTGCGGCCACTTCGGCGGTGGCACGTTGCAATTCACGTGTCATTTCCAGCGTATCTTGCCGTGTTGAGCCATCCACCATGGCAAAGTTGCCCGTCACAGAAGACCGTTCAGGCGCATTGAAAAACCGCCATTGCACGTCGCCCCGGATGAAGATGGCAACCTGACTGGCCAGTATCGCGACGACACCGGCCAGAACCACATAGCGCGCCCGGATCACACCAGCCATCAACGGGCGGAACAGGGTTTCACGCGCCCATCTGAACCCGCGATTGACCTGCCTGCTGGGCCAATCGTACCAACGTTCCTTGGCCTGCGCGGCAAGTGCGTGCGCCATATGGTTGGGCAATATCAGAAAACACTCGATCAGCGATGCGACCAGAACGGCAATAACCGTCAGCGGGATGTCTCTGATCAACAATCCAAAACGGCCTCCGATCGCAACCAGTCCAAAAAAGGCAATCACGGTGGTCAAAGTGGCGGCGAATACCGGCATCGCCATCCGCCGCGCGGCATTTTCCGCTGCCTGATACGGCGTTTCATTGAACCGCCGCGCGCGATGGTCCGCGTGTTCACCAACCACGATGGCATCGTCGACCACGATCCCCAATGTGATGATCAGGCCGAAAAGGGAAATCATGTTGAGCGTAATGCCAGCCGCATACATTAAAGAAATCGCAGCCATCATTGCAACCGGGATACCGGCTGCGACCCAGAAAGCCGTCCGGGCATTCAGGAACAAAAACAGCAGGGACACGACCAGACCGAGACCGATCAACCCATTGTCGATCAGGATGTCCAGGCGCCCGGTGATCGCGGCGGCACGCGTGCGAATGAGTTCGATGGTGACCCCATTGGGCAGGGTTGCTTCAAGCTTTTCAGCGACATCCTCGACCTTTGCCTGAATACCCACCGCATCGCCCCTTGCGGATCGATCCACCCTGACAGAAATCGCCGGATTGACGCCGACAAGATAGCTGCGCTCGCGATCACTGCCTTCGCGTGAGACAGTGGCCAGATCGCCGATCCGCAATTTCGCACCATTGGGCTCGGATCGCAGGACAATATCGGCAATCTGGTCGGGCGCGCGTTTTTCGACACCGGTTCTGACGCGGGCGTTTGAGCCCGACACATCGCCGGCGGGGTCTGTATCTGCTTCCGCAGCGATGGCCGCCGCGATTTCCGCCATGCTGATGTTATGCGCGATCAATCGCGCGGACGGCACCTCCACCAATGTACGCGGCGCGGCAACGCCCCGGATTGTCGTTCGTGTGACACCTGCCGCGAACAATCGCACCACCAGTTCATCGGCAAATTGCGCCAACTGTTCCGGCGCCACCGGCCCGCTGATTACAACATCGGTGACACGGTCCCGCCACACGGTACGACGGACCTCCGGCTCATCTGCGTCCTCCGGAAGCTCAGTGACCGCATCCACCGCACTCTGAACATCGTCAGCGGCGCGCGACATGTCCCAATCAGGCTCAAAACTCAGAGTGATCCGAGACCAACCCTCGCGCGCGATGGAGGCTGAGCTTTCCACACCTTCCACGGCCAGCAATGCAGGCTCCAGAAGCTGCACAATTGCCCGGTCGACCTCTTCAGGTCCTGCTGCATCCCAATTCGTCGAAACCGTCACCTTGTCCAGAATGACATCAGGGAAAAACTGCGTCCGCATGTTCGGCAGGGCCGCCAGCCCGGCAATAATGAGCGACACGAAAAGGAGATTGGCGATTGTTCGGTGACGCGTGAAATAGGAAAGGATGCCACTGGCCGCTTGGGGAATTTGCCGTGCCATACGCTATCCCCCCATACGGCTTTCGATGCGGGCAACCATCTTGGCGGGCACTTCTCGCTCGGCGAGTTGCGCAAGGGTCTTTTCCTTGGCATCCTGCGGCATGCGCAGATTGCCCTGCACAAAGGCCACGAGTTTTGCGCGACGCTCTTCGGTCAGCTCGAGCATATCCGGCACGGCTGCTTCACTGCGTCCTTCTCCTCGCAAGGGGCGCACCGCAATGCCCGGCCCCAAAAGCGGCGTCCGGCTGGTTACCACTTCACGGCCCGCCAATCCTTCACCCTGCACCAGAACTTCGTCCCCTTGTCGGCGCAACAAGGCTACATCCAATATTTCGAGGCGATCTTCTCCCGAAATCACCAGGACCTGGTTTTGCGCATCCAGCGCGCTCGCTGGCAGGCGCACCACATCGTCCAGGGTCGGTTCGTGGATATTCAAGGTCACAAAATCGCCCGGACGAAACCCGCGCGCTTCGAAAAGACGCGCAAAAACAAGGCGCCCCGTCTGCCCTTCGCCGGTCGCAGCACTGACACGGCTTACCGTTCCGGTTGCTTCAAGATCAACCCCTGTCACATCCAGTGTCGCCGTGACCTTGGCAGCGACCAGATCGCCATTCGCATCAAGCAGTCGCGCGTATTGTGCGGTCGACAATCGAAAAGCCACTTCCAGATCGTTGGGATCAATCAGATCTGCCAACCGCTCATTTACGGACACCAATCGCCCTTCGACGATTGCGGTCTCGCTCAACGTCCCATCAAAAGGTGCCTCGATAGAAGCATCTTCAAGATTTCGACGTGCTTCATCCAGAGCGATCCGGGACCGTGACAGTCTGGTCGCTGCCTGATCGATACGGGCTTCGGCCAGCGTGACGGCCTGTCTGCGCGCCAACACGGTCGCGCGGGCCGCTGCAGCGGCCAGTTCTGCCTCTTCGACAGCGGCCGATGTACCGACACCGCGTGCTGCCAAGTCAACCTGTCGCCGATATGCCTTTTGTCGCAATGCCACCTGGTCTTCTGCGGCAGCTTCCTCGTCGCGCGCGAGATCGAGCGCACGGGCCGCATCACGGCCTTCAGCCTCTGCATCCGCCAGATCAGCCTTAAGCCGGTCCAGCGCCGATTGCATATCTGCGGGATCAATCCGAACCAGAACCTCCCCCGTGCGCACCGCACCACCATCTTCGAAGTTTCCGGCAAGCTCAACCACACGCCCGCCAACGGCAGCGCGCAGTTCAAGCGTACGACGGGACGCGACTTCTCCGAATGTTTCCAGAATTGGCACGATACTCTGCGCCTCCGCCCGCAGGACGTTCACCGCAAAAACACGCTCGCGCGCTGTCTGCGGCGCGGCATCCGCGTTGAGGCGATCCTGCACGGCGTCCCGGATCATCTGACCAGCAAAAATCAGCAATCCCAACGAGATCGCCGCCAGAAATAGTCCGATCATGCTTTGGCGCAAGAACCGCATTTTGCCGTCGTCCTGTTGGCTTGTTCAATCCCATATATAACCTAGCTGGGCCGAAAAAAATACCAACCCACAAGGGTGTTACGTATCAGGATGTCATTTCCGTCGCTGGTTTTCATCCAAACGCGGCATGATCTCGACAAAATTGCAGGGCCGGTGGCGATAATCGAGCTGTTTAACCAGTATTTCATCCCAGGCATCTTTGCAGGCACCCGGGCTGCCCGGCAGCGCAAAAAGATAGGTACCATTGGCCACCCCTCCCGTGGCGCGGCTTTGTACGGCGCTGGTGCCAATTTTCTGCATCGAGACAATGGTGAAGACCGTACCAAAGGCATCAATCTCCTTTTCATAGACATCACGGTGCGCTTCAACTGTAACATCGCGCCCGGTCAGGCCGGTACCACCAGTGGAAATCACCACGTCAACGGCGTTATCTTCACACCAGACACGTAATTGCCCGGCGATCTGGTCGCGCTCATCCGGCAATATCCGCCGATCCGCAAGTTCGTGGCCAGCGCCGAGTAACCGCGCCACCAGAACATCACCTGACTTGTCTTCGGAAATGCTGCGGCTGTCCGATACGGTCAGGATCGCGATGCGGACGGGCACGAAGTCGAGCGCTGTGTCAATTCGGCTCATTTCAAGCTTTCTCCAATACGGTGAGTCGTCCGGCAAGTGCCGTAAATATCCCCGCACTTATCCAATCCAGAACCCGGCTGCCGTTGGCAAGCCTTTGACCCAATGACGCTGCAAATACCCCGACAAGCCCGTTTACAAAGAAACCGCAGACAGAAATGATCGCACCGAAGAGCAAGAACTGAACCCATATCGGGCCGGCGTTCTGGTCGACAAACTGCGGGATGAACGCCAATACGAAGAGGATGACCTTGGGATTCGTCAGGTTTACCAAAAGGCCTGCGCCATAGGGTCGTCCTCTTGGCGCGTTCTGATCCTGCGTGGGAGCGTCCGGGCGACGCAAGGCTTGCGCCGCCAACCATAGCAGGTAAGCAACCCCAACCCATCTGATAGTATCAAACGCATAAGGCAACGTCGCAACCAAAGTGCTCAGGCCAGCACCTGCCAACAGGACGTGAATCATACTGCCCGTCGATATGCCCGCACTGGCAGCCCAAGCCGCACGAGGCCCCGACCTGATACCCTGTCCCAGACAGAACATCATATCCGCACCCGGCGTGACATTCAGCGCAAGTGCCGCCGGTATGAATGCCACGAGCATGACCAGATCAACCATTGCCCACCCGTGCCTTGAGGCTCAAAAGATCGGCCCAGGCTTCGCGTTTCGCGCCCGTCTGGCGCAGCAGATAGGCAGGATGGAACATCGGCAACGCGGGGCGCCCAAAGCACTCGGTCCAGTTGCCCCGAAGGCGGGTGATGCCTCTCTTTCCCAAAAGCGCCTGCGCGCTGATATTTCCCATGATCACAATCACTTGCGGATCGGCCAAAGCAATATGACGTTCAAGAAACGGACGCATCATTGCTATCTCTTCGGGATGTGGATCACGGTTCTGGGGGGGACGCCACGGCAGAACATTGGTGATGTAGACAGGCGCATCCGCACGCGCGCGACCCATGTCGATGGCTGCCAGCATCCGGTCCAGCAACTGGCCTGCACGCCCGACAAAGGGAAGTCCTTCGCGGTCCTCATCGCGTCCCGGCGCCTCCCCGATGATCATCACGGGCGCGCCCGGGATGCCATCGGAAAAGACAAGATTGCGTGCGCCGCGTTTCAACTCACAGTGTTCAAATCCCGCAAGAGCTGCGCGCAACGCGTCCAGATCCTGCGCCATTTCCGCCAATCTGCTGGCCTCAGCAACCGGATCGGGCTGAGCGCTGGCGGTCATTGGTTTCGCCGCAGCCTGCGGCACGTTTCGGGGCTTGGCGAGCGTATCCGGCAACGCGTAACAATTCACTGGTGCGTCGCAAATCGCCTCGGTCGCGCCAAGTTTGACCTGCCAATCCAAAAGGGCCAGTGCGTGATGATATTCGGCTGATTCCATACCCCCACTCTACGCGCCGGATTGACGGAACTGAACAGCCGTTGCGCAGGCAGGCACCGCTTGCCCGCCCGGCCCGCCATCCCTATAAGGTGGCAAATCACGATAGGTTGCCGCCCATGACGTTCCCGCACCGCCATCTGCTTGGCATCGAGGCCCTGCGCCCCGAAGAAATCACGACGTTACTGGATTTGGCGGACACCTACGCGGCTCTGAACAGACAACCCGACAAACACGCCGACGCGCTGGCGGGTCTGACCCAGATCAACATGTTCTTTGAGAATTCCACGCGCACGCAGGCGAGTTTTGAGATCGCAGGCAAACGGCTGGGGGCGGATGTGATGAACATGGCAATGCAGGCCAGTTCGGTCAAAAAGGGCGAAACCTTGATCGACACGGCCCTGACGCTGAACGCCATGCATCCCGATTTGCTGGTTGTGCGGCATCCGCATTCGGGAGCCGTGGATTTGCTGGCGCAAAAGGTCAATTGCGCGGTTTTGAACGCAGGCGATGGGCGTCACGAGCACCCCACGCAGGCGCTGCTGGATGCGCTGACGATCCGTCGGGCGAAAGGCCGGTTGCACCGGCTTTCCATCGCGATCTGCGGCGATATCGCCCACAGCCGGGTGGCGCGCTCAAACATCATGCTGCTGGGCAAAATGGAAAACCGCTTGCGTCTGATCGGCCCGCCGACCCTCATGCCTTCGGGCATTGCAGAATTCGGGGTCGAGGTCTTTGACAGCATGGAAGACGGTCTGAAGGACGTCGATGTGGTGATGATGCTGCGCCTGCAAAAAGAGCGTATGGACGGTGGGTTTATTCCGTCTGAGCGCGAATATTACCATCGCTACGGGCTGGATGCGGAAAAGCTCAAACATGCCAAACCGGACGCGATTGTCATGCATCCCGGCCCGATGAACCGTGGCGTGGAGATTGACGGCACGTTGGCCGATGACATCAACCGCAGCGTCATTCAGGATCAGGTCGAGATGGGCGTTGCGGTGCGCATGGCCACCATGGACCTGTTGGCGCAGAACTTGCGATTAACCCGGGTGGCGCCTGCATGAACCGGAGCATCGAAATCAAACCGGCAGAGAGCGGCGTGATCCGCGTCTTTGCCATAAACATGGCCCCGGCGGAGGTGGCCGGCGCGCTCAAGACCCTGCCCAAGGCCGATCTGGCCCGCCAACTTCTTGGCAGCCCGCATCTGAACACCGCCAGTGTGGAGATTTTTCCGGTTGCCGATCTGACGGGCGTGGGATTGAGCGCCTATCTGAGAGATGGCTATGCGGTTGACGATGAAGCGCTTACGGCGGATCGCGGCAAACTGGAGGCGCTGGAAGGATATGTGCTGTTGCTATTCTCCAGCAGTTTTGCCGGCGCACCCGCCGTACTGACCCCGAGCGCCGATCTGACCCTGATCGGCAGTTACACCGAACCCAAACCCGCCCGGCGCAGCGTTGACCTGAGCACCGACAGCGCCAAACCCTACAGCGGCACCCCGGCAACACAACCTGCCACAAAGCGCGGTCCCGCCGGGAGCGTGATGGTTGTTCTCACAATCATCCTGGTGATCGGCTTGGCAATCTGGTGGGTGCTGGCATGAGCCCAAAGGATATGATGCCATGAATGAGCCCAAAGACCCGAAGATGTCCGGCCGCGTGGCCATGGTTGCCCTGCTGGTCGCCTTCGCGGTGGTGGGCCTGATGATCTGGGTGGGGGCGTGATGAGGATTTTTGGCGCGCGGTCTTCCGACAACCGACGACACGCCGCCTGTGGGAGCCACCTGCAATGACCAAACTGACCTTTCTGAACGCCCGCATCGTTGATCCGGAAACCGATGAGATCAAGGTCGGCGGGCTGGTTGTCGAAGACGGGCGCATCACCAAACACCTGCCGAAAGACGCACCGCGCCTGACGTCCGGTCGTGTCATTGACTGTCATCTCAAATATCTCGCGCCCGGCATTGTCGATCTGGGCGTCAAGGTCTGCGAACCCGGTGACCGACACAAAGAAAGCTACCGCTCGGCGGGGTTGGCAGCGGCGGCGGGTGGCATCACAACCATGGTCACGCGCCCCGATACGGAACCTGCCATCGACAGCCCCGAAACCCTGGAATTCGTCACGCGCCGGGCAAATGAGGTCGCGCCGGTCAATGTGTTGCCCATGGCCGCGCTGACCAAAGGGCGCGAAGGCCGCGAGATGACAGAGATCGGGTTCTTGATGGATGCGGGTGCCGTTGCCTTCACTGATTGCGACCGGGTGGTGACGGACACCAAGGTTTTTTCCAGAGCCCTCACCTATGCGCGCAGCCTCGACGCGCTGGTCATTGCGCACCCGCAGGATCCGGGGCTCAGCCGGGGTGCGGCGGCCACATCCGGAAAATTCGCCTCCCTGCGCGGCCTGCCCGCGGTGTCGCCCATGGCGGAACGCATGGCGCTCGACCGGGACATCGCGCTCATAGAGATGACGGGCGCGCGCTACCACGCGGACCAGATCACCTGCGCCCGCGCCCTGCCCGCGCTGGAACGTGCCAAGGCCAACGGGCTTGATATCACGGCGGGCACGTCGATCCACCATCTGACGCTGAATGCGTTGGACGTGGCGGACTACCGTACGTTTTTCAAACTGAAGCCACCCTTGCGCGACGAACAGGACCGGTTGGCCGTTGCCGAAGCGGTCAAAAATGGCCTGATCGACGTGATCTCTTCCATGCACACACCGCAGGACGAGGAAAGCAAACGCCTGCCATTTGAAGAGGCCGCATCGGGTGCCGTTGCCTTGGAAACACTGCTGCCTGCGGCGATGCGGCTTTATCATGCGGGGCTGATCGACCTGCCCACGTTGTGGCGCGCGATGTCGCTCAACCCGGCTAAGCGGCTTGGTCTGGAAAGCGGTCGTCTGCGTGTCGGCAGCCCGGCGGATCTGGTGCTCTTTGATCCGGACGTGCCATTCCTGATGGATCGCGCCACGCTGCGCTCAAAATCGCGCAATACCCCCTTTGATGGCGCGCGGATGCAGGGCAAGGTGCTGGCGACTTATGTTGCCGGAACCTGCGTCTACGAGACATCCTGATGCCGATCATTGAACATACAGCGACCGCCCTCGCCGCCTGGGGCCTGTTTGGCTACCTGCTGGGCTCCATTCCCTTTGGTCTGGTGCTGGCACGGATCATGGGGCTGGGCAATCTGCGGCAGATCGGGTCCGGCAATATCGGTGCGACAAATGTCCTGCGGACAGGCAACAAAACCGCTGCGGCCCTGACACTTCTGCTGGACGCAGGCAAAGGCGCTGTGGCAGTGCTGATCGCCCGCCAGTTTGGAAGTGAAGACACTGCCCAGATTGCCGGGTTGATGGCCATGCTGGGCCATTGCTACCCGATCTGGCTGAAATTCGCTGGCGGCAAGGGGGTGGCCACGTTTCTGGGCATCGTGCTGGCTTTGAGCTTTCCGGTTGGTGTGGGTTGCTGCGTCGCCTGGCTGATCGGTGCGCTGGTTTCGCGCATTTCGTCTATGGGCGCGTTGGTATCCGCTGCATCATCGACGGTATTGATGATTTTACTTGGCGTGCCCGAGGCCACGATGCTGAGCGTCCTGCTCACCCTGATTGTCTTCTGGCGCCATCGTTCCAATATTGCACGCATACGCGCGGGGACAGAGCCAAAAATTGGTCAGAAATCTTGAACGACGACCCCTTGCGTAGCTTGGCCCAGGCATTGGACGCATTGCCACACGGCACCTTTTACGCGCGTGTAAAGGGGCGTCGCTATATCGCCACAAAAACACAATTCAACGACGGCAAATCGACAAAGCTGGTTGCGGAGGAACTGGGGGGCAAAGATTACATCAGTTTCAATTACTACCGATTGACCACAGGTGCACGTTTGTATCCCTGCGAGATGAGCCGCAAAAAAGTCATTGCATTTGTACTTGCCGCACTGCCAGAGGGTGCGGTTCCTCAGGAAGAGGCATAGCTGCCATCGGGACCGTGAACTTCATCGCCCTGCAAGGCCGGTGAGAACACGCAAATCAGATGCAGGGCTTCGGGGCCCGTGACATGCACCTCGTGACGATCATGCGCATTTGGCGCGTACAGAACACCGGGTGTGATGTCGTGAGACGTCCCAGACTCCAACTCGACAACCGTTCCGCGACCACCAATGCAATAACAGGCTTCCACATGGTTTTTATAGTGAAGGTTGAGAACCGCGCCCGGAAACACCCTGGTTTCCGTCATGGAAAACCCCATGCCATCGGATTTCACCAGCAACCGCAGGCTGCTCCAGCCGGGGCCGGATGCATCACGCGCGGTGCCCGCAAGTACCGCTTTATCTGCGATGATCATGAAGCGCCTCTTTTCTGTTCCGCAATTGAATTGAATATTGCATGGCCCGCAGGTGCATGCCACTTCTGCATTCATGACTAGAATTCTGACCAGCCCGGATGGGACCCCCGCAAGCCGCCTCGCGTTTGGCACCATGCAATTTGGCGGTCGCGCTGATGAAGCCGCTTCCCGCGCGATGTTTGACGCAGCTATTGACGCAGGTGTCACACATTTCGACACGGCACATGTGTATAACGACGGCGCTTCCGAAAAACTGCTTGGTGCCCTGCTTGGCAATCAACGCGACCGCCTGATCATCGCGACCAAGGCGGCCTACACAGGGGGCGGTTCCAAGGAGAACATCTCTCAATCGTTCGAAATTTCTCGCCAGCGTCTGAACATGGACATGGTTGATGTCCTATACATGCACCGCTTCGATCCGGACACGGATTTGCACGAGAGCATGGAGGCTCTGGCGGAACTCAAAAACGCTGGAAAAATCCGCTATATCGGTGTGTCCAACTTCGCCGCATGGCAGGTTGTCAAAGCCATTGGCATTGCAGCAAAATTCGATCTCACAATCGACATTCTGCAACCGATGTACAATCTCGTGAAACGTCAGGCAGAGGTTGAAATTCTGCCGATGTGTGCCGATCAGGATGTGGCGTGCGCCCCATATTCGCCATTGGGGGGTGGACTTCTGACTGGCAAGTATGCAGCTGGCGGAGGCGGCAGGTTGATCGAAGACGACCGGTACGCCGCACGCTACGGCCTGGACTGGATGCATCAGGCCGCCGTCGGTCTGGCTAAGGTCGCTGCCGATATTGGGGTTGATGCGCCAACGCTGGCCGTGGCCTGGGCCGCAGCGCACCCGATGGGCCCGACGCCCATCACTTCGGCGCGCTCCGCAGAGCAACTCGGGCCCTCTCTTGCCGCGATGCATTTCGATATGGATGCGGAACTCTATGCACGACTTGCAGCCCTCAGCCCGACACCGCCACCTGCCACGGACCGTATCGAAGAACAGGCATGACGGACATCATCGTCATTGGAGGCGGCATCGCTGGACTATCCGTTGCCGCGCGCCTCTCAGAGACAGCCAATGTACTGGTTCTGGAAGCAGAAGGCTCCCTTGGCTATCATGCCTCGGGCCGGTCCGCCGCACTGATCGAACAGAATTACGGCGCGCCCAGCGTACAGGCGCTGAATGGGGCCAGTTTTGGTTATCTTCAGACAAACGGCTATCTCAGCCCGCGCGGCCTGCTGCTCATTGCCCGGAGCCATGAACGCGACGCCTTCGAGAAAGATGTGGCCACTCTTGGCACTGAACCGGTCACAGTGGCGGAAGCCTTGGCCCTCGTCCCTATTCTTGATGCCCGGAAGGTTGCCTTGGCGGCCTATCATACGGAGGCGCTCGACATCGACACGGATCGGCTTTTGCAGGATTTCGCCCGTACCGTGCGCCGATCCGGTGGGCGCGTCGAAACAGGTCGACGTGTGGAAAGCATAAATTACGCAAACGGAGAGTGGAAAGTTACCTGCGGCGAAGAACAGTTTCACGCACCAACTCTGATCAACGCCGCTGGCGCCTGGGCCGATACAATCGCAGAGATGGCTGGTGTCGAGCCGCTGCACATCGTGCCACATCGACGCTCTGTTGCACGCATCCCGGCGCCCGGAGGTCATGATGTTGGAAAATGGCCGATATTCTTTGGCGTTGGCGAGACCTGGTATGCCAAACCGGACGCTGGGTTTCTACTGGTCTCGCCCGCAGACGAAGACCCGGTTGAGCCCCATGATGCCTGGGCCGAAGACCTGACGTTGGCAGAGGGGCTGGCACGCTACGAAGAAGTGGTGACGGAACCTGTCACGCAGCTTCAATCCAGCTGGGCCGGGTTACGCAGTTTCGCTCCCGACCGGACGCTCGTTTTGGGGCGTGACCCGGTAAAGCCGGAATTTGTCTGGTGTGCTGGCCAGGGCGGTTATGGGTTTCAAACCGCGCCTGCGGCATCAACTCTTTTGGCCGACCTGGTTCTGGGAAAGACGCCCGGGATTGATGCAGATGTTGTGGTAGCCCTCACGCCAGACAGGTTGCGGTAGTGTCTAAAATTCCATCCAATGCCAGTGTGGCGCAACAAACTGATGGCGCGAAGCTGCATGCGCCCGCCGCTGCGCGCAATGCGGATGCGCTGGTTGGCCTGCTTGCCAAATTCGCACCCAAAACCGGTGCCGCGCTGGAAATCGCCAGTGGAACCGGCCAGCATGTGACTGCATTCGCGGCAGCCCTGCCAGAACTGGTTTGGCAGCCAACCGAGGTTGATCCTGCACGGCTTGCCAGCATCAATGCCTATGCGGCTGATGCCGGGATGACGAACATTCGACCGGCCTTGGCCCTTGATGCCGCTCAAACGGATTGGCACCGGTGCCATTCGGACAACAGTTTGATCGTTGTGATAAATCTTCTGCACCTGATCGACATGCCGAGCAGCGAGACAGTGTTGTCGGAAGCCCTGAAAGCCCTCCGGCCAGACGGGCGGCTCATTCTCTATGGTCCTTTCAGGCGAAACGGGCAATTGACCAGTGAAGGCGACAGGCGGTTTGACGCAGACCTGCGCGCTGCCGATCCCGATATTGGCTACAAAAACGACAGCGTCATCGAGACCTGCCTGAACGCGGCGGGCGCATCGACAATTGAACGTGTCGAAATGCCCGCCAACAATCTTGCCTTCATCGCGAAAAAGGGCTGACCCACCGCGCTTTCGACGCCTTATCCGTCGATCCGAATGCGTTCGTTTTTGGGATCATATGGGCTGTCCTCGACAATCTCGGCATCCCAAAGCTGATCGAGCATTTTCACTTTCAGCCTCGTGCCCTTGACCGCCAGATCCGGCGTGACGTACCCCATCCCGATGCTTTTCCCAAAGGCCACGGAATACCCGCCGGAGGTCAGCCGTCCGACACGTGTCTCCCCGTGGTACAGCACCTCGCGCCCCCAAGGATCGGCATCTTCCGGCCCGTCGATCAACAGGGTGACGCATTTGGACCGCATACCGATCTCTTCCATTTTAGCCTTGCCGTGAAAGTCTTTGGACAGGTCCACAAAGCGCGGCAAATCGGCCTCCAGCGGCGTGGCGTCGCGCCCCAGTTCAGTGCCGAAGGCACGATAGGATTTCTCCTGCCGCAGCCAGTTCTGCGCGCGCGCACCGACCAGTTTCATCCCGTGCTTTTCACCGGCCTTTTCGAGCTGATCGAACAGGTAGTTCTGCATCTCGATGGGGTGATGCAATTCCCAGCCCAGCTCGCCGGTATAGGCCACGCGGATGGCGCGCACCGGGCACATGCCCAGTTCGATATTGCGCATGGTCAGCCACGGGAACCGCTTGTTTGACAGCACAGTGGCCGGGTCTGCATCTTTGACGATTTCGTTCAGCACATCGCGCGATTTTGGACCCGCGATAGCAAAGACGCCCCACTGCGTGGTCACATCATGGCATTCGATATAGCCGAGCTCCGGTGCTTTATCCTCGATCGCCTTGCGCAGGTAATCCGCGTCATAGGCTGTCCAGGCACCGGCTGAGACAAGATAGTATTCGTCCTGCGCCAGCCGCACGATGGTGTATTCGGTCCGGGTGGTGCCATGCCCTGTAAGCGCATAGGTCAGATTGATACGGCCCACATTGGGAAGCTTGTTGCACGTGAACCAGTCCAGGAATTGCGTGGCCCCCGGGCCTTTGACCAAGTGTTTGGTAAAGGCCGTGGCATCAATCAGACCAACGCCTTCGCGGATCGCTTTCGCCTCATCAACAGCATATTGCCACCAACCGCCTCGGCGGAAGCTGCGCGCGTCGTGATCGAAAGTGTCTGGCGCGTCCTGTGGGCCAAAATAATTGGGTCTTTCCCACCCGTTTACAAATCCAAACTGCGCCCCGCGCATAGCTTGCCGGTCATAGGCCGGGGATGTGCGCAACGGGCGGCAGGCCGGGCGCTCTTCATCCGGGTGATGCAGGATGTAGACGTGGTCGTAGCATTCCTCATTCTTGCGCGCGGCAAATTCGGTGGTCATCCAGTCGCCGTAGCGCTTTGGATCAAGCGAAGCCATGTCAATCTCTGCCTCCCCCTCAACCATCAGTTGCGCAAGGTAATAACCCGTTCCGCCCGCGGCGGTGATCCCAAAAGAAAAGCCCTCGGCCAGCCACATGTTGCGCAGGCCCGGCGCCGGGCCAACCAGCGGGTTGCCATCGGGCGTATAGCAAATGGGTCCGTTGAAATCGTCCTTGAGCCCGCTTTGCTCGCAGGAAGGCACGCGGTGGATCATCGCCATATACTGCTCTTCGATCCGTTCGAGGTCGAGTTGGAAGAGATCGGCTCGGAAACTGTCCGGCACACCGTATTCAAACCGCGCAGGCGCGTTTTTCTCGTAGACGCCCAAGATCCAGCCACCACGCTCTTCGCGCACGTAGGATTGCGCATCAGCATCGCGGATGACCGGGTGCTCGACATTGCCTTCGGCGCGGAATTTCACCAGTTCAGGGTCCTGATCCATGACGATGAACTGATGTTCCACCGGGATTGCGGGCATCTTGATCCCGAGCATCTTGGCGGTACGCTGCGCGTGGTTGCCGGAGGCGGTGACAACATGTTCAGCCGTGATCACCACCTGTTCTTCCGTGGGCACCAGATTGCCGCCCTTTTCCGCCATTTTGGTCGCGGTCACTTCCCAATGCGTGCCGTTCCAGTGGAAAGCATCGGCCTGCCATTTGCGTTCGATCATCACGCCGCGTTGCCGCGCGCCCTTGGCCATGGCCATCGTCACGTCTGCGGGGTTTATATAGCCATCCGTGTGGTGATAGAGCGCACCTTTCAGATCGTCCGTGCGAATGAGCGGCCATTTTGCCTTGATCTCATCGGGCGTCATCCATTGATATGGCACGCCACAGGTCTCGGCAGTGGAGGCATAAAGCATGTATTCGTCCATACGCTCCTGCGTCTGTGCCATCCGCAGGTTGCCAACCACGGCAAAGCCTGCATTCAGACCGGTCTCTTCCTCCAGCGTTTTGTAGAAACGGATCGAGTAGTCGTGGATGTGTGTTGTCGCATAAGACATGTTGAAATAGGGCAGCAGTCCGGCCGCATGCCAAGTAGAGCCCGAAGTCAGCTCGTCGCGTTCCAGCAGCATCACGTCGTCCCACCCGGCGCGTGCAAGGTGATAGGCAATGGACGTCCCAACGGCACCGCCGCCGACGACAAGGGCTTTGACTTGGGTTTTCATCACACAGGCTCCATGACAATCTGTTTGGGTAGCATTAGCCGTTGATGAAAAACGGCGCAAAACGCGCCCGACCGGTCATGGAGAGAAAGCGACATCAAAGCCCGCGGCCGCCTGAAGCTCCCCTTGCAAAAGAGCCTCCGTGTTCGGCACTGCGGGTAAAATGGGCGTCAGGCCACCGGTCTTTTTCCAACTGCGTTGTCTATTGCAGAACCTTCCCCGGGTTCATGATGTTCTGCGGGTCGAGCGCCAGTTTTATCGCCGACATTACAAGGGTCGCCTCCCCCAGTTCCTTGACCAGATAGGGCCGTTTGCCCTGCCCGATCCCATGCTCGCCCGTGCAGGTGCCATCCATTGAAATTGCCAGATCGTTCAGCCAGCTGACATAATCCGCGGCCCTGTCCAGCTCTTCGGAATTCTCCATATCGACCAGCAGAGAGACGTGGAAATTACCGTCCCCCGCATGGCCTAAAATTGGTGCGACCAAAGAGAGATCAGCCGCTTTGGCCTGCGCCTCCCCCACACAATCTGCCAACCGGGAAATGGGGACGCAAACATCCGTGGCGATCCCCTGCGCGCCCGGGCGATACTGCAACATCGCCCAATAGGCGTCATGCCGCGCCTGCCAGAGCCTGTTACGCTCTTCCGTTGTCGCCGTGGCCCGATACCCGATCCCGCCATGCTCTTTCGAGAGGGCTCCGAAAATGTCGGCCTGTTCTGCCACGCTGGCTTCAGTCCCGTGAAACTCCAGCAGCAAAAGCGGTGTTTCAGGCAGACTCAGCTTTGAATAGGCATTGACGGCCTTGACGGTGGTTTCGTCCAGCAACTCAATTCTGGCGACCGGCAAACCATATTGGATAACCGACATTACGGTCTGGCAGGCTGCATCCACGGAGGCAAAAGAACAACTGGCGGCACTTATCGCCTCGGGAATGCCCTGAAGCTGCAGGGTGATCTCCGTAATGACGCATAAAGTCCCTTCCGAACCCACCAGCAAACGCGTCAGATCATACCCGGCGGATGACTTTCGCGCGCGCGTGCCTGTGCGAATGATCCTGCCATCCGCCATCACCGCCTCGACCGCCAGTACATTGTCCTTCATCGTCCCGTAGCGCACGGCGTTGGTGCCCGACGCGTTGGTGGCGGCCATCCCCCCCAGAGAGGCATTGGCCCCCGGATCAATCGGAAAGAACAGTCCCTGATCGCGCAGATGCGTGTTGAGCGCTTCGCGCGTCACACCGGGTTGCACACGGCAATCAAGATCGCCCTGATTGACCTCAACCACTCTGTCCATCCGGCTCACGTCGATGCACACGCCTCCCGCCGGCGCATTGACATGCCCTTCAAGCGACGTGCCCGTTCCAAAGGGAATGACGGGCACGTCATGCTGCGCGCAGACAGTCACAATGTCGCTGACCTCCTGTGTGGAGGCCGGAAAGACCACCGCATCGGGCGGCTGATTTTCGATCCATGTGGTTGTATGCCCATGCTGCTCGCGAATGGCCTGACCGGTTTGCAACCGTTCCCCAAAGCGCTGTTTCAACACTCCTAGAGCCGTTTCTATCCCCGTGTCATTTCGCGGCAGATCGGCATGTTTGACCATGGGTTCTTCCTCCTGACCGCGCGCGGGCTATTGCCCCAGCGCGATGCCTTCACGTCTGGGGTCAGCGCCCCCTTTCAGCGTCTCACCAATGGAGATGGCATGCAGCCCGGACGTAAGCGCACGCGCGCCAACCTCGAACCCCATCCCCGTCAGCGCTTCGGTCAGGGCTTCGGCGGAGGTGCCTTCCTCCACATCGTATTTGCCGAACCGGTTGACCGCATGCGGAACGGATACGGCCTGTTGCACGTCCATCCCCCAGTCCAGATGCGCGATGATGCTTTCGGCGACATAGCCGATGATGCGGCTGCCCCCCGGGCTGCCGATGGCCAGAACCGGTGCGCCGTCTTTCATCACGATGCTGGGTGCCATGGAAGATCGCGGGCGTTTGCCCGGCTCCACCCGATTGGCGATGGGCACGCCATCTGCCTGCGAGCGGAAAGAGAAATCGGTCAGCTCATTATTCAACAAAAATCCGCGCACCATCAACCGGCTGCCAAACCCGTTCTCAATGGTTGTTGTCATCGAGGCCACATTGCCCGTCGCATCGACGATCACGAAATGAGATGTCGAGGGCAGTTCGATGGAGGCGTCATCTGCCCAGATCAGCGCATGGTCGAATTCCGGCGACCCCGGTGCAACCTCAGCCAGCGCGGCATCACCACCCAGCAGTTTGGCCCTTTCGGCCAGATAAGCAGGCGCAACAAGCCCATCTGTTGGCACTGGGACAAAATCACTGTCCGCCATGTAACGGCCACGATCGGCGAAGGCCAAACGCGAGGCATCGCCGATCAGACGCCGGACCTCCGGATCATTTGGCCCCGCACTCAGGTCATAGTTTTCCAGCATCCCGAGGATTTGACCAACGGTCAGAGCACCAGATGACGGCGGTCCCATGCCGCAGACGTTGTGCGCGCGGTAGGTCGCACAGACCGGCGGGCGCTCCTTGACGCGGTAAATGCTCAGATCAACGGCAGAAAGCACGCCGGGATTGCCTTCTGCCCCCTGCACTGTCGCCACGATATCCGCCGCAATATCGCCGGTGTAAAACGCCCGCGCACCGCCATCCGCCATGGCGCGCAGCGTGTCGGCATAGGCTTGGTTTTGCAGCAGATCACCGGCCGCAAGCGGCGTCCCTCCGGGCATGAAATACTCGGACGTGGTGGCAAATCGCCCGAGCCGTTCCGCATCGCCCTCGATCAAGCCTGCCAGTCGCGGGGAGACGTCAAACCCGCTCTCGGCACGCTCTATGGCCGGGGCCAACAAATCTGCCCAGGGCAACTTGCCCCAACGCACATGCGCATCCTCCATCAGGGCCGGAGTACCGGGCGTTCCGACCGAAAGACCGCCCACAACCGCATCGTAAAAACCCAATGGTTCGCCATCACCGTCCTGAAACAGCCTCGGTGTTGCTGCAAGCGGGGCGGTTTCGCGCCCGTCGAGCGTCGTCAGTGTCGCGGTCGCCGCGTCATAATACACCAGAAAAGCACCGCCGCCGATGCCGGAGGACTGCGGTTCAACCAGTCCAAGCATCGCCTGAACGGCGACCAGCGCGTCCGCTGCAGAGCCACCATTTGCCAGCGCATCGGCACCGGCCTTGACCGCCCAGGGGTTGGCTGCGGCCACCATCCAGTTCTGCGCCTCGACCGGGACACCGGCAAATTTTGCGTCCAACGCGGTCGCCACCTCCGGCGAGATCGCCTGAAATGCGCCTTGTGTCGCGGCTTCGGGTTGTACCGCGTCGGCGGCTTGCTGTGCATGCACCGCGGAAGCGGCTAGCAGGGTCAGTCCACTGAGAAAATAGCGCATATCGTCTCCGATCTGTTGAGAGGGAAGTCAAAGCATGGAAGGTACAACCTGGTCCGGTGGCCGGTGGCCATCGTCAAAGGTTTTGATATTGATGATCACTTTCTCGCCCATTTCCAACCGGCCTTCTCGGGTGGCAGAGCCCATGTGCGGCAGGAGGACAACGTTACTCAATTCACGCAGACGCGGGTTCACCTTGGTCCCGTGTTCGTAAACATCTAGCCCGGCACCGGCAATCTCATCCGCGCGCAGCATGCGTGTCAGCGCGTTCTCGTCGATGACCTCCCCACGCGAGGTATTCACGATCACGGCCTCCGGCTTCATCAGTTTCAAGCGACGGGCATTCATCAGATGGAATGTCGAGGGCGTGGCCGGGCAGTTCACCGAAATGACATCCATCCGGGCGACCATCTGATCCAGGCTTTCCCAATAGGTCGCTTCAAGGTCTGCTTCGATTTCAGGGCGTAACCGTCGCCGGTTGTGATAGTGGACCTGCATGCCGAAGGCCGCAGCCCGCCGCGCAACCGCCTGACCAATGCGCCCCATGCCCAAAATGCCAAGCCTACGCCCGCCCACACGACCACCCAGATGTGCGGTCGGCGCCCAACCTTCCCACGTATCGGATTGCATGACGGACAGCCCTTCGGGAATACGCCGCAGGACCGCCAGTAAAAGCGCCATGGTCATGTCAGCCGTGTCATCGGTCAGAACACCGGGCGTGTTCGACACCAGAATACCGCGCTGACGCGCTGTTGACACATCTATGTGATCGACACCCGCCCCGTAGTTCGCAATCAGTTTCAGGCGGTCGCTGGCCTGCCCGATCAAGGCAGAATCGACGTCATCGGTTACCGTGGGGACCAGTACGTCAGCCGCTTTGACAGCTTCCGATAGCTCTGATCTGCTCATCGGCGTGTCATCCTGCCGTAATTTGACGTCAAAGAGTTCAGAGAGACGTGTTTCAACCGCTTCGGGTAACCGTCGCGTAACGACAACACTCAGCTTTGGCTTTGACATTTTGAGCCTCCCCGGACTTGGCGCAACGATGCTTTTCATGGCATGGTGGCGGAGATGGCGACGGGGCACAAGAACCTCGGGCCTTCAAAAGAGCAAAATACGAATAACGGGCGATGTCATGACCAAATTCTTCCTGTCGGCCCTTGCCGCAGCGCTTGTTTTTGCTGCTGCTGCCCAGCCTGCTCTTGCGCGAGACAAAGGCCCGGTCACGCATCTTCCCTTGCCACGGTTCGTTTCCATGAAAGCCGCAGAAGGCAACGTGCGGCGCGGTCCGTCGCTGACCCATCGCATCGACTGGGTTTTCAAACATCGCGACATGCCGCTGCGAATCACCGCAGAGCACGGGCATTGGCGCCGCGTCGAAGACCGCGATGGTCAGGGAGGATGGGTCCACTACTCGCTCTTGTCGGGCGTCCGCACCGTGATCGTGGAACAAGATATGTTGCCTTTGCATATGCGGCCCGATCCGGAAGCCCCCATAAACGCGGCACTCGAAGCCGGTGTGATTGCCCGGCTTGGCAAATGTGGTCCGGAATGGTGTCAGCTGAAATCCGGCGGCTATCGCGGATGGGCCCCAAAATCACGCCTCTGGGGCGTTTCCGTGGAAGAGATCAGGGAATAACGAGGCTACCTACGCCGTCTCAGTTGGCTGCAATGAATTGATTGATGATCGCTGCCAACTCCGGCCCGACATCTTCCTGAAGAAAATGCCCTGCTCTCTCCAGGATCACATGGGGCTGGCCCGCTGCCCCGGGCATCTCGCGCTGGAACGCGATTTCGCCGCCAGCCATAACCTTGTCTTCAGCTCCGAACGCGGTGAGTACCGGAAGCTGCAAGCGGCGCAACACCTGCCATGCGGCGCGGTTAGGTTCTGATGCTGGATCATCCGGACGATCAGGTACCAACATCGGGAATTCACGCGCGCCGGCCTGATAGGATGCATCCGGAAAAGGCGCATCATAGGCGGTGATCTCTGCCTCTGACAGTTTCGAAACCGTCCCGCCGCTGACAATTCTTCCGGCACGGAACTCCTGCGTTTCCTGAGAATAGCTGCGCCAACTTTCAAACGCCCGACCCATCGGCTGATCACCTGTCGGCAGCGCGGTATTTGCAACGACCAATCTGGCAAAGCGATGCGGCATCGCGGCAAGTAGCCGCAAACCTATCAACCCGCCCCAGTCCTGACAGACCAGCGTAATGTCCTGCAGGTCCAACTGCTCCAACGCATCCGCCATCCAGTCGACATGATGTTGATACGTATAATCTGAGCGTTCCACCGGCTTATCGGACCTGCCAAAGCCCACAAGGTCGGGGGCAACCACACGATGCCCCGCCTTTACAAAAACGGGAATCATATGGCGGTAGAGATAACTCCACGTCGGCTCGCCATGCATGCAGAGAATTGTGTTGGTCGCGGCGGGCCCTTCGTCCAGGTAATGCAGCCGCAACGCGCCACCCGATGTGTCATCGACGCCGAGGTAATTCGGCCGATAAGGAAAATCGGTCAAGCCGTCAAACCTTGCATCTGGCGTACGCAGCACCCGCATCTTGACCTTCCGAAAAATGAGTGCATCGCCTCTGGCATTCCTGCGACGCAAGGGTAGGCTAGTCTCGATCCGCCCAAAACACAAAGGAAGTTCGTGATGAAGGCAATTGCTTACGAAACATTTGGCGCAGCAAGTGACGTGCTGAAACTGATCGAAATTGACCCTCCCGTACCTGAGCCTGGTGAAGTTTGCGTGGAGCTGGTTTATTCCGGCGTGAACCCATCAGACGTAAAGGCGCGCGCCGGTTCAAGGCCTGGTGTCACCAGACCCGCCTTCCCCCAGATCATTCCGCACAGCGATGGTTCCGGCGTTATCTGCGCAGTTGGACAGGATGTCGCCCGGTCTCGAATAGGAGAACGGGTGTGGATTTGGAACGGGCAATGGCAGCGCGCTTTTGGCACCGCTGCAGCATCGATTTGCCTGCCCTCAAAGCAAGCCGTTCCGCTACCTTCCAATGTCAGCTTCGAAACCGGTGCGATACTGGGAATCCCCGGATTGACCGCAGCTCACGTGGTGTTCGGGAATGGCCCGGTCTCGGGCAAGACCCTGTTGATCCAAGGCGGCGCGGGGACTGTCGGTCATCTTGCCGTACAACTGGCAAAATGGGGCGGTGCAAATGTCATCGCGACAGCGCGCGGGGCGGGAATTGAACGCTGCCGAAGGGCTGGCGCCGACACCGTTCTGGATTATAGCGCTACCGACCTTGCGCAACAGATACTGGATGCAAACAATGGGCAGCTGATCGAGCGGATCGTAGAGGTCGAATTCGGCAAAAACATTGAAACTGACACCGAAGTCATTGCCCCCAACGGAACTATTGCCGCTTATGGTTCTGCGCAAGAAATGTCACCCACCCTTCCCTTTTATCCGCTGCTTTTCAAGGCCGTCACCATCGACATCGCCTTGATCTATCTGCTGCCAGAGGATCGGCGCCAGCAGACTATTGATTGGCTACACACCGCCCTTGAGGCGAATGTGCTCGATTGTCCGGTAGAGGCGGTTTTTCCACTGACAAGCACGGCACAGGCGCATGAAACCGTCGAAGCCTCCGCCCGCTCCGGCGCGATTCTGATTGATGTTACGAAAGAGTAAGGTTGTCTTGCATGGCTTCGGAGCGTGATTGTCACAATGCAATTTGCTGAGCGTTCAGGATTTTTGCACCATTTTTGTCCAAAACGGGTCTTGCACGTCGGCGCTCAGGGGCTTAATTACCGCCTCACGTTGGGATGTAGCCAAGTGGTAAGGCAACTGTTTTTGGTACAGTGTACCGTAGGTTCGAATCCTACCATCCCAGCCAACCACTTCATGTGTGTCGCCCGGTAAGAATCGCAACTTGTCCGGCTTGAATCGCAACTTTTGTCGGGTAGGACGACAACTTTTACCAAATTTGGCGGTTTTGGCGGGTGGCTCACAGCTTAGTTCGCTGGTGTCCTAGCTACCAATAACTGCTGCGGCACATAAGGTCTTTAACTCTGGATTCAGCGCCTCAGGCGAATTTCTGACATCCGCTTCAATCTGCACCAACGAAAGCAATGCGCAGAAGTCGGACTTTGCAAAGTCAAACGAGCTGCCCAAATACGACATCCGGCAACCCGTACATTCGCTGCGGGTGTGTTTGCCCTGGTCTATCGAACTGGAACAACGTAGCCAGGCCAAGCGCCACACGGACCCGATCCACGGACCTACGAATTACAAATGACTGGGACTATGGGCTGTCTACTGCTTTGGGGCGTCAGAACGGAAAACGGTCCTTCTTTGCTTTAAGAGCAAAACAGCTTCAGGTAATCAAGCTGCGATCTGTTTTATTGAGCGAAGGACTATTGAAATGGAATGGAGCACCTTGCTGTCGAACGAACGACTGCACGATCCAAAGTACTCGGAACAAGTGAACAGGTCGATTTTTACACAGGACTACGACCGAATTGTTTTCTCGGAGCCCTTTCGGCGTCTGGCGAATAAAACTCAGGTGCAGCCACTCTACGAGCATGACCATGTTCACCACCGTCTGATCCATTCCATTGAAGTCGGCAGCGTCGGAAGATCACTGGCGATGGCAATCGGGCAATGGCTAGTTGAGCATGAGATCATCGACAAGGGTGAGGAAAACAGTCTGGCCAATATCGTTCAAGCTGCTTGCGCTGCGCATGACATCGGCAACCCTCCGTTCGGGCACTCTGGCGAGAACGCAATTGGCGAATGGTTCTTGGAAAAGTTTACGAACGCCAAAGGTATGTTCGCTGACCTGGACCCGATCTTGCAGGAAGAGTTCTGCGCATTTGAGGGAAATGCTCAGGGCCTCCGTATCATCGCCAGAACGGAAATGTATCGCAACGATGGCGGTATGCGACTATCAAAGGCTGTGCTCGGTGCCTTCATGAAGTATCCCCTCAGTGCAGCGACCAAGAAGGATCTCTCGGACTTGGCCTATAAGGAAGATGGATACTTCGGCGGAAAAAAATTTGGTGTTTTCAACTCTGAGCTGCCTCTTTTTGAAGAAGTCGCTCAAACGCTCAATCTGACAAAAGTTGAAGTTGGTTCGAATACATGGTGGCGGCGTCACCCGTTGGTGTTCGTGGTCGAGGCAGCGGATGACATTTGCTACAACATCGTTGATCTCGAAGACGCTTTTACCACCGGTGAACTCCAGTTTGATGTCGTGCGTCAAGCGCTTTTTGACCTTGCTGACAAGCCCAATCGGGACACCTCGGATATGAGCGAAGCCGAACAGATCGCTTACCTACGCGCAGTAGCCATCGGAAAGGGCATCGAAAACTGCCTTGAGGCTTTCAAGGCAAACTACAGTGCGATTATGGCAGGCACTTTTTCTCAATCGTTGGTCGAGGCGGGGAAGCTGAGTAAGCAGTTTGAGGAAATCAAGGATCTCTCCAAGAAGAGGATCTTCACTGCCCGGCGAAAGACTGAATTGGAAGTTTCTGGCCACCGGATTATCGGCAATGTCTTGTCCGGTATCCTGCCCGTTTACGAGCAGCTTGCCACCAATAATTGGGATCGAAAAAGTTTGGATGATCATTCAAAGCAGGTAGAGCGGGCGCTGCTACTCGATCTCAGAGGAATCTCGAATGTTGAGCAGGCCCTGCATAGCATGGCGGATTTTATTTCGGGCATGACTGATCGGTATGCGCTGCGTATTTCAAGGATGCTTTCGGGCACATAATGGGCGTCTTACAAGCATGCTACTATCAAATTGCTCATGAAAGCCGCCATTCTCAGCCGCTGAGGTGAGTGTTCGCTTTGGGCAGGAACCGTCGCTGACACGAGTTGCAGAGAACCGCAGCTTCAAGCCTAAAGACGAATGCTGCACCGTGAATGAACGCCCGCTAAGCCTCTAGCTCTTCTGTTAACTACTCGACTAGATCATCAGTTCTTGAATGCACGTTGCCACGGAAAACCGAAATCTCGGTCGGCCGTTCCACTTTCTCGCGGCAGGGTCGGATCAATTTGCCCTCTGCGATCATGCCTTCGGTTTTCCTGCCCCAGCCAAGGGCAATGCCTTAACCGGCAACAGCGGCCTGCAACACAAGCGGGTAACCTCGACTTCGCGGAACAGGAAAGGGTCGGTGTAAAGCTGCGTGCCAATGCGATACAGTTCTTCACTGCCTTTGGTGGCCCCATCGACCTGTATCAATACTTTTTGATCGGTGCCGAAGGTTGCATTGGCACCATAGCCGCGGATGTTGATCCCCGATCCGGCAGCGGTTGCACCATTGACCAGGGTCACACCGGGGACGGAATCGATTAATTCCGCGACGGTGCCCGCCTGCCGATCTTTGATTTCCGTGTCGTCGATCGTAGTGGTCGGGATGGCGGTTTCGATGGCCACCTCCCGCTTGCTTTCGCCCAGCACGATGGTGCCAAGGTAATCATCAATGGTGTCGGCGTCCTGGCTCTGCGCAGCGGTGGCAAATGGCACGCAAACGAGTGTGGCGGTGGTTGCACGCAATAGTGCGCGCGCAGAAAAGATTGGCATGGGTGTCCCCTTGAAAGCTTGTAGAACCAAAGCTTGCAAGAGGCTGGCCACGGCAGGTTTTTGAGAATTTTTGCAAGTCTGACGCTTGCCTCTTGCGGCGTCTACTAAAGCTGACTAAAAGTGTCAACAATAACAGTTAACGCTGTTCGCCAGGTGAAAAACCGCCAAGCAATCTCTTTCCAAACCCCAGTGAAAAGAAGTGGTATGGCGAAATGACGCAACTGACACCCGAAGCAATCCGCGCTGCGCGTGCGGAAAACACGAAACTGCGTGATCGGGATTTGGCGGACAAACTGAACTTGTCAGAAGCCGAGCTGGTCGCGGCTCATGTCGGCCATCGAACCACAGCGGTGGTCGCCCATCCCGATCAGATCATACATGCCGCCGCCGCATTCGGGGAGGTCATGGCCCTGACCCGGAATGCCTCATGCGTACACGAAAAGACCGGGGTGTACGCAAACTACCACCCCGGTGCACACGCTGCTATGGTGCTGACCGAAGACATTGATCTGCGCATTTTCCCCAGCCACTGGCGTCACGCCTTCATGGTGGAAAAGGAAACCGACGACGGTATCCGCCGTAGCTTGCAGGTATTTGATGCCGCAGGTGACGCAATACACAAGGTCTTCCTGCGAGACGCAAAAAACGGCCGACGCGTGGGCTCTGGCAAAGGCGGAAATTGCGCTACCTGAGCAAAACGAAACCCTGTTGGTTGCAGAGCGCCAATCCCCCGAGGCCCCGAAATCCGATCCAACCAAATTGGAAATCTTGCGCAAGGAATGGGGGCGGCTGACCGATACCCACCAGTTCCTGCGCCTGACATCAAAACTCAAGATGAACCGGCTGGGTGCCTATCGCATTGCCGGACGTCCTTTCGTTCGCGCGCTGACACCATCATCCATTGATGTGGCGCTCAAAGCAGTCCGCGACCAAGGTATCGACGTCATGGTCTTTGTCGGCAACCGCGGCTGTATACAAATCCACAGTGGTCCCTTGAACACGATCAAATCCATGGGGCCGTGGCAAAACGTTTTAGACCCGCGATTCAATCTGCATCTGCGTAGTGATCATGTGGCAGAAGTCTGGGCAGTCGATAAGCCGACGCAACGCGGGTCAGCGGTCTCGGTGGAGGCGTTTGACGACAAAGGCCAGCTCATCTTCCAGATATTCGGTGTCGGCAAAGAGGGGCAAGACAGCCGACCAGCATGGCGCGCGCTTGTCAGTGAATTGCCCGAAGCCACCGTGGAGACAGTTTAATGGCGCTTGTTCCACGCATCCGGCATCGCGGAGAACCACACCACTGGGCCGTTCTTTTGCTCACGATCCTGCTGATAGCACAGACGTTTGGCACCTCAGTCGCGCATGCTGAAGAAACACCGGCGCGCGTTATCTCGTTGGGAGGGTCGGTAACGGAAATTGTCTATGCACTGGGAGAAGAACACCGTCTGGTGGCCCGCGATACAACGTCCATCTTTCCTGAAGCTGCATTGGGATTACCCGATGTGGGCTACATCCGCGCGCTCTCTCCCGAAGGCGTTCTGAGTGCCGCACCTGATCTGGTGGTCTCCGAAGGGGGTGCGGGTCCGCCAGAAGCCGTGAACATTCTGAGATCGGCCTCAATTCCTTTCTTGGAAGCGCCGGAGGTTTACTCTGCTGAAGGGGTTGCGTCCAAGATCAATGCGGTCGGCAAGGCGCTGAATGTACCAGACAAGGCGGCCTTGCTGGCAGCCAGCGTGCGTCAGGAAATGCTTCAGGTTGCTGAAGACGTGGCGGCTTCGGATGCCCCCAAACCGCGGGTGCTATTCATTCTGAGCACTCAGGGAGGGCGTATCTTGGCTTCCGGCACGGACACGTCGGCGGATGCAATCATCGGGCTGGCGGGAGCTAAAAACGCAATATCCACATTCGAAGGCTACAAACCCGTCACTGCCGAAGCTGTTGCTGCAGCCAGGCCCGACGTGATCTTGATGATGGATCGTGGTGGAGATCATTCCACCAGTGATGCTGACCTTTTTGCAATGCCTGCGCTCAGCACCACTCCGGCAGCAAAGACGCGATCCGTGGTCCGAATGAACGGCCTTCTGATGTTGGGGTTCGGCCCCCGCACAGCACAGGCAGTGCGCGCTTTACACACCGCGCTGCATCCGGCGGGCTAAATATGACGATGGCGGTTCACGACATTGGCGACCAGGTAGATCGCCGCGCGAAAGCACGTCAATTGCACGGTATCCTGCTGGTCGTGCTCGCAGTCGTTTCTGTTACGAGTCTCGCAACCGGCGCATCGGGAACCTCTTTATGGTCAGCATTATGGCGGTTGGCACAGGGGCAGAATATCTCAATGACCGAGGCGGTTATACTTTGGGAAATCCGCGCACCCCGAACGATATTGGGTATCTGCGTTGGTGCGGCCCTGGCAGTTTCGGGAGCCGTCATGCAAGGCCTCTTTCGCAATCCGCTCGCCGATCCCGGATTGCTGGGTGTCAGTGCCGGGGCCGGTCTGGGCGCATTGACCGCGATTGTTATCGGCGGAGCGCTCCCTTTGGGGCTTACAACAGTTCTGAGCAATGCGATGCTTCCGGTGATGGCCTTTGTCGGAGCCTGGGTTTCGATGCTGCTACTTTATGCCGTTGCAACCCGGTCGGGGCGAACATCGGTCGCAACAATGCTGTTGGCCGGGATCGCGTTGGGCGCGTTGACCGGAGCGGTGTCCGGCCTGCTTGTGTTTCACGCTGATGATCTGCAATTGCGCGAGCTGACCTTCTGGTCCCTGGGCTCCTTGTCCGGCAGTTCATGGACCAAAGTAATGATCGCCGGACCAGTGATTATGTTTGCGACGTTGATGACAACGACGCTAGCGCGTGGGTTGAATGGTCTGGCGCTTGGAGAAGCCTCGGCACACCACATGGGCGTCGCGGTTCAGCGAACTAAAAATATCGCGATCCTTGCGGTCAGTGCCGCGACCGGAGCGGCGGTCGCGGTATCCGGCGGCATCGGGTTTATTGGCATCGTGGTGCCACATCTTCTACGGCTGGCCACAGGGCCCGATCACCACGGGTTGCTGATCAATGCAGCTCTTCTGGGGGCCAGCCTGCTCCTCTTTGCTGATGTAATAGCACGGCTTGTGGTCGCTCCGGCCGAACTTCCGATTGGGATCGTGACGGCGGTTCTGGGTGCTCCATTTTTCTTGTGGATATTGTTGCGCCGCCGTAGCGTGGTGGACCTGTGAGATGATTTCTGCGCGTAATATCACACTGCGATATGGCAACCGGACCGTGTTGGAGGAATTAGACTTTTCCGCCAAACCCGGCGCGTTGACCGCAATCGTCGGTCCAAATGGGTCCGGCAAAACAACCCTGCTCAAGGCCCTGACGGGCGAAGTGCCCTTTGACGGGGACGTTGTTGTCGAAGGGTTGAACATAGCGACAACTCCTGCATGGAAATTGGCGATGACGCGCGCAGTGTTGCCGCAATCGACGTCGATGTCATTTCCATTTCAGGCGATTGAAGTGGTGCGATTGGGGCTGCAACGTTCGGTTTCTCACGATGAAACCTTGCCACAGCGAGCGTTGTCAAAGGTGGGTCTTGATGGCTATGGGTCGCGCTTTTACCAGGAGTTATCGGGGGGCGAGCAGCAACGCGCGCAACTGGCCCGCGTGCTTTGTCAGGTGTGGGAGCCGGTGTTAGACGGTGCGCCACGGTGGCTGTTTCTGGACGAACCCGTCTCAAGCCTGGATATTGGACATCAGTTGCAGGTGATGACCATCGCGCGAAACTATGCCGACGCTGGCGGAGGCGTCATCGCAGTGATGCATGATCTGAACCTGTCGGCGATGTTTGCCGATGAGATTATATTGATGAAAGCCGGTCGCATCATTTCCAGCGGAGCGGCGGATCAGGCATTGACCAATGACACCCTGTCTTATGCCTACGGATGCCCCGTACAAACGCGTACCGTCCCGCAAAACACGGGCTGGTTCTTTTTGCCTCAAGGGGCCGGCGCGTAGGGTATCCTCTTTTCTCGGCCCAAAGCGGTCGCTGCCGATGTCGTCAAGCGCCGCGATGCAGCGTTCCCAGACCGGACTTTCGCTGCGGTTGCTTCTGATGTGGAGCACAACTATACAACATTTGGGATTTTATCAGCGGTCTAAACCGGCAGTGCGCAGTCCTTCAATCACACGTTGACGATCCTGATCCCGCCTGAAAGGCGCTGCGTTACTCAGGAACTGAAGAGAGAATTCAGGGTTGACCTGCAATGCGCTCTTCAAAGCCAGCTTCGCTTCGTGCGTTCGATCCATATCCTCCAGAACGGCGGCGCGGAGCAGATGTGCTCAGAAGTAGTCCAGATTACGTGTCCGTCGTCAGGGATTTTGGGACAGATGGCTGCCTGAACTAAGAGAGGGACTAGCTCATCTGGTTGGTTTGATTATGCGGCGGATTTGCGGTGAAGCAAGCGTCGCGTTTCGATGGTCTTCTGTTTGATCCTTTCTCGTTGTCTCAGAATGGTTTCGCCGCGTCCGAAGTAGATGTCAGCGGGCGTGAGGTTTTGTAGGCTCTCATGATAGCGTCGATGGTTGTAGTGCTCGACGAAGGCGTCGATCTGCTGCCTGAGATCGCCCGGCAGATAGTAATTTTCCAGCAGGATGCGGTTCTTCAGGGTCTGATGCCAGCGCTCAATCTTGCCCTGAGTCTGCGGGTGATACGGTGCGCCTCGGACATGGTCCATCTGCTGATGTTCCAGCCAATCAGCCAACTCGCCCGAGATGTACCTCGACCCGTTGTCGCTGAGCAGGCGTGGCTTGTGCAGGACCGTCGCCTGATCACAACCCGAATGCGGCAGTTGAAAATGCTCTGCATCAACAACGATGGCATCTGGGCTGTGCCGGAAAACCCAACCGATTACAGCCCCGTCCTGTACGAAATTCAACTCTTTGGCGTTCCGGCTATTGCTGACAACCCGGATCAACTCCCGGCCAACTGGTGCCGCGCGGCGCGCAACATGCTCCAAGGCATGGCAGACGCCGCCTGATTTCTCCCGGTCGCCCACACCAACATCAAATACCCCCGTGTTCTGGGGTGGGTGGCTCAACTGCCGGGGATGCACTTCCTCCCGTATCCCCGGCCTTTTCTTCCCCTACGGGCTGACAGGCCAGCCCAAGCCGGGGCGCGCATGGTTACCACGCTTCCTAGACCGAAGTGCCATGCGCGCCCAAACGAAAGGAACGTCAATGCCCGCACGCAAATACACCGAAGCTGAACGAAATACAGTCGCGGAATTGCGCGAACAGGGTCTTGCGCTTTCTGCGATATCGGCACGAACAGGTATGACCCTTTCAAGCGTCGCCTACACCTGCCTTCTGAAAGCAGTTGATAGCCCTCAAACTGCCGGTAAGTTGCCAGTCTACAATGGCGCGATGGTCATGAAGCGCGGAAAACATACGGTCCGGCGCTTCACACCTAAAGAAGATAGAAAAATCATTGAAATGGAACTTAGCGGCCATCGCGTGAGTGAAATCGCGGCGGCACTTGGGCGCAAATCAAACTCAGTCAAAGGCAGGATGATGACGCTGGCAAGACGGCAGGAACGCCAATTGAACGGCGCTCAACCAGTCCAGAAATCAGCGTAATCGAAGATTGAAACCGAAGGATCAGACTATGAACTTTAAAGACTTTAGCATACTGAATCGTCGTCGCTGCGAAGCTGTAAAAGGGTTTAATCACCTAGTTTCCGGCTGGTCCCTTTCTGACTGGATTACCGCCGTAACTGGTGAGCTAGGCGAAGCCGCAAACATCGCGAAAAAGCTCAATCGCGTCCGCGACCGTATTCCCGGAAACACCGAGACACCGGACGAACTACGAGCCATGCTGGCAGATGAGATTGCGGACACGTTCATCTATCTGGACCTGCTCGCGCAGTCCGAAGGCATCGACCTTCAAGACGCAGTGGTCTCCAAGTTTCGTCGCACTTCTGAGAAGATCGGATACGGCACAACCATGCTCGGCCGAACTACTGGCGGATAGAAGGATCGAACCGATGGGTGAAAGAGGAATTGGAACCACCCAGCGTCATCTAGCCGAATGCATAAAGTCGGCGCGTTCTGGAGTTTCAATTCTTTTTGTCGTCGGTAGCGCACGTCAAATCCGGTATGTGTTTGAGCTTTGTAGCCATACTTTGCGGGCCGACGAAGTGGGACCCGCGAGGCTAAACTATAGGCCTGGTGTGATCCAATTTACCAGCGTGAATTCTGAACCTGAACGCTACTTTGGGTGGCGCGGTAAGATCGAGTTCGATCATGCAGCATTCTATCGCCATGGTGCATTTCATGCGGAGCGAAAATGGCGAGAGTTGGCGCATGTGTGCGGTTTGCGCTTAGGCGTGGTTCAAAAATGAAGGAGGAAATTTTGAGTAAAGTTGACTCTAAGTCTTGGTTGATCGCTAGCGTTGATCGGATGCGCAAGGCTGAACTAGAAGTCTTGGTCGCCTCCCTTCCCGGCGACCTTTCTCCTTTTCCAAGGCGCGCGCTAAAGACATGCGACGCGATGCGTGCCTTCATCACACTCGCGAGACGTTTCTACTATCAAGACCTCGAATTGAAGCCTCAAATTCGGACGCTACAGAAACAAGACAATTCAAACGTTAACGCGAACCGCGAACCCATCAATAAACCTACAATACCTATCTGTGAGACAAATGCAGATCAGGCCAATGATTGGCTTTGCGGTTCCGCAATGAAGGAGTCATTATGACCTGCTGTAGAAATCAATTAAATCGTGGCGAATATCAGGGTGTCAGAGGCCCGGTTGTGTACTGCAAGAAATGTGGTCGCACCGGTAAAGCAGTCACCGAGGCATAATCCAGATGCCCGACAAGTTCTTGCATGGAAATGGTATTGATTGCCCGTGTTGCCATCTGCGGCGGCGGTTAGGTAAGCGAGGCTCAAATTTAACGATCCGCCCACACTGCGGTCAGTGTGAAGGAACCGGGCGCATTGCCGTGAGCGTCGTTGTGATCACCGCTAACGCTGCGAGAGACGCCAAACAGCACCATTGGGAAGAACTGGCACCGGAGGGGCTTGCATGACTCATGCAAGCCCAGAACTTGCCCCATCGCGCGCAAGGGGGCGTGTCAGGCACCAAGGCGAGGTGGATCGTGTCCCGGCCCTGCGTCCCCGTCGCTGTGATTACTGCGCTCAACCGCTCGGAGACGTCGCCAAAGCGCGGCACGCCCGGTTCTGTTCCGCCGATTGCCGCAAAGCATGGTGGACGGTCGCACGCAATCGCGGTGCGCAGCTTTATCAACTGCTGATGATCTGGCGATTGAACCGGGGCCGCAAGGCAACGCGCGGGGCGGGGATGATTGGGCGCATCAGTTCAATGATTGATAGTTGGGTCCGCTCGGACAGATTTGGAGGTGGCGAATGATGGAGCCAAAGCATCCGACTTGGAGCGGGACTTGCGCATTAAAATTGCGGAAGAGATCACCAGAAGTTTGGAATTCTCGCGCCTTACCAGATGGTGCAGGACTTTATTAAGCGGGGGCCGCACAATGCCTCTGACTAAAGACTTTGCACCCCGCTTGCTGCCAGCACCACAGGCCGCACACTATCTGGGCGTGTCGCATTCCAAGCTGCTGACCCTTTCAATTCCCCGCAGGGAACTAGGTGGTAAACGTGTTTATGACCGCAGCGACCTTGACGCATTCGCCGACGAACTGCCTTATGAGGCTGTTCAAAAGCAGTCATCTGAGGGTGAAGACAGTTGCGACAAAGCAGACCAAGCATTCGGAGTGGTCCGTTGAAAGGCATTCGACGGGTACGACAGGACGGCAAAGTCTATCGCTATCACCGAGCCACGGGCATTCGCCTGCCCGACGACATCCCAGAAACAGATAAGCGATTTTTGGCCGCATACCTTGAAGCGGAAAACTCGCTTGAAGATGGCCTGCCCAAACGAAAGCGTCACACTGCACCAGCAAAACACACGCTTGCATACGGCCTCTGGAAATTTTGCAGGGACGATGACTTTCTGAATTTGAGTGAAGGTTACAAAGATAATCTGCACCGGCACTTTGATGCAATCACCAAACGAGCAGGTAGCGTCCCCGTTGCTCAGATACGCGACGTTCATATTCAGGCTGACATAGAGGATTTGCAACGCAACGCGGCACGTATGCGCCTTAAGGCTTGGCGCGCTCCAATGAAGTTTCTCAAGAGAAAAAGAAAATCGACAAAGACCCTGCGATGCTGGTTGAAATGCCGAAAGCCGGAAAGCCGAACAAGCACAAACCTTGGACGATTGCACACGTCAAAGCCTTCCGAAACCGTTGGCCGATTGACACACAACAACGCCTAGCGTTGGAGATAATGCTATTTTTCGGCGCAAGAATTTGTGATGCGGTGCGCCTTGGGCCGGGTATGGTTGAGGCTGATGGGTGGCTGCGATACACACAAAAGAAGACCGGCGGCGAAGTTGAAGTTCCATTTGATCGCGCATTGCCAGATTTTGCCGACCATGAGGCATATGATCACCTGATCGCAGCGCTGGATAGCCGAACCGAACTACATATGACGTGGCTGGTTACGGCTTACGGTTCTTCTAGATCCGAGAAAGCAGCAAGCAACTGGTTTTCTGAGGCCTGTCGAAAGGCAGGACTAGAAAGTGAAACTAGACGCACAGCGCATGGGCTACGCAGCACATGTTTAGTGCGGATGTCAGAGCGCGGAGCGTCAACGCACCAACTTGGTGCATGGGCAGGTCATGAATCACTAAGCGAGATTGAGGCTTATACGAAGAGTGCAGCTAAGCGCGCCCTGCTCTCTGGGAACGAAAAAGGTACGCAAATTGTTCAGGTCGTAGAATCCTGAACAAAATTGGAAGATAATACTTTGTTTTTATTGAATAAAATTTTTAAGTGGCGGACCGAGGAGGATTCGAACCCCCGACCCCTTGATTCGTAGTCAAGTACTCTATCCAGCTGAGCTATCGGTCCACTAACGCCGGGGTTTAGTTGTGTGTGCTTTTTTATGCAAGCACAATCGGTGGATTTTTTTCAAACTTGGCGCAGACAGCCAAATCCACTTATTTTCGTCCGCCCGTTGCATCAACAACCGAACCGCGTTTCAATCCGCCGCCTGGAATTGCGTCGGGATCGCCTGTCGGGTTGACAAGGTCCCGTCTCCCTTCGGCAGGCATATGCTGAACCGCGTACCTTCGGGACCGGTTTGTGACAGCTCAAGCGTGCCGCCATGGCCGCGCACCAATTCTTCGGAAATGGCGAGACCCAGCCCTGAACCACCTTTGCGGGCACCACCCTGGAAGGGCGTGAACAGATGCTCCTGCGCCTTTGGCGGCAAACCCGGCCCCGTATCCGTGACATCAATCCACCAGGCCTCGGCGTCCTCATATGCCTCAACACAGATTTCACCGGATTGTCCTCCCGTCACCAGCGCTTGCCGGGCGTTTCGGATCAGATTGGCCAGAACCCGGTACAATTGTTCGGGATCAGCGCGCACAGTCATATTTGCCGCGACGTTGCACGAAAAGCTGACATCAGACGACCCTACGGCGAGCCGCTCACTGTCGATGACCTCATCCACAAGTTCTGCCAAGGGGAGCATTGTCAGCGTTGGGCTTGGCTCCTCCGCTTTGCCAAAGGCCAGGGTGCTTTCACACAGGTGAACCGCCCGCGTGATCGATCCGACAAGCTTGGGCGCCATGCGCTTGACCGTCGGGTCTTCGCTCATCTCGATGCGGTCGGTAAAGAGCTGCGCCGAGGTCAGAATGTTTCTCAGATCGTGACTAATCTTGCTGACGGCACTGCCCAGTTGCGCAAGCCGGTCCTTTTGACGCAAAGCCTGCGTCAGGTCGGTTTCAAGCTTTTGCAGCGCTTCCTCAGCCTCGCGCAATTCAGTGACCCCGGCCGACGGCGTGATGATGCGACGGGCATCCTCCGGAGCAGCGGCGTAGTTCTGCATGTGCCCCACGACACCTTTGATCGGTTTGAGCAAAAGCGCGCGCATGGCAAAAAAGAGCAGCAGTGCGGTAACGACGGAAATAACCGCCGAGAGGATCAGAATGCGAATACCGTAGTCGATCATCGCTTCCCGCAGTGGCATGGTTTCCATCGTCACTTCGATCAACAAGCCTGCGTCTCTCACAGGGGCTCCGATCACGCGGATCACTTCGTTTTCAGGCGCGACAAGCCGAACCAATGCATCCCGGATCAACACCACAGCGCTATTGTCGCGCATGTCAAAGGTTTGCGATATCGGCTGCGGCAATTCCGATGCCAGCATCAACTGCCGCACCTGATCCCGCCGCAGCACCACGTTGAACACACCTGCATTTTCGAGAAGTTCGGCTTCAAGCTCGCGGTCGATCATGTCATCCGCCAGCAGCGCCAGCGAGGCAATCTGCGCCCTCTCAAGACGGTTCATCAGATAGTCTTCGCGGAAACGTGCAATGGACGGCACAAAAATCAGAACTTCAGCCAGCATCACGAAGATGGTGGTCAAAACAAGCAGCCGTCCTGAAAGCGAGTTTATCATATCACGCCAAGTTTTCACGGCACGAAGCGTTGAACAAGCCCTACGATCTTTTTGACCATGGGGCTGTCAAAAAGTCGCGGGCTGAAATAGGCCCCGGCGGCACGTTTGTTGACCTCGCCAATCGTGGGGTAAGGGGCAACCATGGCCGCAACCTGGCTCATCTTCATCCTGTTCGCCAAAGCCAGCGCCCATAGATTGATCAGTTCACCTGCCTGATACCCGACAATTGACGCACCCACTGGGCGGCCTTTGACCACCATGACCTTGATAAACCCCTTGGTTTTGCGTTCTGCGATGGCGCGGTCGTTGTGTTCATAAGGAAAGCGCACCACTTCCAGGGCAATCCCATGGTCCCTTTTGGCCTGCGCTTCGGTCAATCCCACCTGCGCCAGTTCGGGATCGGTAAAAGTGACCCAGGGAATATGCGTGGTTTTCGCCTTGGACGGCAGACCGAAAAGCATCGACCTTATGATGACCCCGGCATGGTAGCCCGCCACATGAGTAAATTGCAGCCCACCCGCGACATCACCGATGGCATAGACACGCCGATTCGTCGTGCGCAGACCTGCATCTACCTTGATACCGGACTTTGTCGTCTCTACCCCTGCGGCGCCGAGGTTGAGCTTGCTCGTATTCGTTTTGCGCCCCACTGCCATCAGCAGGTCTGTGCCTTTGATCGCGCGCCCATCTTCAGTGATCACTTCGATAGCGCCCGCTTTGCCCTTCACCTCAGAGGCAACGGTGTCTTCTTCGATGACCACGCCTTCCTGGCGCAAACTGTCGAGAACGACCTGCGCCAGTTCCGGGTCATCTTTGCCCAAAGCTTTCGCACCTTCGATGACGGTAACCTTGCTGCCAAGACGAATGTGAGCCTGCGCCATTTCCAAACCGATCGGTCCGCCGCCCACGATCAGCAGATGCTCTGGTTTTTCCCGGAGATCGAACAAAGTCTCATTCGTTTGATAGGGAACTGTCTCCAGACCCGGGATTTGTGGAACGAGGGGTGAGGACCCGGTCGCGATAACAATACGGCGCGCGGTGATAACCGTATCCCCTGCCTGCACTTGCGTGGGTGAGATGAAATGCCCGAAGGCCCGCATCACCCTGACACCAAGCCCTTCAAACCGTTCCTGACTATCAACCGGTTCAATCTGCGCAATGACACCGGCCACGTAATCCTTGGCCGCGGCGTAGTCAACCTTGCCAGCCGCGCTTGCGACCCCAAATGGCTCTGTCTGGCGCTGATTATAGGCAGCCTTTCCGCTGGCAATCAAAGCCTTGGACGGAACACAGCCATAGTTAAGGCAATCGCCGCCCATCTTGTGCCCCTCGAGCAGCACCACATCGGCGCCCATCTGCGCGGCACCCGCAGCAACAGACAACCCACCGGACCCGGCACCGATGATCAGAATATCGGTTTTGATTTCGTTCACTTGGTCAGATCTTTCTTGCCGGACACAGCTTTGACGAGCACGGGAAGCAATGACAAGGCGCTCAGGCCAAGAATTGGCACGAGGATATGGGGTTCAAAGATAATGCCAAGATCTGGTGTCTCTCCGCGCGCGAAAACCTCCCCCAATCCCGCGCCCACCGAGGAATAGACCAACGATCCAGGAATGATCCCGAGAAAGGTGGAAATCACGAAACGATGCAAAGGCACGGCCAGAAAGGCCGGGATCAGGTTGGCGACAAAAAAGGGCACCGCGGGCACCAGCCGAATGAAAAACAACATGGACCACTGGTTCTCGTCCAACCCGCGCTTGATCTTGTTGATGGCCCCCTGTGACGCATCCATGCGGGCTTTCAAGCGATCTCCCAGACCGTGGCGCGCGGCCAGAAAGATGATCGCAGCCCCCAGCGTGGCGCCGGTCACGCTAAAGAGCGACCCGGCAAAGGTGCCAAACAGAAACCCGCCCGTCAGCGTCGCGATCAGCGCCCCAGGCAATGAAAACCCGACAATGACGACATAGGCCAGCACAAACCCCAGTACGGTCAGCACAAAGTTGGCGTCGCGAAAGGCAATCAGAGCTTCGCGGTTATCGCGCAGCGCGTCAAAGCTGAGATATTCCCTCAGGGTAAACGCCCCGACAGCGGCCGCAGCCAGAATGATCAGCAAAGGCAGGTTGCGCATCAGGCCGGGTTTTGGGTTTTCAGTCATATCTGACATTACTGTTGCCTTTCAGGCGGTGCGTTTCAATTCCCTTGCTAGATGACGCTTTAACGCACGTTGTGATAGAGTTATCACGGGCGCTTGATCAGACGTGACGGATACGGCATCTGCAAGGCAGCATTCTGCGTTTAAATGAAACATGTTGACGAAATACCCGCGACCGGTCCGGAAAATGTTGCAAACTGCCAAAATATGCGCCCGTGGGGTTTGACTTGCCGCGCAGAGGGCATTAGAGCACGGGCTTTGAATGATACCGGACGAGCTGCGATTCCGCGCCTCCGGACAGTGATATTGGAGACGGAGCGATGAAACGCACCTATCAACCCTCGAATCTCGTGCGCAAACGGCGCCACGGTTTCCGCGCGCGCATGGCCACAAAAGCCGGTCGCAAGATCATCAACGCGCGCCGCGCCCAAGGCCGGAAGTCGCTGAGCGCCTAAGCGCCCTTGACAGGTCCACACGACATGACACCGCCGCAAGCTCCCCCGTCAGGCACAGATGCCGAAGGGGATATGCTTTCGGCGGTTTCTTTGCGTCTGAACACTCTCAAAAAACGGGCGGATTTCCAACGTGCCTCGCGCAGTCTGAGGGCTGTAACACCGGGATTTGTCTTGCAGATGCGCAAAAGGCGCGCGAACGACGCCCTTGGCCTGCGTGTGGGCTACACCTGCTCAAAGAAAGTTGGCAATGCCGTGGCGCGCAATCGCGCCAAGAGGCGGCTGCGCGCGGCGGCACAGTGCATCCTGTCGCAACAGGGTCAGAACGGTGTGGATTATGTGCTGGTCGGTCGGCGCGATATCACCGCCACGCTGCCCTTTGATCAACTCTGCACCGACCTGTCTGCTGCGGTGGCCAAGCTGAACCGCAAGGCAACATGAGCCCTTTCGCCCGGATATTGTCCTGGCCGGTACACGGATACCGTCTGATCTTCAGCCCCTGGGTCGGCCATAACTGCCGCTATCAACCGACGTGCAGCGCCTATGCACTGGAAGCACTGGATAAACACGGGGCGGCAAAGGGCGGTTGGATGGCCCTCAGGCGCATATTGCGCTGTCACCCATGGGGTCGTGACGGATACGACCCTGTGCCAGACAAAGACCTTTAAAAGCCTTCACTGCTTTTCAAAGGTGATGATGACTTCCCCAATATCGACGCCGTATTTCTTCACATAGGCGCGGTTGAGGACACGCGTATCACTCAGCTTCCACATCCAGTCGTCAAATCTCAGGCGCACAGTGCCATCGGGGACCGGAAGATCAATAAGATAGCGCCAATTGAAGGTGTCACCGCTTTCCTCGCCGAACGCTTCTCCAATCACACCTGGCGCGGTTCCACGCCAACTATCCGGGCCGGTCTTTTCAAGCGTCCAGACACGCTGTTCCGTGCTTTGGTCTTCGTAAAGGAAGTCTTCGACCAATGTCAGGGTTTTGCCGTCCCAGGTGCCGTTGATTTCGACCTCAAACCGCCGCCGGACGGTTCCAAAGCGGTCCTGAAACTGGCCGAAAGCCACAACGCGGCCGTCAAAGAACGCCTCAAGGTCCAGTTTGCCTTGTGAGAGCTTCGCGTCCTCGATCGACGGTTTGCCCACGCAGCCCGTCAGAAAGGCGGCAAGCACCAGCATCACCAAGGTGCGGATCATCGGGCATCTCCTCATTTAGGAAGAGCTACGCACGGCGATGGCTTTTGGTTCACCATCCCTGCGGACATCTTCAAAACGCTTGTGCCCGCCAGATGGTCTTACGTCACCCTAAGGCACGAGGATCAGGCTTCAGAGACAGCATTGTCTTTGCTGAAATCCGGCACGGCACCGCGCGCCATGAGGGTCTCGTCGTTCAATGCAAGCCCCGCGAAGTCCCAGAGCTTCGGGTCGAGCAAGTGCGAAGGCCGCGCGTTCATCAAAGCCCGGAACATTACCTGCCGACGTCCGGGGCTGTTCTTCTCCCATCCGTCGAGGATTTGTTTGACCTGCTGGCGCTGAAGCCCATCCTGACTTCCACAAAGATCACAAGGGATGATGGGGTAGTTCATCGCTTTCGCAAATCGCTCGCAATCCTTTTCGGCAACATGCGCGAGTGGACGGAACACAAACAAATCGCCTTCTTCATTTACGAGCTTCGGAGGCATTGTTGCGAGCCGACCGCCGTGAAAGAGATTCATCAGAAAGGTTTCCAGGATATCGTCGCGGTGATGGCCCAGCACCACCGCAGAGCACCCTTCCTCGCGCGCGATCCGATAGAGATTACCGCGCCGCAGACGTGAGCAAAGCGCGCAGAAGGTCCGTCCTTCAGGTACTTTGTCCATGACGATAGAATATGTGTCCTGATACTCGATCCGGTGCGGCACGCCCATGTTCTGGAGAAACTCCGGCAAGACCGTCGCGGGGAAACCCGGCTGGCCCTGATCGAGATTGCAGGCCAGAATATCCACCGGCAACAGGCCACGCCACTTCAGCTCGTATAGCGCCGCGAGCAGGGTATAGCTGTCCTTGCCACCAGAAAGACAGACAAGCCAGCGCGCGCCACTCTTTTGTACCATACCGTACTGCTCGACCGCTTCGCGGACATTACGCACAATCCGCTTGCGCAGTTTCCGAAACTCGGTTGTCCGCGGCGCGTTGTTAAAAAGTGGATGTATATCGATAAGATCATGGGGCATGAACCTGTCAATAGGGCAAAGCTTTCTCCTCGAAAAGAGGGCTTGCTGCCCCGGCTGGCAGTTCTTGGCAGGCGGGCCTCTGAACAGAGCAGATTTTCATGGCGCGATGTTGATCGGTGCAGATTTGACAGATGCAAAGCGCGAAGGTGCGACCTTGATTAACCCCGATTTGTAGCGGGCGATACTCACCAACGCCGTGCTACGCGGCGCAGATGTTATCGATGCAAGCCTTATCCCCGCAGATCTTACCAATACTCAACCGCTTGGACAGCCCTTTGACGGGCAGTGAATCCGCGGGACGACACTGGCTGTTGCCAGCCGTCCAATTTAGCGAGCCAAGCCTGAAACGGGTAAACTTTTAGGCAAACACACTGACTTTTTTGAAGCGACGTTAACCGAAGCCTCACCGCTCGATGCCTAATCTGTGTCGGAATCTATCTTGTACGCCGGTGTGAAGAAGGAATGGATATGGCAGGGGTTTTGCCGAATGGCTGGGAACGCGCCCGTTCAAAGGTGGCAGGGTTTCTGTCGCGCCCCGCTGCATTTGCCTGCTTGCCGGCCACATGTCTGGGCATCTATTGGCTCGGGGGCGATCTGGCGTTGGTCGGCATCGCGGTACTCATGCCGCTGGTATATGTTCTGATCAGCGGCGCAAATCCAGGCGGGGCATTTGCGGCCAACGAACGCGACGGGGCTGGCCTGATCAATCGGCAGGCGTTCAATACCTTTGCTGATCGGACCTTTGAAAGTGCGCGGGACAAATCCCAGAAATCCGCAATTTTTAAGGTCGAAATCGACGATTACAACGATCTTGCGGACAGGTTTGGCCAGACCGCCGCAGATAATGTCGTCGCCCGCACCGGCGAGAGATTGGTGGCCACGATGCGTGACAATGATGCCGTCGCACATTCCGGCGATTTCAAGTTCTCAGTTTGTCTGGCGCCTGTGCGTCAGCTTGATCTTGAACTTTGCATTCAAATGGCGGGGCGAATTCAAACCGCGTTGGAGGAACCTGTATCAATTGACGGCACCGCCGTCTACGTCACGACATCGCTAGGTTTTTGCCAGCTCAATCAAGTGATTACCAAGTCTTCAAAAGACTGGGGCGAAGCAGCGGAAACGGCGCTGCGAGAAGCACATAATCATGGTCCCAGCGCAATCCGTGCTTACTCGGACGAAATGAAGCGGAAGACCGAGATTCGCGCTGAGCTGCGCGAAGAAGTTTCGAACGCTCTTGAAAAAGGTCATATCCGCCCCTGGTTCCAACCCCAGATATCGACGGATACGGGACGCGTTACAGGTTTCGAAGCACTGGCGCGCTGGCATCACCCAGACCGCGGGATGATTTCCCCGGCAGATTTCTTACCTGCGATCGAGCAGGCAGACATGCTTGAGCGGTTGGCAGAAGTCATGATGTTTCAAGCCCTCACCGCGGTAAAAGCGTGGGACTCGGCTGGCGTTAACGTTCCCCAGGTAGGCGTGAATTTCGCGGGTCCCGAGCTCAAAAACCCAAAGCTTGTGGAAAAAGTTCAATGGGAACTGGATCGCTTTGAACTGACGCCGGCACGACTGGCGGTTGAGGTTCTTGAAACGGTCGTTGCAAGTGCTCCTGATGATGTCATCAGCCGCAACATCAATGGTCTGGGTCAGCTAGGCTGTCGAGTGGACCTTGATGACTTTGGCACGGGCCATGCGTCCATTGCGTCTATACGCCGCTTCTCTGTCAGCCGCATCAAAATTGACAGATCCTTCGTTATGAAAGCGGACCGCGATCCGGAACAGCAACGGATGATCAGCGCCATACTCACCATGGCTGAACGGTTGGGTATAGAGACCTTGGCCGAAGGCGTGGAAAGTGCCGGAGAGCACGCTCTTCTTGCTCAGTTGGGATGTGACCACGTGCAAGGCTTCGGCATCGGAAAACCCATGCCATTTGAAGACACCATCGAATGGATCAAAAAACATAATTCCAAATTGCAGGATATGCCCAGTATTTTTGACAATAGGACAGGTTGAACTCGGCGGTTGGCGAGGCGTTCCATGCGGGTTTTTCCAACATCAGGCTTACGACTGACCTGAAAACCATCAAAAGCCGCGAATCCGCTTGACCTTTTGGCCTGCACTCTGTTGAACCCACGCTGATATCAAATAGATCAGGTGGCTGTCCCGATGGACGATCAGAACAAGAACCTTATTCTTGCAACAGCGCTCAGTTTCCTTGTGATCCTTGTGTGGTTTGTTCTTTTTCCACCGCCTGAACCTGAGGTGCCCCTGGACGCACCAACCCCTGAGCAGACGGCAGGCTCCGGCGGTGAGGCTATACCGGTGGCACCCACGGAAGCCGCGTCCGCGCCCCTTAGCACGGAACCTCGAACGACAGCTGTTCCGCTCGAAAATGCTCCGCGTATCGCGATCGAAACGCCCCGGTTGACCGGATCGGTTTCTCTGATTGGCGGACGGATTGATGATTTGAAACTGAAGGATTATCGAACGACGCTTGAAGAGGGCGCACCCATCGTCACAATGCTATCGCCCCAGGGGAACAACGACGCCTATTACGCTCTGCAGGGCTGGGCGCCCGGTGCTGGTATCGACCCTGCCGCCGTGCCCGGGCCCGACACCGAATGGACGCTCAAGAACGGCGAAACACTTTCTGTTGACAGCCCGATCACCCTCTCTTGGGACAATGGTGCCGGACAGATCTTTGAACGCACGATTGCCGTCGATCAAAACTACATGTTTTCGTTGACGCAGTCGGTGGCCAACAATGGCAATGCGCCTATCAGCGTCGCCCCCTACGGCATGATCGTGCAGCACACGACACCAGATGATCTGGAGAATTTCTTCATCCTTCACGAAGGCGCCGTCGCAATGGCGGACGAAGAACTCGCCGAAACCGACTGGGATGAAGTTTCCGAAGCCGAACTGAACCCGAAATGGGGCCGTCAGGCCATCGTCAAGGAGGATGTCGCATCCGGCTGGATAGGATTTACCGATCACTTCTGGCAGGCGATCCTCATCCCGCTGGCCGGTCAAACCTTTGATCAAGCCCTCACCTACGATGCGCGCACCGACATTTACCGCGCGGTCACACGTATGCCGACCCAAACCGTTGCCGCAGGAGCCTCGGTGAGCATAACAACGCAACTTTTTGCCGGTGCGAAAGAGTGGGCAATGTTGCGGGAATACGAAAGTCAAGGGGTGCCAAAGTTCATCGACAGCATTGACTGGGGTTGGTTTTTCTTCCTGACGAAGCCCATCTTCTGGCTATTGCACGAGTTGAACAAACTCATTGGTAACATGGGTTGGGCAATCATCGGGCTGACGTTGATCATCAAGGCGATCCTCTTTCCGCTGGCTTATAAATCCTATGTCTCCATGGCGAAGATGAAAGAGCTTCAGCCGCAGATGGAAAAGCTCAAAGAACAGGCCGGCGACGACCGCCAGAAAATGCAACAAGGCATGATGGAGCTCTACAAGAAAGAAAAAGTGAACCCAGCTGCCGGTTGTTTGCCCATTCTCTTGCAAATCCCGATCTTCTTTTCGCTCTATAAAGTGATCTTTGTCACCATTGAATTGCGCCATGCCGCATTCTTTGGCCCCTTTCAGGACTTGAGTGCGCCCGACCCCACATCGCTGTTGAACTTCTTCGGCCTGCTGCCCTTCCAGGGGCCTGAAGCGGGGTCCATTATGGCCCTCATCTTCATCGGCATCTTGCCTTTGCTGCTTGGCATTTCCATGTGGTTGCAGCAGAAACTCAATCCCGCCCCCACCGATCCCACGCAACAGATGATCTTTGCTTGGATGCCATGGGTATTCATGTTCATGCTGGGCAGTTTTGCCAGCGGCCTCGTGGTCTACTGGATCGCCAACAACACGATCACCTTCACCCAGCAGTATCTGATCATGCGCAGCCAAGGCTACACGCCGGATGTGTTTGGCAACATCAAGAGTGGATTCAGCCGGAAATCAAAATCGGACACTGAGTGATGCAGATAGCCCATATCCTGCGCCACCCGCTGAAGAGCCACGGCCGGGAAGCGCTGACATCCGTGGCCTTGCGCAGCGGTGAGGCGATGCCTTGGGACAGGGTCTGGGCCGTGGCGCACGAAGCGTCCAAAGCCGACGGCAGCTCATGGGCGCATTGCGCCAATTTCAGCCGCGGGTCCAAAGCGCCCGGTTTGCTCGCCATTTCCTCCAAGCTGGATGAAGCCAATGAGCAGTTGCATCTGACCCATCCAAACCGTCCCAATCTGAGTTTTCACCCTGACACCGAGGCTGACAAGCTGATCGAATGGGTGCAACCTCTGGTGCCGCAGGACCGCGCCTTGCCTGACCGCATTGTGCGTCTTGACGGACGGGGCTTTACCGACAGTGACTTCCCGTCTGTCACGCTATGCAATCTGGCATCACACCGAGCCGTGGAACAACAATTGGGTCACGCATTGTCCATTCACCGCTGGCGGGGCAACCTTTGGTTCGATAGCGATGAACCCTGGATCGAATTTGACTGGATGGGACGTGACATCCGTATCGGAGGCGCAACCATTCGGCTGCGCGAACGTACCGACCGATGCCTTGCAACCACAGCCAACCCCGAAACCGGTGAACGCGACGCAGATATTCTCGGCACTCTTAAGCACTGGGACCATCAGGATTTCAGCGTACGCGCCGAAGTGGTCGAAGGTGGTCCGATCACGATCGGCGACACCGTGAAGGTGCTGTGATGCAACTGCCCTTTCCCATTGTCGAAGAACCCGATGCACAAACCCTTGAGGACGGGCGCTTGCTCTTTGCGGGAGAAACGGAGTTTGTCAAAGGTGTCGTGGCCATGTCGGGCCTGCCTGCGCCGGATCGTCTGGAGGTCTGTTTCGCGGGCCGCTCCAACGTCGGCAAATCGTCCCTGATCAATACACTCACCGGGCGCAAAGGGCTCGCACGCGCGTCAAACACCCCCGGCCGCACGCAGGAGATCAACTTTTTTACAGCGGGTGATGCCCATTATCTGGTCGATTTGCCCGGCTACGGCTTTGCCAATGCGCCGGTAGCCGTGGTGGAAAAATGGCAACGGTTGCTTAAGCAGTATCTGTCTGGCCGCCAGACCCTGCGCCGTGCGTTTGTATTGATCGACGCACGTCACGGTATCAAGAAAGTTGATGACGAAATCCTCAGCCTGCTGGATAGCGCGGCAGTGACGTTTCAGGTTGTCCTGACCAAGGCCGACAAGGTCAAGGAGGCCGAGCGCGCAAAGGTACTTGACCAGGTGCGACAAGCGCTCTCCAGGCATCCCGCCGCCTACCCGGAGCTTCTTGTCACGTCGAGCGAGAAAGGCTGGGGCATTCCGACCCTGCGCAGCGTCATCGCAACACTGGAATAAGTGGGCCTCTTGCACCAAAGTGGTCGCAGCATCATAACCACCGAACACACGGCCCCAAAATGAAGACCCAGGATATGAATCGCGACTGGATCGCCACAGCAAGCACCCTCAACAAGGCCCTGCCCTATTTGCAGCGCTATGCCGATGCGACCGTCGTGATCAAATTGGGCGGTCACGCCATGGGCAGCGACGACGCGATGGATGAATTCGCCCGCGATGTGGTGCTGATGCGGCAGGTCGGCGTCAACCCGGTGATCGTCCATGGCGGCGGGCCGATGATCAACGCGATGCTCGATCGTCTTGAGATCAAATCCGACTTTGTGAACGGCAAGCGGGTCACGGATGCGGCCACGATGGACGTGGTTGAAATGGTGCTGAGCGGCCTGGTCAACAAACGCATCGTTCAGGCGATCAATGGTCAGGGCGGGCGGGCTGTCGGCCTGTCGGGCAAGGACGGGCGGCTGATCACTTGCTCGCAAACCGATCCCGATCTGGGGTTTGTCGGCACGCCCGAGACCATAAATCCCAGATTGTTGCGTGATTTGACGGACAAGGAATACATCCCCGTCATCGCGCCGCTGGGCACCGGACAAAGCGGCGAGACCTTCAACATCAATGGCGATACCGCAGCCGGGGCCGTTGCGGCGGCGCTCAAGGCTGACCGGCTCTTGCTCTTGACGGATGTGGCCGGGGTGAAAAATGCTGCGGGCGAGGTCGTTACGGAATTGAGTGCAGCACAGATCCGGCAGATGACGGCGGAGGGTACAATCGCAGGTGGCATGATCCCGAAAACAGAGACAGCGCTTGATGCGCTTGAGGGAGGTGTTCGTGCAGCGGTTATTCTCGACGGGCGCGCGCCAAATGCCTGCCTGCTGGAGCTTTTTACCGAGCATGGTGCAGGGTCCATCATCCGGGCAGACTGACGCAGTTGTGTCTATCCACCGCTTGGAGCCTTTGCCTGCGTGCACTAGATGTGGGTCATGGAGAACGAAGCGATCATCCGCCTGAGCATTTTCATCGGCCTCTTTGCCCTTCTTGCGACGCTTGAGGCCATCGCGCCGCGTCGCGAACGCCATCAGCCCCGCAGCCGTCGCTGGGTGACGAACTGGGGTATCACACTGCTCAATACCCTTGCCTTGCGTGCTCTCGCCATCGCCTTGCCCTTTCTCGCCGTCGGTGCCGCCATAGACGCGCAAGCGCAAGGTTGGGGCCTGCTGAACGCGCTGACCTGGCCCGCGTGGATAGAAGTCGTCGCCGCCATTCTGGCGCTCGATTTCGCCATTTGGCTGCAACATCTCATCACCCATAAGGTCCCGCTTTTGTGGCGCCTGCACCGGGTGCACCATGCGGATCGGGACATGGATGTCACAACCGCCATTCGCTTTCATCCAGTGGAAATCGCCCTGTCCATGCTGCTGAAGATTGGCCTTGTCTATCTGCTGGGTCCTGCGGCAATTGCCGTTATTCTTTTCGAGATCATGCTTAACGGCACGGCCATGTTCAACCATGCCAACCTGCGCCTGCCGCTCTGGCTCGACGCTGTTGTGCGGCGTGTTCTGGTGACGCCTGACATGCACCGCGTGCACCACTCCGTGCACCGCGAAGAACACGACAGTAACTACGGGTTTGCCCTGTCGATCTGGGATCAGATGTTCGGCACCTATATTCCACAACCAAAAGCCGGACATGACGATATGCTGGTCGGCCTTGAATGGCAGGATGATCGCCCAAGCCGGTTTGGCTGGTCGATTGCTCTGCCCTTTACCAAAAAATGATCTTGGAGCTGATAGAAAAACTCGCGGCCCCCTCGGGGCTCTTTGTGATGGGATCATTCCATCCTCGGCACATCTATCAATCTCAGGACGCCGCCGGCACGCTTGTTCTGCTGGGAGCGGGCAAGGAATGCTGGCCGCGCTTCACGTCCTCCGATGAGTTCACGGACGGGCAGCCCGATCCTCTGGACCGCTGGTCCAAGCGCATGATCGGCTGGATTGCCGGCGAGATCGGCGCAAAAGATATCTACCCGTCTGACGGCCCGCCCTATGCGCCCTTCATCGGTTGGGCGCTCAACACGGGTCGGTTTTTTCAGAGCCCTACTGGCATGATGGTGCATGACACCGCTGGCCTGATGATTTCGATCCGGGGTGCCTTGCGGTTTGAAGCGGAACTGGACTTGCCTGATGTGACCCTGGGCGCCCCCTGCGAAACCTGCGTTGCACGACCTTGTATTAGCGCATGCCCAGTGGGCGCATTATCGACCGATCACGCTTATGATGTCCCCGCGTGCAAATCTTTTCTGGACACGGATGCCGGTCAGGACTGTATGCAGCAAGGGTGCAATGTCCGCCGCGCATGCCCGGTGTCGCAAAGCTTTGAGCGTGACCCCGAACAATCCGCTTTTCACATGATCTCATTCAAAGGATGAATTGATGCTGCGGCTGATCCTGATGCGTCATGCCAAATCGGATTGGGGTCATAAAGGGCTGTCCGACCACGACCGACCATTGAACGCCCGTGGCACGACATCCGCGAAATTACTCGGGGACTGGCTGCGCGCCAAAGGATATCTGCCTGATCAGGTTCTCAGTTCCTCGGCAGAGCGCACGGGCCAGACCTTGTTGGGTCTAGGGTTTGATCAACCGATGCAAACAACTTTCACCCGCGCGCTCTATCTTGCGGATGCCGACGGGATGTTGCGTATTCTGCAAGCTGCGACCGGGACATGCGTTTTGATGATTGGTCATAATCCCGGCATATCCGAACTGGCCGAAAACCTGCTGAACAATTCGGTCAGTCACGACAGATTCTTCGATTACCCCACCGGCGCCACACTGGTCGCCGATTTCGATGCGCAAGGCTGGAACGACATCGGCTGGCACCAGGGCCAGCCGATTGATTTCATCATCCCGCGCGAGCTGCCATAACCCGCGCATCGGTCTACCGGGTGTCAGTGCCCGAGGATCTGGCTGAGGAACAGCTGCGTCCGTGGCGATTGCGGGTTGTTAAAGAACTCTTCCGGTTCGTTTTGTTCCACGATTTGCCCCGCATCCATAAAGATCACGCGGTTCGCCACCTGACGGGCAAATCCCATCTCGTGGGTCACGCAGAGCATGGTCATGCCCTCTTCGGCCAGTTCGATCATGGTGTCGAGCACCTCTTTGATCATCTCAGGATCGAGCGCGGAGGTGGGTTCGTCAAAGAGCATGATGCGCGGACGCATGCACAAGGACCGCGCAATCGCCACCCGTTGCTGCTGACCGCCTGAAAGCTGACCGGGGAACTTATTGGCCTGATCGGGGATTTTCACCTTCTCCAGGAAATGCATCGCCGTTTCTTCGGCTTCTTTCTTGGGTGTCTTGCGCACCCAGATCGGCGCCAGCGTGCAGTTTTCCAGGATCGTCAGATGCGGGAAGAGGTTGAAATGCTGAAAGCACATGCCAACCTCTGACCGGATCTTGTCGATGTTTTTGAGATCGGACGACAGCAAGGTGCCATCCACCTCAATCGAGCCCTGCTGGTGCTCTTCCAGTGCGTTAATGCAGCGAATGAGCGTGGATTTACCGGACCCCGACGGCCCGCAGATCACGATCCGCTCGCCACGATTGACCGTCAGGTCAATGTCGCGCAGCACGTGGAAGGTGCCATACCACTTGTTCATCTTGTTGATGGTGATCGCGATCTCGTCAGAGACCTGCATTTGTGTTGCGTGTTCAGCCATTGTTCAGGCCTCCTTATCGGTGGTCGGTCGCGAGGCGACGTTCCAGCCATTGTGAGTATTGCGAAATGCCGTAGCAGACGACGAAGAAGAGGAGGGCCGCAAAGCCAAAGAGCTCCCAGTAGACGCCGTTCCATTCGGTAGACGCGAGGATCGGTCCGCGGATCATCCCAATCATATCGAACATCGAAATGACCGACACCAGCGTGGTATCCTTGAAGAGACCAACGGCCACGTTCACGATCCCCGGGATGGAGATTTTGAGCGCTTGCGGCAAGATGATCAGACGCATCGCCTGCGCATAATCCAGACCCAGACTGTCGGCCGCTTCATATTGTCCCTTCGGCAGGGCGGCGAGGCCACCCCGGATCACCTCGGCGATATAGGCTGCCGAGAACATGGTGATCATGATCACCACGCGCAGGAACAGGTCCACACCGGAACCGGGCGGGAAGAAATAGGCCAGCATGACGTTCGCCACGAACAGCAGGGTAATCAGCGGCACGCCCCGGATGAATTCGATGAAGATCACGCAAATCCATTTGATCAGCGGCATGCTCGATTGACGCCCCAGCGCCAGCGCAATACCAATCGGTACCGACAACGACACGCAAGTCACACCCAGCATCATGTTGAGCATGAAGCCCCCCATGTAGCGGCTGGGAACGGCTGAGAGGGTTGCGTTCTCTGATGCATTATCCGGGATCAGCAGGCCGCCGATATACCAGATAGCGAAGGCTGCCGCGATCCCGCCAAAGAAGCCAGCAGCAAAGCTGCCCGCAACCAGGCGTTGGTAAACCATGAAGCCCCCCGCAACGCCGACCAATGCAAGGATCGGCACAAAAATCGTCCCCCCCCAAAGCAGATAGTAGGCGATGAACGGGTAGAGCGCTGTGAAGGCCAGCAATTTGCGCGGCAGGTCGAAAAACAGGACCGGTGCAGCTGCGATGAACAGCAGGATGAAGGCCAGACCCGGGCGCCAGTACTGGTCGTCGGGGTACTGGAAGCCGAAAAGCAACTGATTCCAGCGCTCTGTCAGCACCGCGAAACAGGCCGCCGAGGCGCCGTCGAGGATGTCGCGACAGGCCGAAAGGCTGGGCGCGTTCCAGATGCCGCCCAATATCCAGGGCAGCGCCGAGGACAGGATGGCGTAGATGAAATAAAGTGCCACCAGCGTCAGCAGTCCGTTGAGCGGTGTCGCAAAGAGGTTGTCCTTGATCCACTTGGCCGGTCCGGCGGCATTGCTGGGTGGTGGTGCTGTTGGCACTTCCTCCGTGCGGACGAAGGCAACGGAATTCGCATGTATATCTGACATGTCCTAGCGCTCCTTCAGGGCAACGGATTTGTTGTAGACGTTCATCACCGCCGAGATCAGCAGCGAGATCGTCAGGTAGAACAACATCATCAGCACCACGCATTCGATGGCGCGGCCGGTCTGGTTCAGGGTGATCCCGCCCAGCGTCGCGGTGACGTCGGCGTATCCCACCAGAATGGCCAGAGATGAGTTCTTAGTGATGTTGAGATATTGCGAGATCAGCGGTGGGATGATGACGCGCAGGGCCTGCGGCAGAACCACAAGGCTCATCACGCGGCCCGACCGCAGCCCCAGAGCGGAGGCCGCCTCGGTCTGGCCACGCGACACCGCCTGAATGCCTGCACGCACGTTTTCCGCGATGAAAGCGCCGGTGTAGATGGACAGGGCGAACCAGATCGCAATCAGGGGTGCACCGATCTTGATACCACCCTGAAAGTTGAAACCCTTCAACGCCGGAACATCGAGGCCGATGGGCATTCCCATGAGAAAGAACATCAGGAGGGTCGGCACGAAGAAGATCGCCAGACTGGGCCATCCCATTGGCAGCAGGCGGCCCGTATCATAGAGCAGCTTCGTAGCATAACGCCGATAGCCGATCACCCCGATGACAGAGGCAATGAACGTGGCGACGACCACCATGGACCCCGGGCCCCAGACAGGGGCGGGGATATAGACACCGCGGTTGGTGAAAGCGAAAAGATCCAGCAGCATGGTTGACGTTGGGTTGTCGCCGCGGAACTCACGTGGGCCGGGCAAAACAACGGTCATGATGCCGTAAATGATCAGGATCCAGATCAGCACGGGGATATTGCGGAAAATCTCGACGTAGAAGGCCATGATCTTCGAGACCAGCCAGTTCTTGGACAGGCGCAGAACACCCGCCAGAACGCCAAAGATAGTCGCCATGAGACAGGCCAGAAAGGCCACAAGCAGCGTATTGAGAATGCCAACGATCGCGGCGCGGGCATTTGTCGACTGGCTGGTATATTCGATCAGGCGCTGGTTGATGTCATAACCGGCAGGTGCGCCAAGAAACGAAAAATCGATCCTCAACCCCTGCGCCTGAAGATTGGCCGCGAGATTGCTATAAAGATAGCCAACCGAAAGCGACAGAAGGATGAAAGCCAACACCTGAAACGTCGTCGAGCGATACCGCGTATCGTTGATCAACATAGACAGGTTGAAGGACTCCCTGGGCGGGTCCGTCAGTGTCGTCATTGAATTTTCCCCGTGGTTCCGACCTTGATTTTAACGGACACTTTGCGCGCCTCGGTGGTCGGGTTATGGTTTTATGGGTCGTGATATGCGAAGGGCGCAGGATTTCCTGCGCCCTTGGCCGTTTGGTTCTTAGCGGAACGGAGGCGAGTAGATCAGGCCACCGTTTGTCCACTGCGCGTTGAGGCCGCGCGCCAGACCGATCGGTGTTTCTTCACCGATGTTCTTGGCGAAGACTTCACCGTAGTTGCCGCCTGCGGCAATCGCGCGCTTTGCCCAGTCGGCATCCAGACCGAGCATTTCGCCCAATGTGCCTTCGGTTCCAAGCAGACGCGCCACTTCAGGGTTCTCTGTGCTCGCCGCCATCTCGTTGATGTTGGTCGATGTCACACCCAGCTCTTCAGCTGTGACCAGCGCATTCAGCGTCCAGCGCACAACATCACCCCATTCGTCGTCGCCATGACGCACAAGCGGGCCCAGAGGCTCTTTGGAGATGATTTCCGGCAGCAGAACGTGGTCGCCCGGGTTCTCGAAAGTCGCACGTGTCGATGCCAGACCGGATGCGTCCGTTGTGTAAGTGTCGCAAGCGCCGGCAAGGTATTGTTGCTGACCTTCCGCGTTTGTCTCGATTGGCACCGGCTCGTAGCTGATGTTGTTGGCGCGGAAGAAGTCAGCAAGGTTCAACTCGGTTGTTGTACCTGTCTGAATGCAGACGGTTGCGCCATCAAGATCCTTCGCTGAGGACACGCCCAGCGCTTTGGGGACCATGAAGCCCTGACCATCATAGTAGTTCACACCAGTGAAGGTGAACTTGAGGTCAACGTCGCGGCTGAAGGTCCACGTGGTGTTACGTGCCAGCATGTCGATTTCGCCGGAGGCCAGAGCGGTGAAGCGCGTCTTGCCGGTTGTCGGCACGAATTCAACGGCATTCGGGTCATTCAGAACAGCAGCGGCGACAGCGCGGCATACAGCAACGTCAAAGCCCTTCCACTCGCCGTTTGCGTCGGGAGCCGCAAAGCCCACCAGACCTGTGGTGACGCCACAGTTCAGTTTGCCGCGTGCTTTGACGTCGTCCAACGTACCAGCAGCCGCTGCACCGGCCGAAAGACCAGCAATGGTCAGCGCGCCAAGGATTACAGATTTTTTCATTTTTACCTCTTCCTGATTTTCCGCCATTTTTGACGGGTCGACCGGCAACTTGAGCGCCGGAGGCGATGTTGGAAGTTATTGCCTTCCAAGTGGGCGACATACTGCTCGGATTCAGGCGAAAACGTCAAGGGCGGGGGCCTGAAAATCACGCCCGCCCATACGTAACTTATCGTGTGAGTTGCCGTTATCGCTAACTTTCCGGCTGACAGAGGTCAAAAACCACTTTGGCGTGTTCAAATGCGTCCTGTTTTATCGCAGCCGCCGCCTCGGCGTCCTCATCCGCGCCCCATTGTTCCGCCTGCCAGAGTTCATCAAGACGTGAAATGTCCCAAATCGCTTTGGATGTTTTCACATCTTGCGCGGCCGCGAAGGCGAGAATCAGCGACCCAGAGAGGCTGACAAGGTCGTGAAACGCGGCAAGCTCAAAATCAGTCAGCGCATGCACCTGTGCTCTGAGGCGCGCGAGGGCCGCGCTGCCCTGGGGCTGATGCATGACGCCTGATCGTGGCTCAAGCGTCACACCTAACGCTGTGCTTGCCCAGGCCAGCATGGGATCCCATTGCTCGGCCTGACGGGCCACAAGCTCTGCCGGTTGATCGGCTCGGTAGCACAGCAGATCGCTGTCCCCATAATCCGCCAGCATATCGGCCACTTCCGCGTGCTGGAGCGCCACCTTGTCCAACGCCGCATTGGCGGTGCGGGTGAAGGGCATGGTTGTCGGATCAACGTATTCATGCTGCGCGTCCCACTCCGCAGCAATGGCCGCAGCCAACCTGCGGGTCGGCACCACCAGCGCCTTCTTTGCCGGCGTCTTGACCGGCTTTGTGTCCAGGGTGATCGCATATCCACCCTCGCCCTCCACAGCCTCCGCTGATGTCCAGAACCGTTTTGCTTTCCACTCGCTCATGGAAAAGCCCTCCAATGATCGTCGAGCGCCGCCTCCAGGTCGTCAAAATCCGTGACAACTTTTCTGGCCGCGCGCAGGGCGGATATCGGATGATACCCCCAGCTGACACCAAAGCCGTGCACGCCAGCGGCAGCCGCCATTTCCATGTCGAAACTTGTATCGCCAATCATCACCGTTCCGGCGGGCTCGGTGCCTGCATCCGTCATCGCTTGCAGGATCATCGAAGGATGCGGCTTTGAAGGATGAAAATCTGCCACTTGCTGTGTCACAAACAACCCTTCCAGATCATGGGCTTCAATCAGCTTGTCGAGGCCGCGTTTCGATTTACCCGTCGCCACTCCCAATAGCGTGTCCGGCTGGGCATTCAGTCGCGCCAGCGTCTCTCTGGCCCCGGGGTAAAGCGGCGAAGACTGGGCAGCGCCGGTTTGTGCCCGCAACGCAATATAGGCGTCCTTATAGGCCGCCACCATGCGCAGATGATCCGCATCCGGTGCCAGCCGCGCCATGGCGACATCCAGCGAAAGGCCGACAATGCCAAGGATCGCGTTGCGTTCGGGAACCGGTAGGCCCACCGCCTCGAAGGCCAGCGTCATCGCGGCGATGATATCGCCCTGACTGTCCACAAGTGTGCCATCCACATCGAAGATCACCAGCCGCAGCCCTGTGCTCATTCCAACGCCTCGAACGGGTCATCGGCGGCGAGATCGTCTGTCCAGCCAAAGGTCTCCCAGCTTTGCGCCATGTGATCCGGCATCGGTGCCGTCACGGTGATGATCTGGCGGGTTTCTGGATGCTCAAAGCGCATCATCCGCGCGTGCAGATGCAGTTTCTTGGAAATGATCCCGCCGAGCTGAGCGCCCCACCCGTCGCCGAGGTTTTCCTGGCCGGAGCCGCCGTATTTGCCATCCCCGATGATCGGGTGACCAATCTCTGCCATATGCGCGCGCAACTGGTGGGTCCGGCCGGTGACCGGTTCCATCGCCACCCACGCCGCCCGCGAAGCAACGCGGTAAAGCGTGGCGTAAAGCGTATGCGCACGTTTTGCGCCGGGCGTGTCGTCAACGTCGCGTGGGTGGACGGCGATCATTTTTTCGCCTTCACCGCCTTTGCCGTGGCCCGGGGCTTTGACAAGTCCGTAGCGCACCTCTCCCAGATAGGGGCTCGGCACACCGGCAACCAGCGCCCAATAGATCTTGCGGGTGTCGCGATGTCGCATGGCTGCGGTCAGGGATTTTGCGGCAAGCCGCGTGCGCGCCAGCAGCAGAACCCCGGAAGTATCCTTGTCCAGCCGGTGCACCAATCGCGGCTTTTCATCAAACCCGAATTTCAGCGCTTCCGACAGCCCGTCCACATGGCGGGTTTGCTTTGACCCGCCCTGCGTCGGCAGCCCGGCCGGTTTATTGAGGGCAATGACATGCTCATCCCGGTAGATGACGCAGGACTGGATCAATTTGGCGTCCGCGTCCGACACACGGCGCTTTTCGGTAAGGGGTGCTGCCTGATCCGGCAGCGGCGGGATGCGCACCTGCTGGCCCGCCTCTATCCGCGTGGCGGCCTTGACGCGGCCCCCATCAACCCTGATCTCGCCCTTGCGGCACATCTTTTCGATGCGCCCCTGACTGATTTGCGGAAACTGCTGGCGAAACCAGCGGTCAAGGCGCTGATCACCATCGTCAGTGGCCACGGTGACTGTCTGCACCCGGCTCATAGCAACACCATCCGCATCAGCCAGAGCCCCGCCATTAGTCCCATGATCGACAAGCCCACGGAGAGCGCCATATAAACCCCTGCCAGCCCAAGGTTGCCACGTTCGATCAAGGTGACGGATTCAAGCGAAAAAGCCGAGAAGGTCGTGAACCCACCCAAAATCCCGGTCATCACAAAAGGCGCAAGATGCGTCAGGCCCCGATGCGCGGCCAGCACGACAAATGCGCCCATCAGAAACGACCCCACGATGTTCGCAGCCATGATTGCCAACGGCAGCTCTGTGGGGCCGGTCAGGCGCAGCACAGAGACCCCCCAGAGAAAGCGCAGGGACGCCCCGATTGAACCACCAAGGGCCACCATGATCAGAGTTTTCATCATGGGCGGTCTGTCACGCACGCCCGCTCGATTGTCAAGTTTTGTACGGCCCGGGAAAGATCTATTTCCAAATTGCCCGCTTAAAGTTGCGTGCATCGGTAAATTGGCCATCGGTCGCGCCCTGCAAAGCCAGCAATCGGGTCGAGGTAATATCTGCCTTGTCAAAGACAGCGCCCGCCACCGACGCGCCGGTCAGATCGGCGCCGCCAAGGGTCGCCATCGACAAATCGGCATCTGTCAGGTTGGCGTCGCGCAGCTTGGCGAATTCCAGGTCAGCCCGGGACATCAAGGCCCCCGTCAGATCAGCACCATCCAGCAGCGCCTTGCGCAGAACACCGCGCATCAGTCCCATGGACTGGTTGCGCATATCCGCAGAGAAATCCGCACCACGCAGATTTGCACCGGTCAGATCAGCGCGGGTGAAATCTGCGGCGGCACGCGAATTCTCCAGATCTGCGCCGGTGAAATCCGCATTGTGGAATTGCGTTTGAAACAGGGAGGCACCGCGCAGGCTGGCACCTGAGAAATCAGACTTCAAAGCCCAGGCCTGATCGAGAACGGCGTCGTCAAACCTCGCCCCGGAAAAATCAGTGCCGTTGAACGCAGCGGCACGCAAAATCGCACCGGAAAAATCCAGACCAGAAAGATCGAGCCCGTTGAGCCGCATACGGGTGAAATCCGCCGGGTTTGTCTCAGTGGATTTCGCCAAGCGGTCTGCGACTTCTTCGCGGGTCAATTCCGCTTCGACCATCCGCGGCAGGGTCAGATCGACACCGTCCATTGCAGATTGTGTCAATCCGGCGGAGCCCTGAAAGCACAGAAACAGGGCGAGTATCGCAAAGATGGCTCTGGTCATCATGGGCCCTTTCGGCGCGCGGAGCAGACAGCTGGCAGCATGCCCCGCCCCTCTCTCTGGACAAAGCGCCGACCGGGGAAGATCACGAAATCGTTATATGGCACCGCTTGCCCACGCGACGTGACAAAGCCCAACGCCTAGTTTTCTTCGCGCCGTGCCCGCAGCTTGGCAAAATACTCCACGCGCTTTTTCATTTCACGCTCATAGCCGCGCTCTGGGGGCGCATAAAACGCCGGGCGCTCCATATCATCGGGAAAGTAGTGTTGCCCGGAAAAACCGTCTTCGGCGTCATGATCATAGGCATAACCATCGCCGTATCCCTCATCCTTCATCAGCGTCGTTGGCGCATTCAGGATGTGCTTGGGTGGTGGTTCTGATCCGGTTTCTTTGGCCAGACGCATCGCCTGCTTGAATGCCACGTAAGCGGCATTGGATTTCGGTGCCAGCGCCAAGTAGATCACCGCCTGCCCAAGGGCCAATTCGCCCTCCGGAGAGCCAAGGCGCTCATAGGTGGACCAGGCATCCAGACACAGACGCGTGGCCTGAGGGTCCGCCAGACCGATGTCTTCGGTTGCCATCCGGGTGATCCGTCGCGCCAGAAAACGCGGGTCTTCTCCCGCCGCCATCATCCGCGCCAGCCAGTACATCGCGGCATCCGGGTCCGACCCGCGTACCGATTTATGCAGCGCCGATATCAGATTGTAATGCCCGTCGCCGGATTTATCGTATTGCGCGGCCCGTCGTTGCAGTCGGGCGGCCAGTTCCTTCGGGTCGAGCGGCGCGTCAGGTGCCATGGATGACAGCTGTTCGATGAGATTCAGCAGCGCACGCCCATCGCCATCGGCCATTTCCAGCAGGGCCGTACGCGCCGTGGCAATCAGCGGCAATTTCTTGTCCAGCATTTGCTCCGCGCGCGCGGCCAGTTCCTCCAGCGCCTGCGGATCCAGCCTTCGCAGCACAAGGACCTGCGACCGCGACAGCAGGGCGGAATTCAGCTCAAACGAAGGGTTTTCCGTGGTCGCCCCGACCAGCACGATAGTGCCGTCCTCCATATGCGGCAGGAAACCGTCTTGCTGCGCCTTGTTGAAACGGTGGATTTCATCGACGAACAGCAGCGTGCCCTGCCCTATCCGCTGTCTTGTCTTTGCGGCCTCAAAGACTTTACGCAACTCGGATACACCCGAAAAAATGGCGCTTATCTGCACAAACGCTCGATCTGACGCATCCGCCAGCAACCGCGCTATTGTGGTCTTGCCCACACCCGGTGGCCCCCAGAAGATCAGCGAGGAAAGCGCATTTGCCGCCAGCATCGCGCCAAGGGGTGCATCCTCACCCAGAAGGTGATCCTGCCCGATCACCTCGCTCAATTGCGCGGGCCGCAACCGGTCCGCCAGAGGACGGTCACGGGGTTCAGGTGCTTGTTCGCGCGCGGTGTCCGGCAGGTCGCCAAAGAGATCGGTCATAACCGGCTTTTACCCCACGCCGGGGTGATTTGAAATCGTCATGATGACCTCTCGGGCACGCTGGCGCTTGGGTCAGGTCTCGACCCATTCTGAACGCGCCGCCGCCATCCAACCAAGTGTCTGCGCTGTGGGACCGCCGGGTTTGTATTCAGCGCCCAGCGGTGCGCCATACCCCAGATCAGACAGGACCCGGAAGATATGCGCATAGTTGACCTCGCCATGATCGGGCGCACCCCGATCCGGAACCGATGCAATCTGGATATGTCCGATCAAGGGCATCAGATCGGCCAGCCGGTGGCTGAGATCGCCCTCCATCAGTTGCACATGATAGCAATCGAACATCAGCGCCAGATTGGGTGCGTCCACCTCCGCAATGATCGCCTGGGCCTGATCGGTCGAGGTCAGAAAATACCCGGGCGCGTCGTAGCGGTTCAGGGGTTCGATCAGGATTGTGACCCCGTTTTCGCGCGCGCCATCACAAGCGTAGCGCAGATTGGCGATGAAAGTGTCATGCGCCTCAGGTCCGGTTGCATAACCCGCCATGACATGAATACAGCGCGCGTCAATCGCACCGGCATAGGCCAGCGCCTCGTCTATTGCGGCACGGGCTTGTGCAACCCGGTCCGGCAAAGCGGCCAACCCGTTTTCCCCCGCCTCAAGGTCGCCACGTCTGGTGTTGAGCCCCAGAATCGTCAGCCCGGTCTCCTCCAGCGCTGCCTTTACCAGACGTGCAGGCACATCATAGGGCCAATGGCATTCCACCGCGTCAAACCCCGCGGCTTTGGCCGCATGGATGGCATCAGGCAAGGCCAGCTCCGCCCAGAGAAACCCAAGATTCGCCGAGAATTGGGTCATGCGTCCCACTCCACATCGAAATGGGTCACCAGATCGCTGATCTGCGCAGGTGTGAGCTGGCGGCTCTCAATCCCCCGCATCATCATCGCCAGCCGCGCGGTGTCTTCCAGCTCTTCGATGGCATTGCAGGCCGCCTCCACGTCTTTGCCAGCCACGACCGGGCCATGATTGGCCAGCATCACAGCACTCCGCTTGCCCGCAAGCCCGCGCACCGCCTGCCCCATGGCCGGATCGCCCGGTCTGAAGAAGGGCAACAGCGCCACTTTTCCCAGTTTCATGATCGCATAGGGTGTGAGCGGCGGCAGAAAATCATCCGCATCCGCATCAGGCATCAACGACAGGGCCACCGCGTGGCAGGAATGCAAATGCACCACAGCGCCCGCCGTGCTACGCGTGTCATAGAAAGCCGCGTGCAGCGGCATTTCCTTGGTGGGTGGGTCGCCTTCGATGAGCCGCCCTGACGCATCGAACCGCGACAGACGCGCCGGATCAAGTCGCCCGAAACTGGTGCCTGTGGGCGAGACCAGCAGCCCGCCATCCTCCGTACGCGCCGAGATATTGCCGGTAGACCCGCCCGTCAGTCCCCGGTCAAACATTGACTTGGCCAAAAGGCAGATCAATTCGCGCAGCGCCGCTTCCGTCATGTGCCTGCCCCCAGCACGGCCGCCGCCTTTGCGAAATAATCCTCGGCCCCGAAGTTTCCCGATTTGAGGGCAACAACCAAGCCGTTACCTGCCCGCAGTGCTGGCACGCCGGGGTCGATCTCCGGTCCGATTTCCAACGTCGCCAGGCCCAGCCCCTCCACCACCGCACCGGAGGTTTCGCCCCCTGCGGTCAGGATTTTCGGAACGCCGGCAGCCACTAGCAGGCGCGCCACGTCTGCGAAAAAAGCCTCAAGCGCCTGCGCGGCGTTCTCGCGGCCGAACTGCCGTTGCACTTCTGCGATGTTTTCGGGGTCGGCGGAACTGTAGACCAAAGGGATGCCCTCCGATGTCAGCACCCAGTCGGTCACGGTTTCCGGCGACAGTTGCTGCGTGATCACCTCTGCGGCGCTGATCTCAAACGACGGGTGCGATGTGCAATGTGCGGCAACCTGGGCCCGTGTCGCCCTTGAGCAGGACCCGGACAAGGCCACGCATTTTCCGGCCTCGCCCCGCCAGGTCGTGGCGCGCGGAACCATCATGCCGCGCCGGGCAAAATTCTGCGGCAGCCCCAATGCCACACCTGATCCGCCGGTGATCAGCGGCAAACCGTCAGCCGCCGCGCCAATTTCCATCAGGTCCGCATCGCGCAGAGCATCCACAACGATAAGGCGTTTGCCCGCCATATGTTCCGCCTGCAACGCATCTTTGATCGATGCCGCCCCGGCCAGAACGGCCCCCGCCCCCACATGGCCCACCGCATGACGGGTTTGCGGGGCGAGCCAACGGCGGATGTCGGGGTCTGTCATCGGGGTCAGCGGGTGGTTCTGCATGCCGCTTTCATTCAGCAATCTATCAGCCACAAACAGGTGGCCCTGATAGATCGACCGACCGGTGCCCGGAAATGCGGGGCAGACGATCACCTTTTCGGCCCCCAGCGCTTCGATCAACGCATCCGCAACCGGACCGATGTTCCCTTCGGGTGTGGAATCGAAGGTCGAGCAATATTTAAAAAATATCTGAACACAGCCCTGCGCGCGCAGCCATTCCAAAGCAGCCAGAGAGTGACGGACCGCCTCAGCAGGGTCGATCGAGCGTGATTTCAGGGCGACGACCCCGGCATCGACATCCTCTGCCGCGGGATTTTCGGGAACGCCGGTGTATTGTACCACGCGCATCCCCTGTTTCGACAGCGTATTGGCCAGATCAGACGAGCCCGTGAAATCATCTCCGATACACCCCAACAGCATCAGGCGTCTCCGGGAAGGGTTAGGCCCGCATTGCGGGCGTAGACCTTGGCAACTGCGGCATCATCTTCGCGACCCAGCCCCGAGCCCGATGCCGCCAGAAACTGCTGCAAGGCCGCTGCCGTCAGGGGAGCACCAAATTTGGCCGACTTCGCGATATCCAGCACGATCCCCAAATCTTTGGGCCAGATGTCGACCGATGAATGCGGCGTGTAATCGCCGGCCACGATGTGCGGTGCGCGGTTTTCCAGCATCCAGGATGTGCCCGCACATTTGCTGATGACCTCAACGAATTTATCCGGCGTCACCCCTTGGGTCATCCCGAAGGTCAGCGCCTCTGCCATCGCGGCGATATGAACTCCCGCCAGCAATTGATTGACGGCCTTCATCGCCGAGCCAGCACCGGGTTGGTCACCCAGTTCAAAAACCGTGGCTGCGGTGGCCTCCAGAACCGGGCGCGCCGCATCGAAAGCCGCCGCACTTCCTGATGCCATTACGCTCAACGCACCTTGCGCCGCTTTTGCCGCACCGCCCGAAATGGGCGCATCAAGATAATGCAGGCCCGCAGCCGCACAGCGTCCGGCCATATCGCGGGCAAACTCAGGTGCCACCGTGGCGCAGGCCATCACGACAGCACCCGGTTTGAGGTGTCCCGCGACCCCTTCTGCGCCAAAGAGGACCTCTTCGGTCTGCACGGCATTCAACACCACGATCACAACCGCATCCAACGCTCCGGCAACGGCGTGCAACTCACCCGCCGCGCCGCCCTCCGCCTGTAGCCTTGCCTGCGTGTCTGGCGCAATATCATAGCCATAGGTGGTGTGACCTGCCCGCAGCAGCGATTGCGCCATACCATATCCCATGGACCCCAGACCGATCACCGCGGTTTTTCTGGTCATCACCTTGTCCTTTGCTCTGCTTGGCGTCCAGCCTGTCTCTTTCGAGGATCAGAATAGAATATGTTTACGTAAACATATCGGTTATATATGTATGTTTACGTAAACATAAGTCAAGCGATTCGTATCAGGAGCGACACGGGTGAGTGACGGCAAACCAGCACGCCCAACAATGGAAGATGTGGCCCGGCACGCCGGAGTCAGTCAGATGACCGTATCCCGCGTGATGAGCAGCAAGGGTTACATCTCTGAGAAAGTGCGCGACAAGGTCCTCACCGCCGCCCGCGACATCGGATATGTGCAGAACCGGCTGGCGCGGGGCTTGCGGTCCGAACAGACCCCGCTGATCGCCGTGGTCCTGCCGACGCTTGGCAATACCGTCTTCACCGATGTGCTCAGCGGCATCACCGATGCGTTGACCCAAAACGGGTATCGCCCGGTCTTCGGGCTGACCGAGTATTCTGAAACCCGCGAAGAAACCCTGGTCCGCGATCTGCTGTCCTGGCGGCCGTCCGGTATCGTTCTGACCGGGCTTGAACATTCTGGGGCGACACGACAGGCGATCGCCGCGTCCGGGGTGCGGGTTGCCGAGATCATGGATGTGGACGGCCCCGCAATGGAATGCGCCTTTGGCCTGTCACAAAAGGCCGCCGGCCAGCACACCGCGCGGCATTTGCTGGGCCGGGGCCACCGCCGCTTCGCCTATGCCGGCAGCCAGAACGGTCAGGACCTGCGGGCCGTGAAGCGGCTGGAAGGGTTTCGGCAAACCCTGCGCGAGGCAGGTGCCGTCATGATCTCCGAAGACGTCAGCACCGCCCCGTCCTCAATGGTCGAGGGGCGGCGTCTCACCGCCGACATCCTGACGCGCGCCGACCAGCCTGACGCGATTTACTACGCGAGTGACGATCTTGCGGCGGGCGGCCTCATGCATTGTCTCAGTAACGGCATCGACGTTCCCGGAACGCTCGCTCTTGCCGGGTTCAACGGCCTTCCGTTTCTGAACGCTCTGCCGTTGCAACTCACAACGGTAGAGACACCCCGTTATGAGATCGGGCTGCAGGCCGGGCGGTTTCTGGTCTCTGATCAGGCGCAGGAGGCCCTACCCGATGGATGCGTCGATCTGGGCTTTACGCTGATACCCGGGCAGACCTGCTGACCGAAGGCACAAAAAAACCCTCATCCCGTGAGGGACGAGGGTCAAACGCAAGCGCTCTATGCGCAAGCTTTATTCTTCTGCGGCTTCTTCCGCTGCAAGGCGCGCCTTGTCCGACGCCCCTTTGGCATCGCGGTCCCGGTCCACGAATTCGATGATCGCCATGGGTGCCATGTCGCCATAGCGGAACCCGGCTTTCAGAACGCGCACATAACCACCCTGACGGTCCTTATAGCGGGGACCCAGCACGTCAAACAGTTTGGCAACATACTGGTCCTGCTTCAGCTTGGCGGCGGCCTGACGGCGCGCGTGCAAATCGCCGCGTTTCGCCAGCGTGATCATTTTTTCGATGATCGGGCGCAGTTCCTTGGCTTTTGGCAAGGTTGTCTTGATCTGCTCATGTTCGATGAGCGAGCCCGCCATGTTTGCCCAGAGCGCCTTGCGGTGCTCATGTGTGCGGTTCAGGCGGCGGTATCCACGTGCGTGACGCATTTTCTATCTCCTAACATGCCCTCTACGGGCGGTTTTACTTTGTCTGGCCGGGTGATGCGTGTCACCCGACTCTCCTTGGGGCCATCTGGCCCTGATTGTCCCCGCCAGACGCGGGCATGATTGAAGACCCCTTAGAAGGAGTCCTCGAATTTCTTGGCCAGATCTTCGATGTTGTCTGGCGGCCAGTCTTCGACATCCATGCCGAGGTGCAGGCCCATGCCCGAAAGCACTTCCTTGATCTCGTTCAGGGATTTCCGACCAAAGTTCGGCGTGCGCAGCATTTCCGCTTCGGTCTTCTGGATCAGATCACCGATGTAGACGATGTTGTCGTTCTTCAGGCAGTTCGCGGAACGCACCGAAAGCTCCAACTCGTCCACTTTCTTCAGAAGCAGCGGGTTGAATTCCAGACCGTCGTCCTCATCCGCGCGAGATGCGGATTCAGGCTCTTCGAAGTTGACGAAGATGCCCAGTTGATCCTGCAGGATACGCGCAGCAAAGGCCACCGCGTCATCCGGCGTGATCGAGCCGTCGGTTTCCACCTTCATGGTCAGCTTGTCATAGTCAAGCACCTGACCTTCACGTGTCGGCTGCACATCATAAGACACTTTCTTGACCGGCGAGTAGATCGCATCAATCGGGATCAGACCGATGGGGGCGTCTTCGGGCTTGTTTTTCTCTGCCGAGACGTAGCCTTTGCCCTGATTGACGGTCAGCTCCATGTAGAGGTCCGCGCCATCGTCGAGGTGGCAAATCACATGTTCGCGGTTCAGCACTTCGATGCCCGCGGATTCGGAAATATCGCCCGCTGTCACGACGCCCGGACCCTTGGCGGAGATCGACAGACGCTTCGGCCCTTCGACTTCCATGCGCAGGGACACACCCTTGAGGTTCAGGATGATGTCGGTCACGTCTTCACGCACACCGGCAACGGAGGAAAACTCGTGCAGCACGTTGTCGATCTGCACGGATGTGATCGCCGCCCCTTGCAGCGAGCTCATCAGCACACGGCGCAGCGCGTTGCCCATGGTCAGACCAAAGCCGCGTTCCAGCGGTTCTGCCATGACGACGGCCTGACGTGCCGGATCATTGCCCGGTTTAACGTCCAGTTGTTGCGGCTTGATCAATTCAGCCCAATTCTTGTGGATCATGCGTCCCTCCATTCCTGTCTAAGCCCCATGTCCGAAAGGCCAAGACTCTCGAGGTTTCAAAAAAGCGGATGGGGGCCGCGAGAATTCCCGCAGCCCCGATAGTCAAAGTCAGCTTAGACGCGGCGGCGCTTCGGCGGACGGCAGCCGTTGTGCGCCATCGGCGTCACATCACGGATCGACGTGATGTTGAAGCCCGCAGCGGCCAACGCGCGCAGGGCGCTTTCACGACCGGAACCCGGACCCTGCACTTCAACTTCCAGCGTTTTCACGCCGTGTTCTTGTGCTTTGCGTCCCGCATCTTCGGCAGCCATCTGGGCCGCGTAAGGTGTGGATTTCCGCGAGCCCTTGAACCCCATGGTGCCCGCAGACGACCAAGAGATCGCATTGCCCTGCACATCGGAGATCAGGATCTTGGTGTTGTTGAAGGAGCTGTTCACATGCGCCACACCTGCGGCGATGTTCTTGCTGGCCTTTTTCTTAACGCGTACTCTGTCACGTGCCATTGGTCAGACCCTCCCTTATTTCTTCTTGCCGGCAATGGCCTTTGCGGGGCCTTTGCGGGTACGAGCGTTGGTATGGGTGCGCTGACCGCGGACCGGCAGGTTACGACGGTGGCGCAGGCCACGGTAGCAACCAAGGTCCATCAGGCGCTTGATGTTCATCTGCGTGTCGCGCCGCAGGTCACCTTCGACGGTGTAGTTGGCGTCGATGTGTTCGCGCACCGAAAGAACTTCGGCGTCGGAAAGCTCATTGACCCGGCGGGATGCGTCGATACCAACCGCTTCGCAAATGGCTTTTGCGGAGGCGTTGCCGATACCGGTGATATATGTGAGGGCGATGGGAACCCGCTTTGCAGTCGGGATGTTTACGCCGGCAATACGTGCCACGTGTCATATTCCTTTTCGTTGCGGGTCCGTAGTTCCAGACCCTTTTTTCACAACGTAAGCCCGAGGCGTATTACGGCATCGGGCGTCAGCTGATCAGGTGATCTCGCGCCGCAGGAGCGACCTGCCTTGCGATTTGATTCTCATTAGAGATAGCGCGTGTTATGGGCTTTTTAAGATGGCGTCAACCCGTCAGGGCGGGCAGGTGGAAAGAGAGCGAAACCCAGACTGCCGCGCCGCAGCGCTGGACGAGAAATACCACCTAACGTAGTGTGATCCGAAGCACTCTTGAAATCGGAATTTCCGGCATGAAAACCGCCCGTCCCCGCCAGCCTGCTATCGCCCCGGACCACGCAGCTCAACCCATACAGGCGCACAGCCGCGCCCCGGCTTCAGGCACATTGGCCGCCCTTCAGCTCACTGCAGACCAAAGTCCTGCCGTCAGCGCCTTGCAAACCCTGCAACGGCGCGCCAGCGCGGTCATTCAGCGGGAAGGAGAAGACCTGCCGGCCCCCGTACCCGCAATTCTCAGCATGGACGGCGACAAGATCGGCAGCGTCTATTTCGATGATGGGCGTATTCGCACCACTCACGTTGCTGGCCCCGAAGACGAACGGGGCGGGCATGGTATGATCGAACGTTACAACATCGATATTGCGCTTGCTGAAGCAACGCACGCAGCAGAGGTCAAGGCGGGTACACATGACGGGCTCGATGATTTTAACGAATGGGCGTCAGTCAGGCTATGGAACAGCGACACTCACCCTTGGGTCATCGCAAAATTGCCGAATGCCGAGGACATGGTCGCCGGTCCAGCCCCTGCGGGCACCATCCTGTTCGAAAACTTTGGCAGCGCTGATGGCGCTTATGAAGGCTACCACCCATCCCGTGGGGCGGCGGTGAAAGAAATGATGGCACCCTCGGACATTGCGGCACTGGAAGTGGCAATCGCGGCAGTGGGGGATGGGAACGCATCGAAAAAGAACCGGGACTTCTTTAAAAAACTGTTGGAAGAGTCGCCTGAGCTCGCCGCGCGGATGCGTCTGCCCGAAGAGATTGACGCGCAGGAGGCAGAATGGTGCCACGAGGACGCGCAGGAAGGCGTTAGAGTGTTGGACATTGTTCTGGGCATTGATGCTACGACGATCTCGCCGGATGAGGATGCTGACAACGTGGGCTACGCGCGCCGCGCCTCGCAGGCGGTTGTCAATGCTGGCGTCGAAGCAACCGTGGCTGTGACCCACGCGCGCGACAAATCATACCGGAGCGATATTCAGGCTGCCGCAGGCATCGAAATCCGTGCCGCAAACGCTGCGGCACGGGCGGCGAAATCAGAAGAGAACGCCAAGGCCCTCATTCCGACTGCGCGGCAAAAGCTCGCAGCAATTCTTGAAGCACGCCGCCCCGCGGTGACAACGGTCTGACACGTTTAGGTTACCGCTGTGCGCCGGTGTGTCTCAGGCGTCAAGAACGGCCTTGATCTCACCCTGCACCGCCTCAATCGCACCCAACCCGTCCACGCGGGCCAGCAGCCCCTTGGCGTAGTAATAGCCGATCAGCGGCGAGGTCTGCTTGTAGTATTCCATCAAGCGGGTCTTGAGGCTTTCCTCATTGTCATCCGCGCGGCGTTTGAATTCGGTGCCGCCGCAGTTGGTGCATTTGCCATCCGCCGGGATCGGCTTGGTGTTGTCATTGTAGACTTCACCGCACATGCCGCAGGTTGACCGGGCAACAATGCGGGCGACCAGGGCTTCGTCGTCCACGCGCATCTCGATGACAGCGTCCAACGTTTCGCCTTCCGCCTCCAGCAACTCTCCCAGCGCGTCGGCCTGTGCCAGCGTGCGTGGGAAGCCGTCAAAGATGAAACCGTTGGCTTTCACGGTCTCCAGCTTTTCGCGAATGAGGCCGATGACGATCTCATCGGTGACCAGCGCGCCGCGCGCCATCACGTCGGCGACCACTTTGCCCATTTCCGTGCCTGAATCCTTGGCCTCGCGCAGCATATCGCCTGTGCTCAACTGCACCATGCCGCGCGTCTCAAAGAGGTGACGCGCCTGCGTCCCTTTACCGGCCCCCGGAGGCCCAAGCAGAATAATGTTCATCGGCGGACAGGACTCCGTTTCTTGCGTGGTTTACCGCCGGTTTTACCGCGCAGCTGGGATTTCTCAAGCAGACCTTCGTATTGGTGCGCCAGAAGGTGGCTTTGCACCTGCTGGATCGTGTCCATGGTCACAGAGACCACAATCAGCACGGAGGTGCCGCCAAAATAGAACGGGATCGCAAACTGGCCGCGCAGGATTTCCGGCAAGAGGCAAACAGCCGCCAGATAGCCAGAGCCCAGAACCAACACGCGGTTGACCACATATTCCAGATATTCGGAAGTCTTTTTGCCGGGACGAATACCGGGGACAAAGCCGTTCTGGTTTTTCAGATTGTCTGCCACGTCATCGGGTTTGAACGATACGTTGAACGTATAGAAATAGGCAAAGAACACGATCATCGCGACAAAGAACAGCAGATACATCGGTTGACCGGGGCCGAAGTTGGCCAGCAGCCAGGACATCACCGGATTGGTCGAATTGCCCGAAAACGTGCTGATCGTGACCGGCAGCAACAGCAGCGAGGAAGCAAAGATCGCCGGGATCACACCTGCGGGGTTGACCTTGACCGGCAGGTGGCTGGAACCGCCATCATAGACCTTCATGCCGACCTGACGGCGCGGATACTGGATATGGATCTTGCGCAGCGCACGTTCCATGAAGACCACAAACATGATGGTGCCAATCACCATCAGCAGCACGCCGATGATCACCGCAGGGCTGATCGCGCCGGAACGGCCCTGGCTGAAGAACTGCGCAATGGCGGCCGGAACCTCGGCAATAATGCCCACAAAGATGATCAGGGAAATCCCGTTGCCGATGCCGCGTGCGGTGATCTGCTCCCCCAGCCACATCAGGAACATGGTGCCGCCCACCAGCGTGATCAGGCAGGACATGCGGAAAAAGAGGCCCGGATCGGTCACGATATCGCCCGCTTCAAGCGAAACCGCCAGCCCGTAGGCCTGCAATGTCGCCAGCGCCACGGTGCCGAAACGCGTATATTGGTTGATCTTCTTGCGGCCCTGCTCGCCCTCTTTTTTCAACTGTTCCAGTTGCGGCACCATCGAGGTCAGAAGCTGCACGATGATCGAGGCCGAGATATAGGGCATAATGCCGAGCGCAAAGATGCCCATCCGCCCCAGCGCGCCGCCGGTGAACATGCTGACCATGCCGCCGATGCCCTGCCCCGCCTGTTCCATGAACTCGCGCAGGGCGACACCGTCGATGCCCGGCACCGGGATAAAGGTGCCCAGCCGGTAGACGATCAGCAGACCAAGGGTGAAAAGGATGCGATTGCGCAGGTCCGTCGCTTTACCCAGCGCGGACCAGCTGGTGTTGGCGGCCATGTTCTCAACGGCAGATACCATGAAGGGCTCTCTTTCGATACGGACACGCCGCCCGGGCCGTTTTCCGGCGGGCGGCGTGAAGGAAAACTCGAAGACTTATGTAAGCGGCGCGGACGCCGCCCACAAGTCCAATCCTGGTGCTTAAGCTTCCGCTTCTGCCGCCGCCGGTGCTGCCACGGTCAGCGAACCGCCCGCTTTGGCCACCGCATCAATGGCAGATTTGGACGCGCCGGTGACTTCAATGGTCAGCTTGCCGGTCACGTCGCCCTTTGCCAGGACGCGAATACCGTCCAGTTTACGGCGCACAAGGCCGCTTTCGATCAGCACATCCTCAGTGATCGCTTTCTTGGCGTCGATCTTCTTGGCGTCGATGAATTTCTGGATCAGGCCCAGGTTCACAACTGCGTATGATTTGCGGTTTGGCTTGTTGAAGCCACGCTTTGGCAGGCGTTGATAAAGCGGCATCTGCCCGCCTTCGTACCCGTTGATCGCCACGCCCGAGCGGGATTTCTGACCTTTGATACCCCGACCACCCATTTTACCGGTGCCGGAACCCGGGCCACGGCCTACGCGCTTACGTTTCTTGGTGGCGCCTGCGTTGTCAGACAGTTCATTCAGTTTCATTGTCGCTTCTCCTGTGGCCGGATGTACCCCCCAGCGACGGGAGCGGGCAAACACGGCGTTTCGATTCTATGATCACCGTTGGGGTGATCGTGGGCGTATAGACCTCATATCTGCTCAGATCAAGCACCCAAAATCGTGCACCAGAGGGCCGCGTCCGACCCGGGGCCGGAGGCCGTCTCTGAAATCGCTCCGGCGGAGCGATTTAGGCCGCAGGGTGCGCCAGCATCGGGAGCGTCGCAGACGCGCCCGCCCATGGGGCGGGTCGGGCGCGGCCCGTGATCGACGATCACGGGCGGAATCCTAGCAGCCGCCCCTCAATTTGGTTTCAATTGAACTTATCGAAAATTTGTTCTATGAACGTTCCAAGAACATATAGGAGCAGCTCGATGTCAAACTACCATATCTCCAAAGACCAAAAGGGTTGGAAAGCAATGAAAGCTGGAGGAGAGAAAGCTTCAGCGCGCGCAACGACGAAGGCGGAAATACAGGAAAGGGCGAAGGCTCTAGCTGAAAACTCAGGTGGCGGTGAAGTCAGGGAGCATGCATCTCGCGATGGATCAGTACATAAGCGTGGTCAAATCATCGACAGCGACACTCACGGAAAGCCCGATCCACGTTCAAGTAAAGGCTGATTGCGAGAGGGGATTGTCTAGTGACAGTGAAGTGGTTGCGATCCCGCGTGACAACATTGACCGGGAGGAGACGACTTTCGGCATCCGCCACCATGGAAAATTTCTTCACCAACTAAGATGCCTTGCGTCACGATGTTTTGCTGATCGAAGGCAACCGGTGTCATTCCGAAAATACAAGCCACTACTACCAATTTTTCAGCGCTTTATCCCTTCAAATACATTTTTCTTTTGCGGTATTAATAAAGATTAACTTAGTTGCCATCTAGCTTTGTACAAGGGGCAATAGCCCTACATGAAAGCGCCCCGCAGTTTCCTGCGAGGCGCTTTCTATTTCAAAACTCCGAAAAACCTAGTCGCGCTCTTCCACGATCTCGACCATGTGGCTGATCGAGTTGATCATGCCGCGTACGCTGGGCGTGTCTTCCAACTCGCGGGTTTTGTGCATTTTGTTCAGGCCCAGGCCGATCAGCGTGGCGCGCTGTTTGGCGGGGCGGCGGATCGGGGAGCCGATCTGTTTTACAACAATAGTCTTGGCCATGCTTACGCCTCCTCAGCCACTTGCGCGGATGTGTCCACGGCGTCTTCACGCTTGGGCAGAATGTCAGCCACTTTCTTGCCGCGACGCTGTGCGACCGACCGTGGGGACGACTCTTTACGCAGACCGTCCATGGTGGCGCGGATCATGTTGTAGGGGTTCTGGGAGCCGATGGATTTGGACACAACGTCCTTGACACCCAGCATTTCGAACACAGCACGCATCGGACCACCGGCAATAATACCAGTACCCTCAGGGGCTGTGCGCATGACCACTTTACCGGCGCCGTGACGGCCTTCCATGTCGTGGTGCAGCGTCCGACCTTCGCGCAGTTGCACGCGGATCATCTGGCGCTTGGCCTGCTCTGTGGCTTTGCGAATGGCCTCAGGGACCTCCTTCGCTTTACCTTTGCCAAAGCCCACACGGCCTTTCTGGTCACCCACAACCACGAGGGCTGCGAAACCAAAGCGCTTGCCGCCTTTTACGGTTTTGGACACGCGGTTGATCGCGACCAGACGGTCGGCGAATTCCGGTGCTTCGTCACGATCACGGCCCCTGCCGCGACGGTTTTCACGTTCTGCCATTGAGAACATCCTTTTATCTGGGCCCGGTTTAAAGCGGAGCGCCCGTTTGTCTCAATCCAGGTGGGCAAAAGCCCCCGGATCATCGAGGTCGCCCGCAGGGGGCGACCTTCAGCTCTTAGATCTTCAGACCACCTTCGCGGGCGGCGTCGGCAACGGCCTTGACCTTGCCGTGAAAGAGGAACCCGCCACGATCAAAATAGGCTTCTTCAACACCGGCTTTTTTCGCACGTTTCGCGATTTCAGCCCCGACCTTGGTGGCCGCTTCGATGTTGTTTTTGCCCACAACACCCAAATCCTTTTCGAGCGTCGAGGCAGCGGCGAGTGTTTTGCCAGCCACATCGTCGATCAATTGGACGGAGATGTTCTTGTTCGAGCGGTGAACCGAAAGGCGCACGCGACCTGCGTTGACCTTGCGGAGTTTGTTCCGAACGCGCAGGCGGCGCTTCAAGAACAGTTGTCTTTTGCTGTTTGCCATGTCTTGCGTCCTTACTTCTTCTTGCCTTCTTTGCGGAAGATGAACTCGCCCTTGTAGCGGATGCCTTTGCCCTTGTAGGGCTCGGGCTTACGCCACGCGCGGATGTTCGCGGCAACCTGACCAACAAGCTGTTCGTCAATGCCTTCCACCACAATCTCGGTTTGTTTCGGAGCGGTTACTGTCACACCCTCGGGCGCTGTATAATCCACGTCGTGGCTGAGGCCGAGGTTCAGCTTCAGGGTGTTGCCCTGCATCTGCGCCCGGTAACCCACACCCTGGATCTCCAGCTCTTTCTTGAACCCTTCGGTGACGCCGGTCACACAGTTCTGAACCTGCGTCCGGGACATGCCCCACTGCTGACGGGCACGCTTGGACTTGCCACGCGGCACAACAGTGATGACGTTGTCTTCGACCTTCAGATCCACATCGTCTGTTGCACTGAACGAACGCGTGCCCTTGGGGCCCTTCACTTCGATGGTCTGACCGCTGACGGAGGCGGATACACCGCTGGGCAGGTCGACCGGTTTTTTACCAATACGAGACATGAGCCCCTCCTTAGAAGACGGTGCAGAGCACTTCGCCACCAACGTTGGCGCTGCGTGCTGCTTGGTCAGACATCACACCCTTGGGGGTGGAGACAATCGACACGCCCAGGCCCTGACGGACAACGGGGATGTCATTGACGCCCATGTAGACGCGGCGACCGGGTTTGGAGACCCGCTTGAGCTCGCGAATGACAGGTTCGCCTTCGTAGTACTTGAGGCTGATCTCGATGGCCGGGTGGCCGTCGGCACCGGTGGTTTTTTCATAGCCACGGATGTAGCCCTCGTCCGCCAGCACATCCAGCACCCAGGCACGTAGCTTGGAAGCGGGTGTATGGACGGTGGATTTGCCGCGCATCGAAGAGTTACGGATGCGTGTCAGCATATCTGCGATAGGATCGTTCATCTGATGCGCTCCTTACCAGCTCGACTTGACCATGCCGGGGATCTGGCCGTTCGAGCCAAGGTCCCGCAGCGCGATCCGCGAAATTTTCAGTTTGCGATAGTAGGCGTGAGGACGGCCCGTCAGCTGGCAGCGGTTGTGCAGACGCACAGCGCTGGAGTTGCGCGGCAGTTTCGCCAGCTTCAGGGAGGCGCGGAAACGCTCTTCCATCGGCTTGCTTTCGTCATTCACGATCTCTTTCAAAGCGGCACGTTTCTCGGCGTATTTCGCCACCAGACGTTCGCGCTTCTTCTCGCGTTCGATCATAGATTTTTTAGCCATGTCTATTCCCTCCCGATCAGCTGTTGAAAGGCATGTTGAAAGCTTTCAACAGGCTCTTTGCTTCAGCGTCGGTTTCCGCCGTTGTGGCGATCACGATGTCCATTCCCCAGTTCTCGTCGATCTTGTCGAAATTGATCTCCGGGAACACAAGGTGCTCTTTGAGGCCCATGGCGTAGTTGCCACGTCCATCGAAAGATTTGCCCGATACGCCACGGAAGTCGCGGACGCGGGGCAGAGCAATTGTGACCAGACGATCGAGGAATTCATACATGCGGTCGCCGCGCAGGGTCACTTTCGCGCCCATCGGCATGTCTTCACGCACCCGGAAACCCGCGATGGATTTCTTGGCCGTTGTGGTCAGCGCCTTCTGGCCTGCAATCAGCGTCAGATCTTCCTGCGCCGATTTGGCTTTCTTGCTGTCACGCACGGCCTCGGCACCGCAGCCAATGTTCAGGACAATCTTGTCCAGACGCGGGATCTGCATGTCGTTCTTGTAGCCGAACTCTTCTTTCATCGCCGGGCGGATGGTCTCCGCATAGGCAGCCTTCAGGCGGGGTGTGTAGGTTGCACTATCAAGCATCGATCACGTCCCCCGTGGTTTTGGCAAAGCGTACTTTCTTGTCGCCGTCCATCTTGAAGCCTACGCGTGTGGCTTTGCCGTTGGCATCCACGATTGCGAGGTTGGACAAATCGAGCGGCATCGCCTTGGGGATACGGCCCCCCTGGCTTTCCTGAGATTGGCGTGTGGCGCGGATGGAGATGTTCACGCCGTCCACGATGGCCTTGTTCGACTTCGGATCCACAGACGAAATGGTGCCTGTCTTGCCCTTGTCCTTGCCGGCCAGCACGATGACCTTGTCACCTTTTTTCAACTTGGCAGCCATGATTACAGCACCTCCGGCGCGAGCGAGATGATTTTCATGAAGTTTTTCGCGCGCAACTCACGTACAACCGGGCCAAAGATACGTGTACCGATCGGCTCGTTGTTGTTGTTGAGAATGACAGCGGCGTTGCGATCAAAGCGGATCGCGGTGCCGTCTTCGCGGCGAACTTCCTTGGCCGTGCGAACGACAACGGCCTTGCGGACGTCACCCTTCTTTACACGACCGCGGGGGATGGCTTCCTTCACCGAGACGACAATGATGTCGCCGACGGAGGCGTATTTACGCTTGGAACCACCCAGAACCTTGATGCACTGAACACGGCGCGCGCCGCTGTTGTCAGCAACATCCAGGTTGGTCTGCATCTGGATCATTTGGTTTCTCCCGACCTTTGGGGGGCCGATGCGTGGCCTTCATCCCCAGGGTTTCGATTAAGCGGTTGGTGCTCAGGCCTCAGCGGCTTCGAGCACTTCCCAACGTTTGGTTTTCGACTTTGGTGCACATTCGATGATGCGGACGCTATCGCCCACTTTGAACGTGTTCTTCTCATCGTGCGCCCGGTATTTCTTGGACTTACGGATGGTTTTTTTCAGAACCGGGTGCGTAAAGCGGCGCTCGACGGACACGGTAACGGTTTGTGCGTTGGCATCAGAAGTGACGACTCCCTGCAGGATACGCTTTGGCATGAGGGCTCTCCTTATTCAGATGCTGCAGCGGTTGCTGCTTTTTGGTTCAGCACAGTCTTCACACGCGCCGCGTCACGGCGGGCCTTGCGGATCTGTGCAGGGTTCTCCAACTGGCCTGTCGCTTGCTGGAAGCGCAGGTTGAAGGAGGCTTTCTTCAGATTGGCCAGCTCTTCACGCAGCTGGTCAGACGTTTTGTCATGCAGTTCTTTGGCGTCCATCGCCCTTTTTCCTTTCAACATCACGAGTAGGCCGCCATGAGGCGTCACCGATGATTCCCGTGGAGTTCATGATGAAGGGGCCGTATAGGCCCATGTCGCGATGATCGCAACCCTTTATTCCCGGCCCAGATAATCGGCTCCGACGGACCGGCGCAAAGATCATCGGCCAGTCGGAATACCCGGTCATTCTCAGCATCTCTTCGGGTCTAGCAAAAGAACAATTGCAGACATGCCAGTGATGCCCCGACCGTTGCGTCACGTTGCGATCCACAGCAATGCCTGCACTGCCTGAGAAATACAGTTGCTAGTCGGGGACGCGCACAAGAATACGGGACGGGAAAGTGACAAAAGATCGCCCATCGGAGAAGACCGGGCGCCATTTCTTGGAGCTCCTTACGCATTTTACCGTCTGACCCAGAAAATACCTTGGATCGGCGGTTACATTATACGATCTGGCAAGCTTTTTGCGTGCTTCCTCCGGCAACGGCTTTGACAAATCGGTACGCGTCCGTCGAATTGCGTGCTGTTCGTTTGTTGATAAATCTATCGACAAACGCGTCAGCCCCTTTTTGATCTGAGTGCCATCAGAAGCGATCACAGCGGCGCGCTGAATGAACTTCCTCCAATGCGTCGATAGAATGGGGAAATTGTATATCCCACCGCAGATGAACGTTTTACCGTTCACATTTACAACCTTATGTAACGCAAGCGTGCCGTAGGTCTGCTTTCCATTGACGACGTTACGCGGCCCAAACGGCGTGACCACGAAGCTCTCATCAATCTGCATGGACTTTAGTCTTTGCGCCAGTGCGGGATTAACCGCCAAACAAAGCAAAAATAACACCGATAAACGTAACAGACGCGTGCGCATAAACCACCTATAACCTATTGTTTCAACGACACTAAAGCTCGCATTCGCGTCTACAGATTGCAAGCGCAAAGCCGCAATCTGCGGCATATCTCTTTGGCATGGTTCATGAGATTGACGCGTAGATTGATCCATCGGGGCGCGACTTGGCACCGAATAGCCTCGTTCCGTGTTTTGCGGCGCAAAATCCTCACGCCGACAACACAGATCAGAGCCGGGCTTTCTGCCGCAGGATGCAATTCCTGATCCGCGCGGCCACGGCCTCCGCCTGCATCACAAGTGCCTGACGCGCCTTGGCCTCTTGATCTCGAAGCTTCATGCACATCTGCGCGGCGTTCTCAAATTGACTGTAATAACTGCGCTCAATTTGGCGGCGTCGCAGCCCGAAGTTGAATTCGTTCTGGCACCCCATCAGCAAACACCGGTCAGGAAAAAACCAGATCGGCCGGATCGCCAGCAGATTTTGGAACCGCATACCATTTGCCTTGTAGTTGACGATGATCGCCTCGGTTGCCCGGCATCTTTCGACAGCGTCCCGTATCTTTGCAATCTCATCACGGTCGGTGTCTTCACCTTGCAGAAATCTGCAATTGCTTCCCACCAGCACGGACGACCGGAAGCCCGTCAAGTGTTCGAAAGCACTGTTGGCAAACACGAGGGGGCAGTCGGGCAACGTCGGGTCAGAAAATGTGATTGGAACCTTCATCCCACTGGCGACGTTGAAAATCCGCGTCTCGCCTTCGGAATACGCCGCCTGACGGCTCTGATCAAAGGCTGTCAGCGTTTCGAGATGGGTGTCTCTCTGGATGATGTTCGCTACTGGTTGGTATGCTTTCTTCCGCTTGTCGTTGATCGGGGCCGTTTGGACGTTCATGATTTCCTCAAGAGTACTTTTCGCAGATATTTTTTTAGGAATGGTTAACGTCGTGTTAATGACGACCCGGGAACACAGGTTGACGTAGGGTTAACCGGCGATTTTTCCGACAGCTGTTGCAAAGCACCGCTTCGTCAGGTGCAAGCGTGCCTCCCGACGCCATTCAACTCAGACATGGCACCCTCGCCAGCCACTCAAGCGCCGAAATCGGCACAACAGATGGCGATGTATGTGTGACACCTGCTGCCACATCGAATTTGCCGCCCCCTTCAGAGCAGGGCCAAAGTCTCTACCCGGGGGCCCCACGCCACCACCCCCTGTGCGCAGTAACGGACAATTAATCCTTCTCTACCGTCCGGCCTATTAACCCCACCCTCCGCGGATTTTCGGTGCACGGCCTGTGCACGTTCTGTGCACGGATGGAAGATCACTCAAAACCTCTTTTTTTCAGGCATTAACTGGCGTTCCGGACCCGCCGCTCGCGACTCCGAATTTGCGTGCATCGGAGTGTTGCGCGGTCGCGCCCTTAACCCCTCTCGCCAGCGCCGCGTCGCTCGGCTAAGACAGGATCATGTCCACAATCGAATCCCTCTTCGTCACCCGCCTCTACCGTGCCGCTCTCTCGGAGCACGGCAAACCCATTGATACAGCAGAGCTCGAAGCCTCCTGCTGGTCCATCGCCGAAGATGACGAGGCGGGGCAGAACTGGTGTGATGACAACGGCTATCCCGGCTACACCAGCTACGCCTCGCTGACCGACCTGCCCTACCGCTTCCCGATCTTCAAAGATCTGGTCAAGTGTCTCGACAAACACGTGAAATCTTTCGCCAAGGACCTCGCTTTCGATCTTGGCGACAGACCCCTGAAACTCGAAGACATCTGGATCAACATCCTGCCCCCCGGCGGCATCCACACCAGCCACATCCACCCGCATTCGGTGATCAGCGGCACCACCTACGTCGCCGTCCCTCTCGGTGCCAGTGCCCTAAAACTCGAAGACCCGCGCCTGGGCCTAATGATGGCCGCCCCCCCGCGCCGGAAAGACGCCCCCGCCGAGTTGCAGACCTTCTCCTATGTCACCCCCGAACCCGGAGACGTGCTCCTCTGGGAAAGCTGGCTCCGCCACGAAGTCCCGCTCAACATGGCGGAAGAAGAACGGATTTCCGTCTCATTCAATTACAGCTGGGCTTAGGCCCAGCCAATTGAATGAGGCGCGCGCGGTGTAGCGGGTTTTAACAGAAAACCTGCGGGTCGGCACTCGGAAAGCTGTCTTGGGACTTCCGATAGAACAGCGCTTGTCACTCAGGCAACCCGGAAAGTCGCGATCCAATCTTAAGCCCTGAAACAGTTCGTAGAGTATTAGGGTTGCATCAAAATAATTTAGCGGTGCAATCTTACCGGATGACATACTTTGGATTTACCGAATGGAGTGTGCGATCGTTAATCCAAAAATATGATCAAGACCGTTTAGTATATGTGTTTTTCTGGTTCCCAGTTTATCAAATTATCACTATTCTGGCTGTCCTTTCAGCTGTCCTTCTTTGTGGGGTCGCAAAATCCACCGCCTTTGAAGTTCCTGTAGTCATAGGTTCTGGTATAGCTTTAGCCGCCTTATTTCTTCCGAGTTGGCACTTAAGCACATTATTACTTACCGTCACTTTCTTCGACGTTTTAGCGCGGATAGGACTGCCCGGCATGTTTTGGATAAGAAACCAAGTTGTGGAACCGGTTAACTGGTTTCGACAAAAAGTGGGTTTGCCGCAAGAATAGAAAAAGCCCCCGCTGATTTCTCAACGAGGGCTTCTAAATCCACCGGGGCGGAACGCGCATTTACACGTAAATACGCTGCCTCCGCCTCGTCGTTCCCGCAGTGCGGAAACGACGGAGTTACCAGTCCTCGCGAACCACGACCCGGGTTTTGATCGGCAGTTTCATTGCCGCCAGACGCAGGGCCTCGCGGGCGATGTCGTCATTCACACCGTCGATTTCGAACATCACGCGACCGGGTTTGACCTTGGCCGCCCAACGATCGACCGAGCCTTTACCTTTACCCATACGGACTTCGATGGGTTTGGCCGTGACCGGCACATCCGGGAAGATCCGGATCCAGACCCGGCCCTGACGTTTCATGTGACGCGTCATCGCGCGGCGGGCCGCTTCGATCTGACGTGCTGTGACCCGCTCGGGTTCAATCGCCTTGAGACCATAGGTGCCGAAGTTCAGGTCAGACCCACCCTTCGCCAGACCCTTGATCGAGCCCTTGAACTGTTTGCGGAATTTCGTGCGTTTTGGCTGTAGCATCTGTCATTCCCCCTTAGCGACGGCCGCCTGCACCGCGAGGTGCTGGGCCATCCTGGAGTTCTTGTGCTTTGCGGTCACGCGCCGCCGGATCATGTTCCATGATCTCGCCTTTGAAGATCCAGGTCTTGATCCCGATGATGCCGTAGGCAGTTGTTGCCTCGACATGTGCGTAATCGATGTCAGCACGCAAAGTGTGCAAAGGCACGCGACCTTCGCGGTACCACTCGGTCCGCGCGATTTCCGCGCCGCCCAGACGGCCCGCAACGTTCACACGGATGCCCAGGGCCCCCATGCGCATCGCGTTTTGCACGGCACGTTTCATGGCGCGGCGGAAGGACACCCGGCGCTCCAGCTGTTGTGCAATGCTCTCACCAACGAGTTGTGCATCCAGTTCCGGCTTGCGAACTTCAACGATGTTGAGGTGCAGCTCGCTGTCGGTCATCTTGGCGATTTTCTGACGCAGACCTTCGATGTCCGCCCCTTTCTTGCCGATGATAACACCGGGGCGGGCTGTGTGGATCGTCACGCGGCATTTTTTATGCGGACGCTCAATGATCACACGGGCCACACCGGCCTGTTTGCACTCTTCTTTGATGAAATCACGGATCGCGATGTCTTCCAGCAGAAGATCACCGTAATCTTTGGTGTCGGCATACCAGCGGCTGTCCCAGGTGCGGTTCACCTGCAGGCGCATGCCAATCGGATTGACTTTGTTACCCATTAGGCTTGCTCCTCTACCTGACGCACTTTGATCGTGATTTCCGAGAACGGCTTGATGATCTTGCCGAAACGTCCACGGGCCCGTGGACGACCGCGCTTCATGGTCAGGTTTTTACCCACATAGGCCTCTGCGACGACCAGCTCGTCCACGTCGAGGTTGTGGTTGTTTTCCGCGTTCGCGATGGCGGACTGAAGACATTTCTTCACATCCAATGCGATCCGTTTCTTGGAGAAGGTCAGGTCCGTCAGGGCCTTGTCCACCTTCTTGCCCCGGATCATCGCGGCGACGAGGTTCAGTTTCTGCGGGCTTGTACGAAGCATGCGCAGTTTTGCCATGGCTTCGTTGTCAGCCACGCGGCGGGGATTTTTATCCTTGCTCATGGCTTACTTCCGCTTCGCTTTTTTGTCCGCAGCATGACCGTAATAGGTCCGCGTTGGCGAATATTCACCAAACTTCTGACCGATCATTTCTTCGGATACGTTAACTGGGATGTGCTTGTGGCCATTGTAGACACCGAAGGTCAAACCCACGAACTGCGGCAGGATTGTCGAGCGGCGCGACCAGATCTTGATCACTTCGTTGCGGCCGCTTTCGCGGGACGCTTCGGCCTTTTTCAACACATAAGAGTCGACAAAAGGACCTTTCCATACTGAACGAGACATGAATTAACGTCCCTTCTTCTTGGCGTGCCGCGAGCGCAGAATGAGCTTGCTGGACGCTTTGTTCTTGTTCCGGGTCTTTGCACCCTTTGTCGGCTTGCCCCATGGGGTTACCGGGTGACGACCACCAGAGGTCCGACCTTCACCACCACCATGCGGGTGATCGATCGGGTTCATGACAACACCACGCACAGACGGGCGGACGCCCTTGTGACGCATGCGGCCCGCTTTACCGTAGTTCTGGTTGGAGTTGTCTGGATTGCTGACCGCACCAACGGTGGCCATGCATTCCTGACGCACCAGACGCAGCTCGCCCGAGCTCAGACGGATTTGCGCGTAGCCACCGTCACGACCCACGAACTGGGCGTAGGTACCGGCGGCACGGGCGATCTGCCCCCCCTTGCCGGGCTTCATCTCGATGTTGTGCACGATTGTCCCGATGGGCATGCCCGAGAAGGGCATCGCGTTACCGGGCTTGATGTCTGCTTTTGCGCTTGCGACCACGCTATCACCCACAGCCAGACGCTGCGGTGCCAGAATGTAGGCCTGCTCGCCGTCTTCGTATTTCACAAGGGCGATGAAAGCTGTCCGGTTAGGGTCATATTCGATGCGCTCGACCGTGGCCGTCACATCCATTTTGTTCCGCTTGAAGTCAACGATCCGGTAGAGGCGTTTTGCCCCGCCGCCTTTGCGGCGCATCGTGATCCGTCCGGTGTTGTTCCGTCCGCCGTTCTTGGTCAAGCCTTCGGTGAGGGCTTTGACCGGGCGGCCTTTCCAGAGCTCCGAACGGTCGATCAGTACCAGCCCACGCTGGCCCGGCGTCGTCGGTTTATACGACTTGAGTGCCATGTTGTCTGTCTTCCGTTTTGCTTATGCGGCGGGTTGCCCCACCTATGGTATGAAGGCCCCCGTAGGTGCCCGATTTAGATGCCCTTTCGGACAACAACGAAGCCCCGGACGAATCCGGGGCCTTGCCGATGGGCTCTCTTAGGGGATTGGGTCTGTAGGGTCAAGCGAGGCAAAGCCACGCTTTATGCTTTTTGCTGAATTTTATCGTCGCCGGGACCGGCCTCCTTGTCAGCTTTTGCTTAAAGGGCCGAATGGCTCACCGGAATGTGCGGCCTTGCTGATCAATGAGGCGAACTAGTCTATCTCGCTGAGCGCCTCTGCATCAACCTTCTGACTGTTGAAGAGCCGGGCAAAGAAACCTACCTGAGGCTCTTCGATTTCTTCTACAGCTTTGGGTCGGCCCGCCAACCAGACCTCAATTCTCTCTGTGTTGGTCGAATTTTGGGAGAAGTCGCGGGCCTCAACGCCAAGATTACTTGCCACGTTTTGAGCGACGCTTGCGTTTTGTGGGCTGTAGTAACGCAAATGCGTGGCTGAGACGCGAAAGTTCTCGCGCCCGATTGCTGCGACAGCGATGCCCGCGTCTTCCAGCGTGGAGACATAGGCCTGCAACCTGCCGTTGGAAATGCCGTCAGGTGCGTGGATATAGAACAGCAAGCGATCCGTTGTGAACGCATCGTAGACCATTTCATCGGTGTCGGTTGCGGATAGATCAGGCAAAGAGCGCAGGTTGAGCGCGGCGGCAGGCTCCGTATCTGCGCGCATGTATTGCACGGCTGAGATCGCGGGTAGACTGATGTTTTCGACCTGCACGGGGGATGGTTCCACCACGGTCAGCGGCATGTCCAGAACGTCGGGAATGTTGCCGGCGTCCGCAAGGACCGCATCTATCACCACAGGCTTTGCGGGCGGCGGGCTTTCCTCAAGAGGCGGCGTCACGGTTGCGACCTTTTGTGTCTGCACGGTCAGTACGGGATCGGGCACCGGGTCAACGGTCACAACCCGCGACGCACCAACACCCGTCAGGGCACCAATGCCAAGCGTAACGCCAAGACCCAAGCCTGCCGCGCCGAAAAACACCAACATCAGAACGCGCGCATTGGCGTGTATAACGCCGAGCCAGAACCCTGTCCGCTCGTGGTTTCCAGGCTCCGGCTCTTCGCCCGGCACATTTCCTTTGGGTATCGATGGATCTAATGGCGTGTCCTCAGGGCCGCTACGGCGTCGCGATGAAAGGAGCCTGTTGCGTTTGGCCCGTGCCTCACTCAGGCGATCTTTCCAACCCGCTTCAAATACCGGATGCTCCGTCGCCCCGGGTTCACCTTCAGGTATCGGTTCGGTACCGCCGCTTGCTTCCATATTCGACACAACATCGACCTCTCGAAGAGATGAAATTTTTGAACCTACTGGACATTCAAAAACGTTCCGCTGCGCGGCACTGAGAACAGACTCTTCACAAGCGATTAGAATAGCACGGAAAAAATGCTGGTTGGTGGCCGGTTTGCTACACAATCCTCGAAAAGTGAAACCGCACCACAACCTGTGAGTGCATGACAACTGTGGCCGTTTTGTTGTCAACTGACACCAGGGAACCTGTGGATCAGAGCCAATCCAACCGGACCTCACAACGCCTTGGTTAATTTGAAGGGCTCAAACAAAAAAAACCCCAGCCTCTTACGAGGCCAGGGTTTCACATAGATATTGCGAGCAACTTAGAGGCCGGTGGACACGTCAATCGTGTTGCCGGCTTCCAGCGTCACATAGGCTTTCTTGACGTCTTTCCGCTTGCCGAGTTGGCCGCGGAAACGCTTCACCTTGCCTTTGGTGATCGTGGTGTTGACCGCTTTGACCTTCACACCAAAGAGCGCTTCAACAGCCTCCTTGATCTGGGGTTTGTTGCTGTCCATAGCCACTTCGAAGACAACCGCGCCATTTTCGGATGACATGGTGGCTTTCTCGGTAATGATCGGCTTGCGGATCACATCGTAATGTTCTGCCTTGGCACTCATTTCAAGCGAGCCTCCAGTGCTTCGACACCCGCCTTCGTGATCACCAGCGTATCACGCTTGAGGATATCATATACGTTTGCGCCCATTGTCGGCAGGATATCCAGACCGTCAATGTTGCGCGCGGCTTGGGCGAAGTCCTCGTTCACAGACGCACCGTCGATGACCAACGCGCGTTTCCAGCCCAGGTTTGCGACCTGTTTGGCCAGAGCGGCAGTTTTTCCTTCGGAGGAGGCCTCGTCGATGATCACGAGTTCGCCTGCTTTCATTTTAGCAGAGAGCGCGTGACACAGACCCAGCTTGCGGAACTTCTTGGTCAACTCGTGACCGTGGCTGCGCGGGGTCGGGCCCTTGTAGATACCACCACCGCGGAAGATCGGCGCGTTGCGGGAGCCGTGGCGTGCGCCGCCGGTGCCCTTCTGACGATAGATCTTCTTGGTCGAATAGCTGGTTTCCGAACGGGTCCTGACCTTGTGCGTGCCAGCCTGCGCGTTGTTACGCTGCCAGCGCACGACGCGGTGCAGGATGTCCGCGCGCGGCTCCAGACCGAAAAGCGCCTCGTCCAGCTCTACCGAACCGGCTTTCTTGCCGTCGAGTTTGATGACATCGAGTTTCATGCGTCACCTTCTTTCTTGTCTTCGCCAGCTTCGGGTGCATCATCCGCCTTGTCCGCTGCGATTTCCGCTTCTGCAGCTTTCAGCGCTTCGGCTTCCGCGGCGGCTTGTTCTTCAGCCAGACGCTTGGCTTCTGCTTCGGCCTCGGCGGCAGCAGCAGCGGCGGCTTCTTCAGCGGCTTTTGCAGCTTCCTCGGCAGCAGATTTCAAAGCAGCAGGCAGAATCGCATTCTCAGGGAATGGTTTCTTGACCGCATCCTTGACTGTAACCCAGCCCCCTTTTGAGCCCGGCACAGCGCCTTTGACCATGATCAGGCCCCGGTCTGTGTCTGTGCGCACGACCTGCAGGTTCTGCGTGGTGACACGGGCAGCGCCCATGTGACCGGCCATTTTCTTGCCTTTGAAAACCTTGCCCGGATCCTGACACTGGCCCGTGGAGCCGTGCGACCGGTGAGAGATCGATACACCGTGCGACGCGCGCAGACCGCCGAAGTTGTGGCGCTTCATCGCACCGGCAAACCCTTTACCGATGGAGGTGCCCGCCACGTCAACGAACTGACCCTCAAAGTAGTGATCCGCGATGATTTCTTCGCCAACACCGATCAGGTTCTCTTCGTCTACGCGGAACTCAGCCACTTTACGCTTGGGTTCCACTTTCGCAGAAGCGAAGTGGCCCCGCATGGCCTGGCTTGTCCGCTTGGCTTTGGCCACACCGGCACCGAGTTGAACAGCTGTGTAGCCATCCTTTTCAACGGTCCGCTGGGCCACGACCTGCAGCTTATCGAGTTGAAGAACGGTCACAGGGATTTGTTTGCCGTCTTCCATGAACAGCCGGGTCATCCCGACTTTTTTTGCAATAACGCCTGAGCGCAACATGAAATTACCCTCCTACGTTTACGATTGCAGCTTGATCTCGACGTCCACGCCAGCGGCGAGATCGAGCTTCATCAGCGCGTCTACGGTCTGGGGCGTCGGATCAACGATATCCAGCAGGCGCTTATGCGTGCGGATTTCGAACTGGTCACGAGATTTCTTGTCGACGTGGGGACCACGCAGAACAGTGAATTTTTCAATCTTGTTCGGCAGCGGAATTGGGCCGCGAACAGATGCGCCGGTTCGCTTGGCGGTGTTGACGATTTCCTGCGTGGACGCATCCAGCACACGATAGTCAAACGCCTTCAGCCGAATGCGAATGTTTTGGCTTTGAATTGCCATTTTCTATTTCCCTAACGATGGGTCTGTAAACGGAGAGGAAGAGCAGCCTTATTGCCACCCTTCGTCGCGTCTTTGTGCGTCTCGAGACCTGGATCCCGAAATGGCTGGGGTGCCGAATATGACCCGGCACCCCGAATGTCCAGAGCGAGTTGGAAACTACTCCGTAATTTTGCTGACGACGCCGGCGCCGACGGTGCGGCCGCCTTCGCGGATGGCGAAGCGCAGGCCGTTTTCCATGGCAATCGGTGCGATCAGTTCAACGCCGAAAGACACGTTGTCGCCCGGCATCACCATCTCGGTGCCTTCGTTCAGCTGAACCGTGCCCGTCACATCCGTCGTACGGAAGTAGAACTGCGGACGATAGTTCGCGAAGAACGGCGTGTGACGGCCACCCTCATCCTTGGTCAGGATGTAGGCTTCGGCTTCGAACTTGGTGTGCGGCGTCACGGAACCCGGCTTGCAGAGCACTTGGCCGCGTTCCACACCTTCACGATCGATACCGCGCAGCAGGGCGCCGATGTTGTCACCCGCTTCACCGCGATCCAGCAGTTTGCGGAACATTTCAACACCCGTACAGGTGGTTTTCTTGGTGTCGCGGATGCCGACGATTTCGATCTCGTCGCCCACGTTGATCACGCCACGCTCGACACGGCCGGTCACAACGGTACCGCGACCGGAAATCGAGAACACGTCTTCCACAGGCATCAGGAACGGCTGGTCAACCGCGCGCGCCGGTGTCGGGATGTATTCGTCAACCGCTGCCATCAATTCGCGAATCTTCGCTTCGCCAATCTCCGGGTTGTTGCCTTCCATCGCCGCCAGGGCCGAGCCCGCGATGATCGGAATATCGTCGCCGGGATACTCGTAAGAGCTCAGCAGCTCGCGGATTTCCATTTCCACCAGTTCCAGCAGCTCTTCGTCGTCCACCTGGTCGACCTTGTTCATGAAGACAACCATGTAAGGAATGCCCACCTGACGGCCGAGCAGGATGTGCTCGCGGGTCTGGGGCATCGGGCCGTCAGCTGCGTTCACAACCAGGATCGCGCCGTCCATCTGCGCCGCACCGGTGATCATATTTTTCACATAGTCCGCGTGGCCGGGGCAGTCGACGTGTGCGTAGTGACGCGCGTCGGTTTCATATTCCACGTGCGCTGTGGAAATGGTGATCCCGCGGGCTTTCTCTTCCGGCGCGCCATCAATCTGGTCATAGGCCTGAAAATCGCCAAAATACTTCGTGATCGCAGCCGTCAACGTCGTCTTGCCGTGGTCAACGTGACCAATCGTGCCGATGTTTACGTGCGGTTTCGTACGTTCAAACTTTGCCTTTGCCATGGTGGCCTCTCCTTAGTGTTCTGGTGAGCGGCAATCCCGCTCGAAGTTGGATCGAGGCGCCCGAAGGCGCCCCGGTGTTATGCGAATTTCGCTTGAATCTCGTCAGAGATGTTCTGTGGTACCGGCTCGTAGTGGTCGAACTGCATTGTGAAGTTCGCACGACCCGACGACATCGACCGCAGCGTGTTGATGTAGCCGAACATGTTGGCCAGCGGCACAAATGCATCAATGGCAATCGCGTTACCGCGTGTGTCCTGACCCTGCACCTGACCGCGACGGGATGTGAGGTCGCCGATGATGCCACCGGTGTATTCCTCAGGCGTCACAACTTCGACCTTCATGATCGGCTCGAGCAGTTTCGCGCCGGCTTTCTTCATGCCTTCGCGCATGCCCATACGGGCGGCGATTTCAAAGGCCAGAACCGAAGAGTCCACATCGTGGAATTTACCGTCGATCAGGGCCACCTTGAAATCGATCACCGGGAAGCCGGCCAGGGGGCCACTGTCCATGACCGACTGGATGCCTTTTTCAACACCCGGAATGTATTCTTTCGGAACAGCACCGCCCACGATGCGGCTTTCAAAGGAATAGCCTTCACCCGGCTCCGTCGGAGAGATGATCATTTTCACCTCGGCGAACTGACCCGAACCGCCCGACTGTTTCTTGTGCGTGTAGGTGTGCTCGACCTCGTGACCAATGGTCTCGCGGTAGGCAACCTGCGGCGCACCGATGTTGGCCTCAACCTTGAATTCACGCTTCAGACGGTCCACCAGGATGTCGAGGTGCAATTCACCCATGCCCTTCATGATGGTCTGACCGGATTCCAGATCCGTTTCCACGCGGAAAGACGGGTCTTCGGCAGCAAGACGTTGCAGACCTGTGGACATCTTCTCTTGGTCAGCCTTGGTTTTTGGCTCAACCGCAATCTCGATCACCGGATCAGGGAAGGTCATGGTTTCCAGAACGACCGGATCGTTGACAGCGCAGAGCGTGTCCCCGGTTGTAGTGTCTTTCAGACCCGCCAGCGCAATGATGTCGCCCGCGAAGGCTTCCGTGATCTCTTCGCGATCGTTGGAGTGCATCATCATCATCCGGCCAACGCGCTCTTTACGCTCTTTGGTCGAGTTCAGCAGCGTGTCACCCTTGTTCAACACACCGGAATAGACGCGTGTGAAGGTCAGCGTGCCGACGAAGGGGTCATTCATGATCTTGAACGCCAGAGCAGAGAACGCCATGTTGTCGTCCGCGCGGCGTGCGATGTCACGGGTTTCTGTCTCGTCACCGGGTTTGAAGCCCATGTAATCAACCACATCCATCGGCGACGGCAGGTAATCGATCACAGCGTTGAGCAGCGGCTGAACGCCTTTGTTCTTGAACGCGGACCCGCAAAGAACCGGGATAAACTTGATGGCCAGCGTTCCGGCGCGGATCAGACGGCGCAGCGTCGGTACATCAGGCTCTTCGCCTTCGAGATACATCATCATCGCATCGTCGTCCATTTCGACGGCGGTTTCGATCATCTTGCCACGCCATTCTTCGGCTTGCGCCTTCAGGCTGTCGCGGATTGGCTTTTTCACCCAGGAAGCGCCCAGATCTTCGCCTTCCCAGACCCACTCTTCCATGGTGACCAGATCGATCATGCCTTCGAGCTCGTTCTCGGCCCCAATCGGGATCTGAATCGGGCACGGCGTCGCACCGGTACGGTCCTGGATCATGTGAACGCAGTTAAAGAAGTCTGCGCCGATCTTGTCCATCTTGTTGACGAACACGATGCGCGGAACTTTGTAGCGATCCGCCTGGCGCCAGACCGTTTCTGTCTGTGGCTCGACACCGGCGTTGGCATCCAGAACGGCAACTGCGCCGTCGAGAACCGCCAGCGAACGCTCAACCTCAATAGTGAAGTCAACGTGGCCGGGCGTGTCGATAATGTTCATGCGGTGCTTGGGCGTGTCCGCGGTCGCACCGTCCTCGGTGCGCTCCCAGAAGGTTGTTGTCGCCGCAGATGTGATGGTAATGCCGCGTTCCTGCTCCTGCTCCATCCAGTCCATGGTGGCCGCACCATCGTGCACCTCACCGATGTTGTGGGATTTGCCTGTGTAATACAGGATGCGTTCCGAACAGGTTGTTTTACCGGCATCAATGTGCGCCATGATGCCAAAGTTGCGGTAGCGGTCGAGCGGATAGTCGCGTGCCATGGGGCTGCTTCCTTGAGGTATCTAAAACGGATCATCGCGCCCCAATAGGGCGCGACTGTAATTACCAGCGGTAGTGGCTGAACGCTTTGTTGGCGTCGGCCATCTTGTGGGTGTCTTCGCGCTTCTTCACGGCAGTGCCGCGGGATTGAACAGCGTCCAGAAGCTCACCAGCAAGGCGCTCTTCCATCGTGTTCTCGTTGCGCGAACGGGCGGCTTTGATCAACCAGCGGATCGCCAGCGCCTGACGACGCTCGGGGCGCACTTCGACGGGCACCTGATAGGTGGCACCACCAACACGGCGCGAACGCACTTCGACGGAGGGTTGAATGTTTTCCAACGCTTCGTGGAAAACCTCGATGGGTGCGCGTTTGATCTTGTCTTCAACGCGAGTCATCGCGCTGTAAACGATACGTTCTGCGACCGACTTCTTGCCATCGATCATCAGGTTATTCATGAATTTTGTCAGAACCAGATCACCATATTTGGCGTCGGGCAGGACTTCGCGTTTTTCGGCTGCGTGGCGACGGGACATGCTCTATTCCTCTTACTTCGGACGCTTCGCGCCGTATTTCGAACGACGTTGCTTACGGTCTTTGACGCCTTGGGTATCCAGAACACCACGCAGGATGTGGTAACGGACACCGGGAAGGTCTTTGACACGGCCGCCACGGATCAGAACCACGGAGTGTTCCTGAAGATTGTGGGACTCACCCGGGATGTAGCTGATGACTTCAAAGCCATTGGTCAGGCGGACCTTGGCCACTTTCCGCATCGCCGAGTTCGGCTTTTTGGGAGTGGTCGTATAAACACGCGTACAAACGCCACGCTTCTGCGGGCATTCCTGCAGGTGCATGGACTTTGAACGTTTAATTTTAGGCTGCCGCGGCTTGCGGATCAGCTGTTGGATCGTTGGCATTCCGGTTCTTTCCCCGTGTTGCTCACATATGTGTGCACGAGGACGACCCCCATGCGGTTAATACTGTCTCACAGACGCGTCCGCCTGCGATGTTCATGCGCCTATGGCGCAAACCGAAAAGACCGCCACGTTTCCGTACCGAGGAAACGACGCGGTGGGTTTACAGAGGATCGGGCCGATAGGAGGCCGGATCGTGACCACTTCAATTCAGATTTCGGCGCGCAGGAGATATTCCTGCCGTCGAGATAGCGGGCGTATAAAAGGAGTCGCACCCGGTGTCAACAGCCCCGCCTGTCTTGTCATACACTCATCACACTGCAATGCTGCAAGGGGATTTACCGCGCTAAAACCAAGGGGCACCACGTTATGCAAGTGATTGGCATTTGCCGATTTTCTTATCCCGCGATTGGTGGTTTTCAGGTTCGCAGCACCTCGCTGGCCGAAAGACGGGCCTATCTCTATGACCCTGACAGAATGGCCACGAGGTTCGCCCTGTTTGAAGCCTTCACTCTACCCTCAATCCGGGCGCAAACCGACGCTGACTTTGTCTTTCTGATCGTAGTTGGCGACAGCCTGCCACGCCGGTATTCAGAACGTCTGCGCGATCTGGTCAAAGATATCCCCCAAATCGTTGTGCAACGCCACGCGCCCGGCCCGCACCGCGAGGTGATGAACGACGCCCTAAACGCTTTGCGAAGCAACAAGAAGGCGCCCTGCATCCAGTTTCGACTTGATGACGATGACGCGGTCGCACGGGGATTTGTGGCAGAACTGCGCAGACGTGCAGTACCTGCCCTCCAAATTCTGGAAGACAGTCAAGCAGTCGCGATTGATTTCAACCAAGGCTACATCGCCCGCCCAAATGCGGAAGGTATTGAGGCCGCCGCCGTAAAAGAGAGCTATTGGGCCGCCGGAATGGCCATTGTGACGCGTCCCAAGTCCCAGCAAACGATCATGAGTTTCAGCCACAACAAGATCTGGCAACATATACCGACACTCACCTTTACCGGTACAGATATGATGTTGCGCGGCATACACCCCTACAACGATTCACGTCAGAAGACCGAACCCAGGCCAGTCCAACTCCAACCGCTGGACGCCGCAGGTGAGGTCCATTTCAAAATGACCTACAATATAGATGCTGATAACGTGCGTCGCCTTTTCTCAGCTCCGCATTAGGTTGCGCTCGCGGTAGAGGGTGAACAGCCCCATTGCGACAATGATGAAGGCCCCCAACAAGGTCAGGAAGGCGGGCCATTCGCCGAAAACCAACCACCCCAGGATCAGCGCCCAAATGAGCCCGGTGTAGCGAAAGGGAGCTATGAAGGAAATGTCCCCCGCGCGCATCACCTGTACGCTGAAGAAGTAGCCTCCGACGATAAAGAGCGAAGAGGAGGCAATCAAAAGCCCCATGTCATTTGAAACAGGTGACCATGTGATCGTCAGTGATGCGCCGCCAGCTGCGATGAGAACAGCCAGCGAAGCGGAAAATGTCACGAGCAGCGACGGCACGCCCTTTGACAACCGGCGCGTGGACAGATCACGTGCGGTGACGCACAACACCGCGATCAGTGCGTATAAAGACCATAGAGTAAATCCATCCGGACCCGGCCTGACAATCAGAAGCATGCCGCAAAACCCTATCAGGATGGCCGTCGTTCGACGCCAACCGACAGCTTCGCGAAAGAAGAGCGCCGATCCCAGCGTTACCGTCAGCGGTAAAATCTGCAGGATTGCCGTGATATTTGCCAGGGGCATGTTGAGCAATGCGGTGACAAAGAAATAGGCAGCGCCCACCTCGGAAAGGGATCGCAATGCGATCAGCGCCCAGTCGCTCGGCGTGATATCGAACCTGAAAGCCCCGCGAGACCATGCCAAGGCAGCGATGAGCACTGTGGCCAGACACCCCCGCAAAAACAACAACTGAAACAGCGGCACAGCGCCACCCGTTGCTTTGAGCAGCGCGTCATTGAATGTGAAACAGGCCATCGAGGCCATCATCAACAACGCACCTGCCAGATTTGGCGATAACACACCCGAATGGCGTTGTTCCATGGTCACTTAGCTTTGGTTTCCTTGTCTGGCAGCGCGTAGGTAGACAATTCAATGGCCAGTGAAGACCAGAGTTTGCAGCGGCAGCAGCAGCGACCGAATGCGCAGCCCCGCCGCATGAACGACACCCACCGTATCTACGACGTGCAAAAACACCCGGCGTCCAAAGCCCAAGGAGGGATCCTCAAGCAATTCATGGTTGTAGGTATACGCATTGGCAAGGCATCTGCTGCCAGGTGGAATGTCATCTGTCTGACCGGGGAATATGGGTTCCATGAACGCCAGAATTGTCCCGGGCGCGCCCTGCAGTTGCACATCAAGCAGACGGTCCGAAGGGCGCAGCTGTCCCGAGGCAATCACATCCTGTACTTCAGTGATCACCATCGGGATCACCGTAAAGGGCTTGGAGGCACACATGATCTCGGCGACCCCGCCTTTCTTGATGACCTGAGCAGAAATTTGCGAGAACCCTGCCTGAAACCTGTTGCGGCCAGCTTCCGCCGGAACCAGAATCCCGGCAGGCCTCAGGATCGGATTGACAATATCACCTTTGCGCAGGGTCAGTTGTTCGATCGTCCCATCCACACCGGCATAGACGGTGAGTTTTTCAATCTCGGTCTCGGCTTGTTCCAACGCCGCCTCTGCACTAGCCCGTTGCGCAGGCAACTGCACATCCAGTTGAACCTGCAAGGCGTCCAGCCCGGCTTTTGCTGCATCCACTTCGCCTTGTCGGACGGCAAGCTCGTTCTGCAATACCGTCACATCCCGTTCGCTTACGGCGGTCGAACCACGGTCACGTAAGGCCGTTTGCCGTTGAAAATCCTCCAGCGTTTGCTGATAGCCTGCCTGTGCCTGAGCCAGCACGGCATTTGCAGTCCCCCGCTGCGCTTCGGCGACTGCCAGAGCGGCATCAACCTCTTCGATCTTACGGCGCGCGGTTTCGGCGGAAGCCTCCTGGCTGCTGCCGTCAAGTTTGAAAATCGGATCGCCCGCTTTCACATCCTGATTGATCTCAACATATACCTCTTCGACGCGCCCACCGCCCTCTGACAGGATGGTCAGCGTCCTAAAGAAAGACGCCACATTTGACGTCGACGGATGATAGTAGAAGACGATGGTGATCAGCATCGTGGTGAGCATCGCACACATGGTGATGCCCCAGCGCAATTCGTACCAGACGGTAAAAAAGTCGATCTCCACACCCCATCGCTTGCCCTGAAAGCGGCGGCGCAAGAGGTAATCGGGAAGAACCGTCAACAAAGAACAGAAAATAAGCTCGAACATATCTTACTTTTCCTTGCTGACCATGGCTTGAAGGGACTGCGCGATGGACGACAAGGGGGTGACGATATCGGGTGGCCTGAATGCGGCAAGGACCAACGCGGCGACCCAGAATATGTTGTTGTGGGTGAAGAGCGCCAACATCGCCAGAATGCTTATCAATTGCAATTGGGTTGCATTGCCCTTGTGTGCCATCTGTTCGGGCAAGGCATGCAGCGTGAAGTAAGCTACCCCGACCAGCAAGATCACACCCAGCAAAAAGAAAACCATCACTGTGAAGAGGTAATCGCTGCCATCCGCCGTGGCAAAATAGTGCGGCAAATGGTGGGGGGCCAAGGGGTGCATTGTGTCAGACATGAAATGACTTCCAGGGTTTTACGAATGAAATCTGCAATTGTGTGGTGTCTCTGCGACGCTAGCCCTGAACGCGAATTTTGACCACATCTTTTTATCGGCAAAATCCGCCTCTCATTAATGGCCCCCAATTCCGGCTAATTTTGGGGACGGCAAAGAAAAACCCCCGCTGCTCAGGGCAACGGGGGTTTCAAAAAGCATCTGATGTGATCAGTCGCGGCTGTCTGGATCAGGCGTTATCACCTGATCGAAAACATCGCCGCCCACCATATCGTCATCCATGATCGGAGCGGCAAGCGCTGCGGCCGCTTCAGCTTCTTCACGGCGCGCTTCGATCACAACATTGTCGCGGTCCTGGGCCACGCGGCGCACCTTCATGGTAGCACCCCCTGTACCAGCCGGGATCAGACGACCCACGATCACGTTCTCCTTCAGACCAACCAGCTTGTCTTTCTTACCCTGCACGGAGGCTTCGGTAAGAACGCGCGTGGTCTCCTGGAAGGAGGCTGCAGAGATGAAGCTGCGTGTTTGGAGCGACGCCTTGGTGATCCCCAGAAGGATCGGTTCCCCCTGTGCCGGACGACCACCCTTGGATACCGCCTTCTCATTGGCCGTATCGAACTCCTGCTTGTCTACATGTTCGCCTTTCAGCAGCGTGGTGTCGCCAGAGTCCTGGATCTCCCACTTCTGCAGCATCTGACGCACGATGACTTCGATGTGCTTGTCGTTGATCTTCACACCTTGCAGGCGATAGACGTCCTGAACCTCGTCGATCATGTAGTCCGCCAGCGCTTCGACACCCATGATGGCAAGGATATCGTGCGGAGCCGGGTTACCGTCCATGATGTAGTCACCCTTCTGGACAAAATCACCTTCCGCAACCGGAATGTGCTTGCCCTTGGGCACCATGTACTCGACCTTGTGATCCGGATCCTCGGCAGACTCGATGGCGATACGGCGCTTGTTCTTGTAGTCCTTGCCGTAGCGCACATAGCCGTCGATTTCCGCGATGATAGCGTGATCCTTCGGGCGACGTGCCTCGAAGAGTTCGGCCACACGCGGCAGACCCCCGGTGATGTCCTTGGTCTTGGCACCTTCGCGTGGAATACGTGCCACCACATCACCGGCCTTGATCTCGGAGCCGTCCTCGATGGACAGAACCGCATCCACGGACATCGGATAGGTCACCGGGTTGCCCGCGTCATTGCGGACCGGTTCGCCATCGGCACCCACCAGGATGATTTCAGGCTTGAGCTCATTGCCCTTGGCCGCCGAACGCCAGTCGATCACGATCTTCTGGGTCATGCCGGTGGCATCGTCGGTTTCGTCCTTGACGGCTATCCCCGACACAAGGTCTACAAACTTCGCCGTCCCGGATTTCTCCGCAATGATCGGCAGGGTGTAGGGGTCCCATTCGAACAGTTTGTCGCCGCGAACCACATTCTGACCATCGGTGACAAAGAGTTTGGTACCGTATCCGACTTTGTGGCTGGCCCGTTCCTCGCCGTTCTCATCCTGAATAAGCAGCTTCATGTTCCGGCCCATCACCATGGTCTCGCCAGAGGCATTCTCAAGGGTCTGGGCGTTCTCGAAGACGACCTTGCCGGTGTGGCTGGCCTCCAGGAAGGATTGCTGACCACCCTGAGCGACACCGCCAATGTGGAAGGTCCGCATTGTCAGCTGAGTACCAGGTTCCCCGATGGACTGAGCGGCGATGATGCCGACCGCTTCACCGGTGTTGACCATCGTGCCGCGTGCAAGGTCACGACCATAGCAGGTCGCACAAACACCCTCTTCGGCTTCACAGGTCAGGGGGCTGCGAATCCGCGCCGAAGCCACACCGGCCTCGTCAACCGCATCTGCCATCCGTTCATCGACCAAAGTACCATGGGCGATCATCACCTCATCGGTGCCGGGGCGCATGATGTCCTCCGCCACAACGCGACCCAGAATGCGCTCGGCCAGAGAAGATACAACCTCGCCATCGTTCACCGCCGCAACAGCTGTGATCGAGGTCTCGGTGCCGCAATCGAGCATACGCACGATGCAGTCTTGCGCCACATCCACCAGACGGCGTGTCAGGTACCCGGAGTTCGCCGTTTTCAAAGCGGTGTCCGACAGACCTTTGCGCGCGCCGTGCGTGGAGTTGAAGTACTCAAGAACGGTCAGACCTTCCTTGAAGTTCGAGATGATCGGCGTTTCGATGATGTCGCCATTCGGCTTCGCCATCAGGCCGCGCATTCCGCCCAGCTGCTTCATCTGCGTGACCGAACCACGGGCACCGGAGTGCGCCATCATGTAGACCGAGTTCGGTTCTTTCTCGGCACCTGCGTCATCGCGTTGACTGGCCGAAATCGAGCCCATCATCGCGTCGGTCACCTTGTCGTTACACTTCGACCAGGCATCGACCACTTTGTTGTACTTTTCACCCTGGGTGATCAGGCCGTCCATGTACTGCTGTTCGAAATCCTTCACCAGCTCACGTGTTTCCTGCACGATGGGCCATTTGGTGTCGGGGATCAGCATGTCGTCCTTGCCGAAGGAAATCCCGGCCTTGAACGCTTCGCGGAAGCCCATGGTCATGATCTGGTCACAGAAGATGACGGACTCCTTCTGACCGCAGTAGCGGTAGACGGTGTCGATGACCTGCTGCACTTCTTTCTTGCGCAGCAGACGGTTGACCAGTTCAAACGGCGCTTTGGCGTTCAGCGGCAACAACGCACCCAGACGAACCCGGCCCGGCGTGGTCTCGAACCGCTGCATGACTTCCATGCCATTCTCATCAATCTGCGCAATCCGCGCTGTGATCTTGGAATGCAGATGCACCATGCCAGCGTCCAGCGCGTGCTGGACCTCTTCCACTGAGCCGAAAACCATGCCTTCGCCCGGCATGCCTTCACGCTCCAGCGTGGTGTAATAGAGACCCAGGATCATGTCCTGCGACGGCACGATGATCGGCGCGCCGTTTGCTGGCGACAGAACGTTGTTCGTCGACATCATCAGAACCCTGGCTTCCAGCTGGGCTTCAAGGCTCAGGGGCACGTGCACAGCCATCTGGTCACCGTCGAAGTCCGCGTTAAAGGCGGAACAAACCAGCGGATGAAGCTGGATGGCCTTGCCTTCGATCAGCACAGGTTCAAACGCCTGAATGCCCAAACGGTGCAGCGTCGGCGCACGGTTCAGCATCACAGGGTGTTCGCGGATGACCTCGTCCAGGATATCCCAAACCTCAGGGCGCTCTTTTTCGACCAGCTTTTTCGCCTGTTTCACGGTGGAGGAGAGACCTTTGGCCTCAAGCCGCGAGTAGATGAACGGCTTGAAAAGTTCGAGCGCCATCTTCTTCGGCAGACCGCACTGGTGCAGCTTCAGTTCCGGACCGGTCACAATCACCGAACGGCCCGAGAAGTCGACGCGTTTACCCAAAAGGTTCTGACGGAAACGACCCTGTTTACCTTTCAGCATGTCGCTGAGCGATTTCAGCGGGCGCTTGTTGGCACCGGTGATCACGCGGCCACGACGGCCGTTGTCAAAGAGCGCATCAACGGATTCCTGCAACATCCGCTTTTCGTTACGAACGATGATATCGGGTGCGCGCAGCTCGATGAGACGCTTCAGACGGTTGTTCCGGTTGATCACGCGGCGGTAAAGATCGTTAAGGTCGGACGTCGCAAAACGGCCACCATCGAGCGGCACCAGCGGGCGCAGTTCCGGCGGAATCACCGGGATCACTGTCAGAACCATCCATTCCGGACGGTTGCCGGATTCCAGGAAGCTTTCAACGACTTTCAGACGCTTGATGATCTTCTTGGGCTTCAGCTCGCCTGTGGCTTCTTTCAGATCAGCGCGCAGCTGCTCTGCTTCGGCTTCCAGATCGATCGCCGCCAGCATCTCGCGGATCGCTTCGGCGCCGATGTTGGCGGTGAAGGCGTCCATGCCGTAGGCGTCCTGGGCATCCATATACTCTTCTTCGGTCATCATCTGACCGTATTGAAGGTCTGTGAGGCCCGGTTCGATCACCACGTAGTTCTCAAAGTAGAGCACCCGCTCCAGATCGCGCAGCGTCATATCCAGCATCAGACCAATGCGGGAGGGCAGCGACTTCAGGAACCAGATGTGCGCGACCGGCGAGGCCAACTCAATGTGGCCCATCCGCTCGCGGCGGACCTTTTGCAGCGTGACTTCCACACCGCATTTCTCGCAGACAACGCCGCGATATTTCATGCGCTTGTATTTGCCGCAGAGACATTCGTAATCCTTGATCGGCCCAAAAATACGCGCACAGAAGAGGCCATCACGTTCGGGCTTGAACGTCCGGTAGTTGATGGTCTCGGGCTTTTTTATCTCCCCGAAAGACCAGCTCAGGATGCGCTCTGGCGAGGCCAGCGACACTTTGATCTCATCAAACACCTTTTGCGGTGCAAGCGGGTTAAACGGGTTGTTTGTCAGTTCCTGGTTCATATCAGAGTCCAATCTGGCTCATGCATCTGATTACAGATGAGCCTCCGCGAGTTGGTAAAGATGGAAGCAGCCGAGCACTATAGCGCACATCTCCAGAAAAAAGAGACAAAATGCTCGAAAATCTTTTCCATTCATTTGCGTTTGTTCTTTTAGCGTCATTCCTCCGAAACGCTTGAAAAAGCGGTATCCAAGATAGAAGACGGCCACCACATACATGACATTGATGCTGAGAAGGACTAGCTCCTTTAAGTCCATACACTACCCCTCTCACTCATCTTCCTCCGCATCCAGGAGTTCCATGTTGAGGCCGAGGCCGCGGACTTCTTTGACCAGAACGTTGAAGCTTTCGGGCACGCCCGCTTCAAAGTTGTCCTCGCCTTTGACGATGCTTTCATAGACTTTCGTCCGTCCGGCCACGTCGTCCGACTTCACGGTCAGCATCTCCTGCAAGGTGTAGGCGGCACCATAAGCTTCCAGAGCCCAGACCTCCATTTCCCCGAAACGCTGGCCACCGAACTGCGCTTTACCGCCCAGCGGCTGCTGGGTGACAAGGCTGTAAGGCCCGGTCGAGCGCGCGTGGATTTTATCGTCCACCAGGTGGTGCAGTTTCAGCAGGTATTTGACGCCGACGGTCACAGGCCGCGCGAATTGCTCGCCTGTGCGCCCATCGAACAGAACCGACTGGCCCGAGCTGTCAAAGCCCGCACGGGTCAGCGCGTCGTTCACGTCAGCCTCTTTCGCGCCGTCAAAGACCGGCGTCGCAATCGGCACACCGCGGGTGACGTTGCCAGCGGCCTCAATCAACGTGTCCTCATCCATGCCCGCGATGCCTTCGTCATAGACGTTCTCACCGTAAGCATGGCTCAGCGCATCGCGCACAGGGGTCAGATCGCCGGAGCGACGGTATTCCTGCAACGCCTCGTCCACATTGAGGCCCAGACCGCGCGCGGCCCAACCCATATGTGTCTCAAGGATTTGCCCAACGTTCATACGCGACGGCACGCCCAGTGGGTTCAGACAGAAATCGACAGGTGTACCATCGGCAAGAAACGGCATGTCCTCCATGGGAACCACTTTGGAGATAACCCCTTTGTTCCCGTGACGACCGGCCATCTTGTCGCCCGGTTGCAGCTTGCGCTTCACCGCGACGAAAACCTTGACCATCTTCATCACGCCCGGGGGCAGGTCGTCGCCACGGCGGACTTTCTCGACCTTGTCCTCAAAACGTGCGTCGAGCGCCCGTTTTTGGATCTCGTACTGCTCGTTCAGCGCCTCAACCACCTGGGCGTCGGCTTCATCCTTGAGAGCAAGCTGCCACCACTGACCACGGGTCAGCATCTGCAACAAATCCTCGGTGATCTCAGCGTTGGCAGGCACGCCTTTTGGGCCCTTTACGGCGGTTTTGCCAAGGATCATGTCCTTGAGGCGCGCATAGATGTTGCGGTCTAGGATCGCCAATTCGTCGTCGCGGTCACGGGCCAGACGTTCGACTTCCTCGCGCTCAATCTGCAGTGCACGTTCGTCTTTTTCGACCCCGTGGCGGTTGAAGACACGCACTTCCACGACCGTGCCGAAATCACCTGGCTTGACGCGCAGCGAGGTGTCGCGCACGTCGGAGGCTTTCTCACCAAAGATGGCGCGCAGGAGTTTTTCCTCCGGCGTCATCGGGCTTTCGCCTTTCGGGGTGATCTTGCCCACCAGAATATCGCCCGGCTCCACGTCCGCCCCGATATAGACGATGCCCGCCTCATCAAGGTTGCGCAGGGCTTCCTCGCCGACGTTGGGGATGTCCCGGGTGATCTCTTCCGGCCCAAGCTTGGTGTCACGCGCGGCAACCTCGAATTCCTCGATGTGGATCGAGGTGAAGACGTCGTCACGGGCAATCCGCTCGGAGATCAGGATGGAATCCTCGTAGTTGTAGCCATTCCAGGGCATGAAGGCGACGACGACGTTCTTGCCGAGCGCCAGCTCTCCCATGTCGGTCGATGGGCCATCGGCCACAACCTGCCCCTTGCGCACCGTGTCACCCACCTTCACCAGCGGACGCTGGTTGATGCAGGTGTTCTGGTTGGAGCGCTGGAACTTGCGCATGCGGTAGATGTCTACGCCTGCGTCCCCAAGTTCGAGATCCTCGGTGGCGCGGATCACAATCCGCTGCGCATCAACCTGATCGATGATGCCGGCGCGTTTGGCCATGATCGCCGCACCGGAATCCCGTGCCACGACCTCTTCGATACCGGTCCCGACAAGCGGTGCCTCGGCCTGCAAAAGCGGAACCGCCTGACGTTGCATGTTCGAGCCCATCAGAGCGCGGTTGGCGTCGTCATTTTCCAGGAAAGGAATGAGCGACGCCGCAACGGAAACCAACTGTTTGGGCGAGACGTCAATCAGATCAACGCTTTCCGATGGCGACAGTGTGTAATCACCCGATTTCCGCGTGGACACCAGATCATTCACGAACTTCATGTTGTCATCGAGGTTGGCGTTGGCCTGTGCCACAGTGTGACGCATTTCTTCGGTGGCGGACATGTAATGCACTTCATCCGTCACCTTGCCGCCTTCAACCTTGCGGTATGGCGTTTCGATGAAACCATATTTGTTCACGCGGGCAAAGGTCGCCAGCGAGTTGATCAGACCGATGTTCGGCCCTTCCGGCGTTTCAATCGGGCACATCCGACCATAGTGGGTCGGGTGCACGTCGCGGACCTCGAAGCCGGCACGCTCACGGGTCAGACCGCCCGGTCCAAGCGCCGACAGACGACGTTTGTGCGTCACTTCCGACAATGGGTTCGTCTGGTCCATGAACTGCGACAGCTGCGAGGAGCCGAAGAATTCACGCACCGCAGCAGCAGCCGGTTTGGCGTTGATGAGATCCTGCGGCATCACCGTGTCGATCTCGACCGATGACATGCGTTCTTTAATCGCGCGTTCCATACGCAGCAGGCCCACACGGTACTGGTTTTCCATCAACTCGCCGACAGACCGCACGCGGCGGTTACCAAGGTGGTCGATATCGTCAATGTCACCACGTCCGTCACGCAGATCGACCAGCGCCTTGATACAGGCCACGATGTCCTCACGGCGGAGTGTACGCTGAGTGTCTTCGGCATCCAATGCCAGACGCATGTTCATCTTCACCCGACCAACGGCCGAGAGATCATAGCGTTCGGAGTCGAAGAACAACGTGTCGAAAAGAGCCGAAGCGGCCTCAACGGTGGGCGGTTCACCCGGACGCATCACGCGGTAGATATCCATGAGCGCAGTATCGCGGTTCATGTTCTTGTCCTGCGCCATTGTGTTGCGCATGTAAGGACCAACGTTGACGTTATCGATGTCCAGAAGAGGAATCTCGGTGATCCCGGCATCAATGAGCTCTTTGGCCGTTCCGCCAATGAGTGTGCCATCCTTGTCGTATTCCAGCGTCATTTCATCACCAGCTTCGACGTAGATCGCGCCGTTTTCTTCGTTGATGATGTCTTTGGCCGCAAACTTGCCCGCAATGTGTTCATAAGGCAGCAGCAATTCTGTCACCTTGCCTTCGTCGATCAATTGCTTGACCGCGCGCGGGGTGACTTTCTTGCCTTGCTCAAACAGCACTTCGCCGGTCTTCGCATCCACCAGATCATACGTGGGGCGGGTGCCGCGCACGCGATCCGGGAAGAACGGGGCGACCCAGCCTTTGTTCTTCTTCAGCTTGTAGGTGACGGTGTTGTAATACGCGTCCATGATCGCTTCCTGGTCGAGACCAAGGGCGTAAAGGAGCGTTGTGACAGGCAGTTTCCGACGACGGTCGATACGCGCAAAAACGATGTCTTTCGCGTCGAATTCAAAATCCAACCAAGAGCCGCGGTAGGGGATGATGCGGCAGGCAAAGAGCAGTTTGCCGGAAGAGTGGGTTTTGCCTTTGTCGTGATCAAAGAACACACCAGGCGAGCGGTGCATCTGGGAGACGATCACACGCTCAGTGCCGTTGACCACAAAAGTACCGTTCGGCGTCATCAGAGGCATATCGCCCATGAAGACATCCTGTTCCTTGATGTCCTTGACGGATTTCGCGCCAGTGTCCTCGTCCACATCGAACACGATCAGACGCAGCGTCACCTTAAGCGGCGCAGAGTAGGTCATGTCACGTTGCTGACATTCCTCCACATCGTACTTGGGTTTTTCCAACTCGTACTTCACGTACTCCAGCACGGAAGTTTCGTTGAAGTCCTTGATCGGGAAGACCGACTGGAAAACACCCGCGATACCTTCGCCGTCCAGGGGGACGTCGGCGTCGCCGGAATTCAGGAAGAGATCATACGAGGATTTCTGAACCTCAATGAGGTTTGGCATATCCAGAACTTCGCGGATTTTGCCATAATATTTACGTAGACGTTTCTGGCCAAGGAACGATTGAGCCATATCAGGTGTCACCTTTCAGAGTTCTCACCGGACAAGGACACCGTCGGGCCACGGCACCTCGCCCATACGAGACGATACGTTTCGGTCTATTCACAAGCGTCGTCCCACCGGCGCCTTCCCGACCATTGAACCGCATCTTGGAAAAGGCCTTTGGTCAAAAGACCCTTGCCAAGACAGGTTAAGCCGGACCCGAAAACCATCGGGTCCAGCTCAATTTTCATTCGGAAGCCAATTGGTACGACTTCCGGAGTTGGCGACTTATGCCAGCTCGACCTCTGCGCCTGCTGCTTCCAGCTTGGCTTTGACGTCTTCGGCTTCCGCTTTGTCGACGCCTTCTTTGATCTTGCCGCCCGCTTCCACGAGGTCCTTGGCTTCTTTCAAACCAAGACCTGTGAGGCCGCGAACTTCTTTGATCACGTTGATTTTCGAGGCACCTGCGTTTTTGAGGACAACATCGAATTCTGTTTTTTCCTCTTCAGCAGCACCGCCGCCGTCAGCAGGACCAGCCATCATCACTGCGCCGCCTGCTGCGGGCTCGATGCCGTACTCGTCTTTGAGGATGGTTTTCAGTTCTTGTGCTTCAAGCAGGGTCAGACCAACGATCTCTTCTGCCAGTTTTTTCAGATCAGCCATGTTTTAGCTCTTTCCGTTTACGATATGTGTGTTCCAACGTCGCGATTTCAACCCGACGCCAGTTTGACGATGCCTTATGCTGCCGCCTTGTCCTCGATTGTGGACAAGATGGAGGCGATATTGCTTGCAGGTGCGCCAATGGCCCCGGCGATGTTCGATGCTGGTGCGCCCAACATGCCCGCGATCGTGGAGATAAGCTCCTCGCGCGATGGCATTTTGGACACGGCTTCGACACCGGCGACGTCCAACGCGTTCTCACCCATGGCGCCGCCGAGGATCTCGAATTTCGAGTTCTCTTTAGCATAATCCTGAGCAACCTTGGCCGCAGCCACGGGATCCTCAGAAAAGGTCAGAACGGTCATACCCGACAGAAGGTCAGCGATGCTTGCGCATGGCTTGCCCTCAAGGGCGATCTTGGCGAGCCTGTTTTTGGCAACACGCACAGACCCACCCGCTTCGCGTGCACGCGCGCGCAGGTCCTGCATTTCAGCAACTGTCAGACCGGCGTAATGGCTAACCACAACGACGCCAGAGCTTTCAAAGATCTGGCCGAGTTCCTCGACCAGCTGTTCTTTCTGGGCTCTATCCACAGTTTCACTCCAATAACGGGGGTCCAAAAGGACACCCCAGCTCAGTTTAGGAACGCGATCTTCTGCGTCCCGTTTCGGGTCCAATTCAGGGTCCCGAGCCAAAACCACCCGAAGGCAGGAATTCTCTCGTTTCCCATCTCAGGAAGGAATTATGTGAGTTGCCCCACACCCTCCGTCTCGGACAGAAGCGAGCCCAATTTCTCAGCCTCGCCAATCTGGCGGGTTACCCCGCCAAATCTCTTATTCAGTGACCGCGTTATCCACGGCAACTGATACGCCAGGGCCCATTGTCGAGCTCAGCGCGATTTTCTTCATGTAGGTCCCTTTGGAACCTGTTGGTTTCGCTTTGGACACGGCCCCAACAAAGGCGCGGATGTTTTCCACCAGCTTGGCCTCGTCGAATGACAGTTTGCCAACACCAGCGTGCACAACACCGCCTTTTTCCGCCTTGAACTGAACTTCGCCGCCTTTTGCCGCTTTCACGGCGGCTTCGACGTCCATGGTCACCGTACCCACTTTCGGGTTCGGCATGAGGTTACGCGGGCCCAGCACTTTACCCAGACGACCGACAATCGGCATCATGTCTGGCGTCGCGATGCAGCGATCGAACTCGATCTTGCCGCTTTGCACGGTTTCCATCAGGTCTTCTGCGCCTACGATATCGGCACCTGCCGCCGTGGCTTCATCTGCCTTTGGACCACGTGCAAAAACCGCAACGCGTACCGTTTTACCTGTGCCGTTCGGCAAGCCAACGACACCGCGGACCATCTGATCAGCGTGACGCGGGTCAACACCAAGGTTCATGGCAATCTCAACGGTCTCGTCGAACTTCACCTTCGAGTTGGCTTTGATCAGAGAAACCGCTTCTTCAACGGTCACATCGTCCTTGCCAGCAAATGCTTCGCGCGCGGCGCGGGTTCTTTTTCCAAGCTTTGCCATCTTACTTCACCTCGATGCCCATAGAGCGGGCAGAGCCCAGGATGATCTGCATTGCCGCTTCAACGGAATTGGCATTGAGATCCTTCATCTTCGCTTCGGCAATCTCGCGCACCTGCTTGGAGGTCACGTGACCCACGACTTCGCGCGACGGCGTCTTTGCACCGGACTTCAACTTGGCAGCTTTCTTCAGATAGTAGGACGCAGGCGGCGTCTTGATATCCATGGTGAAAGACTTGTCCTGATAGTATGTGATCACAGTTGGGCAGGGTGCACCTGGCTCCATCTCTGCGGTCTTGGCGTTGAACGCCTTGCAGAATTCCATGATATTAATGCCGCGCTGACCCAGCGCCGGACCAACCGGCGGGGACGGGTTTGCTTGACCGGCGGGAACCTGAAGCTTCATGGTCCCGGCAAGTTTCTTGGCCATTGGCCTTCTCCTTTTCCAACCCCACCCCGGCGCGCCGGTTTGGGTTCATGTTGTCGTGGTCCGGTTTGGGTGCCGCGGCACCCTTGCCTCCCACGCTTTGAGCGTCACGCACCGAAAGCTGCGCGACGGATACCTCAGGTCTGCTTGCTGACCTGCGTATATTCCAGTTCGACCGGCGTTTCCCGGCCAAAAATCGAGACCGTCACCTTCAGGCGCTGGTTCTCGTCATCCACTTCTTCGACCATGCCGTCGAAGTCCTCGAACGGGCCATCGGCCACTTTAACTTTTTCGCCGACTTCGAAGTGAATAAGCGTACGTGGTGCTTCTTCACCTTCCTGAACCCGGTTCAGAATCGCATTCACTTCGGCATCGCGCATCGGCATCGGGCGACCCTGCGGACCCAGAAAGCCGGTGACACGGTTGATCGAGTTGATCAGATGATACCCGCCATCGGACATTTCCATGTGCACCAATACGTAGCCCGGCATGAAACGGCGCTCGGTAGTTACCTTCTTGCCGCGTCGCACTTCGATCACTTCTTCGGTCGGAACCAGGACCTCATCGATCTGGTCTTCCAGGCCTTGTTCGGCCACAGACGTACGGATCTGTTCAGCGATCTTCTTTTCGAAGTTCGACAGGACACTGACCGAATACCACCGTTTTGCCATCTGATCTTTGGTTCCTGTCTTACCAAGCGCCACTGCAAGCGCTAAAATTCCACTGCATTTCAGACGTTTAGCCTGTCGACCTTAAACAAAAAGCGGCGCGCAACACGAATCGCCGCACGCCCTGTTTCTAGTCAGGTGTGCGGGATACTCCGCACGGCCAAATGTTTCAAGGGGTTTAAGGCTTTTTTTAAGCGGGCAGCGGTCGCTTCAGCCGAACATGTTCAGGACAGCCTGAAGGCCACCCCGAATAATGATGTCCACCGTCGCGAAGAACACAGCAGTAAGCGCCGCAAGGATAAACACCATGACAGTCGTCAGCATCACTTCGCGCCGCGTTGGCCAGACAACCTTGGCCACTTCGGCGCGGACTTGCTGAATAAACTGAAGCGGATTGGTGGTGGCCATGGAATGTCTTCCCGAGATTGAGTTGGTCGCGACATAACGAGCCGGGGATCAGAATTCAAGAGCGCTCCTGCTCGCAACTTGGAAAGCCCTCAGAATGCGCGCTCTTCCCGCAAACGGCGGAGACGGTCCTCCAAGACAATTGCGTGCCGTTGATCCGCTTTGGCAATTGCACGTAAATCTGGGAAACTCAATCTGTCCGACCACTTCGATGGAAGGCGAGACAGGAACTTGTGCCATCGGCGAACGCTTTGCAAACCCAGAAGGCGGATATACCGGGCAGATGCCGGAAACCAGCGTTTGTAGGCGCGGAAAATCATGATTGCACGTAGCCAAAACGCATCCGGACCGGCAATCACGAGCGCTCCCAAGAAGATAACCGCAAAGAACAACAGCGTTCCAATAAGGAGAGCCGGTTTTAACAACAGCAACAGCGCGGCACAGGACCAGAGAACTACGCGGACATTAGGTCGCCAAGACGCAAGACGTCCGCCAGGTGTTTGCCTGAAGCCAAGCTTTGACTGATGACATGGCGCTCCGCCGTCTTTGGCCGCTTCGTCAACGTTTTGGTGAGCCCGATTTTCGCATGTCTCGACGGCTTTCCCGCCATTTTCCACCACCAAGGCCCGAATTGCGGCAAAGTCCGTATCCAAAATCTGTGAGCCATCCATGTTATCAATCCCCCGATTGCCATTCCACAACAAGGCATTTCTAAGGGATGAATTGGGCTGCCAAGAGGCAGAATGATGGCGGAGATGTGGCGATAAGGCTGGCAGGGGCTGAGGGACTCGAACCCACGACCCTCGGTTTTGGAGACCGATGCTCTACCAACTGAGCTAAACCCCTATGCCGGGCTTCGGCGTAGTCGGAAATGCAACCGGGTTCAAGAGCATATTGCGCTCGGCCTCGGTAATTTCGGATCATTTGATGAAAAACTTGGGTGCAGAACTGGAGGAGGTAAATGGAATTACCGCTTCGCTCCAGACCGTCAGTCTCAATATCAGACCAGCATTCCACTGCTCGCCAGTTCAGGACCTTTTTGACGGCCTCAGTTTTGGACCGCCACATGATTTCGCATCCCCCCGCAGTGGCTGGTGATCAAAATTTCAAAAAAGTTCGGCGAATGTAATCTGGATCACGGACGGGCGTCTTTACCTATGAGAAAGTGCAGGTGTTCCAAGGCGATATATGCCAAGGAGCAATATTTTAAGAAGCACTGCAAGAATTTACCGATGTTATGTTTGACCAGTTTCCCAACGTGCCCTCAGTTAGAGATAGACCCATGAACACCAAAACCATTTTATCGATTTTCGCCGCCTCTGTAATTTTAATGGGCTGCGCTGAGACCGGGCATTATCCGGTGACAGGTCACGCCGTAGGCGAAACGGATCAGGTGAAGTTCATGAGTGTGACGCACGTACCAGCTTTTTAGACCAGAATTTGTTCCACCTTTGGGCCTGCACCCAGGGACATTTGTAGAGTAACGAGTACCTCATATTATAAAAAGGCCGCTGATCGAAGATCGGCGGCCTTTCTGCATGGCGGTAAAATATCGCGACGCGATTTATTCCGTAATTTTGCTGACGACGCCGGCGCCGACGGTGCGGCCGCCTTCGCGGATGGCGAAGCGCAGGCCGTTTTCCATGGCAATCGGTGCGATCAGTTCAACGCCGAAAGACACGTTGTCGCCCGGCATCACCATCTCGGTGCCTTCGTTCAGCTGAACCGTGCCCGTCACATCCGTCGTACGGAAGTAGAACTGCGGACGATAGTTCGCGAAGAACGGCGTGTGACGGCCACCCTCATCCTTGGTCAGGATGTAGGCTTCGGCTTCGAACTTGGTGTGCGGCGTCACGGAACCCGGCTTGCAGAGCACTTGGCCGCGTTCCACACCTTCACGATCGATACCGCGCAGCAGGGCGCCGATGTTGTCACCCGCTTCACCGCGATCCAGCAGTTTGCGGAACATTTCAACACCCGTACAGGTGGTTTTCTTGGTGTCGCGGATGCCGACGATTTCGATCTCGTCGCCCACGTTGATCACGCCACGCTCGACACGGCCGGTCACAACGGTACCGCGACCGGAAATCGAGAACACGTCTTCCACAGGCATCAGGAACGGCTGGTCAACCGCGCGCGCCGGTGTCGGGATGTATTCGTCAACCGCTGCCATCAATTCGCGAATCTTCGCTTCGCCAATCTCCGGGTTGTTGCCTTCCATCGCCGCCAGGGCCGAGCCCGCGATGATCGGAATATCGTCGCCGGGATACTCGTAAGAGCTCAGCAGCTCGCGGATTTCCATTTCCACCAGTTCCAGCAGCTCTTCGTCGTCCACCTGGTCGACCTTGTTCATGAAGACAACCATGTAAGGAATGCCCACCTGACGGCCGAGCAGGATGTGCTCGCGGGTCTGGGGCATCGGGCCGTCAGCTGCGTTCACAACCAGGATCGCGCCGTCCATCTGCGCCGCACCGGTGATCATATTTTTCACATAGTCCGCGTGGCCGGGGCAGTCGACGTGTGCGTAGTGACGCGCGTCGGTTTCATATTCCACGTGCGCTGTGGAAATGGTGATCCCGCGGGCTTTCTCTTCCGGCGCGCCATCAATCTGGTCATAGGCCTGAAAATCGCCAAAATACTTCGTGATCGCAGCCGTCAACGTCGTCTTGCCGTGGTCAACGTGACCAATCGTGCCGATGTTTACGTGCGGTTTCGTACGTTCAAACTTTGCCTTTGCCATGGTGGAGGCGCCCTTTTGCTTGCATTGGGGTCAACGGTGACCCGGTCCTTCTCTGGCGCGCGATGTATTGCGATCAGCAAAGAAAATCAAGCGCGACGTTCAGCAGCGTGTCATTGCGTGGCCGATGCAGCGTCCGGCTCATCGGGCAGGTCAACCGCTTCGGCAGAAAGCGTGGGATCGCCGTCAAACCAGCCCAGCTCTGCATTCTGCTTTACCAGGTAGTCTTCGATGGCCTGGGCGGCATTGCGCGACAGGTTTTCCAGCTGAGTTTCCTTGGTCTGGGTCCAGCCAGTTCCAACGATGCTGGCGCCGTCCAATTTTTCCAGAACGGTCAGTTGGACCGGCTCCTCATTCAATTTCTTACCTTGCGAATCGTCCCAGACCGTTAGCCGAATTATCATTCCGGATTTCGGAGCCAGAACCACCGGAACACCCGCCTTGGCCAGAACATAACCTTCGACGCTGACACCGAAATGATAGCTTTTCGCGCCCTCGTAACGGTCAAACCGTTCTGCGATGGCGTTGGTGAGCGCTTCGGTGAGCTGTTCCTTGGAAACCTCGCGGCCGATGGTCGCCGTGGTTTCTGCCTTTGTGGCGACAACCACATTGTGTCCAAGACTGAAATTGCCCAGTGGCACAGGGGGCGTGTCCAAATCTCTCGCCCCGGTACATGCCGTTACCGCCATGGCACCGATCAACAGCGCTGCTTGCCTCTTCATTTCCCACCTATCGGCTTTTTTATATTGGTTTCCTGCCTATCCGATGTACCGCTTGCACACAATCCATGGTGAATTGCGGCGCTTATCTGTCGCTCTTTCTGCCTGTCTGCGACGGGTATGGTTGGTTGCTCTGTCGCGCAGGACAGGCCTGTCACGTAAATTTATTGTCCCGCGGGAAACCCCTTGGCGCCATACGCCCGGCGCTTGCGCGTTTGCCTGTCCACTCCGCCAATTCCGTTTCAGTACGCGTACGTCCCGCCGGGTCAAGCCAACTTAACCCCTCGCGCCCGCTGAAGGTTGTCGCATCAGAAAGGCCACCGTCTTTATATTTCTGAAGACGAACGCCCTTGCCCCGCCCCATCTCAGGCAACTCATCAAGGTTGAACACCAGAACTTTGCGGTTTTCACCAACCACCGCCACACTGTCACCTTGCGTTGGTTTGCAGACGAGCGCACGGGTCTCGCCACGGACGTTCAACACCTGTTTGCCGCTGCGGGTTTGCGCCACAACGTCATCTTCCGGCACGATAAATCCGTCGCCCGCACTGGAGGCCACCAAGAGTTTGCGCCCCGCTTCATGAGTCAGGATCGTGACGATTTCCGCTTCATTGGGCAAATCGACCATAAGTCTGAGGGGTTCACCCATGCCGCGCCCACCGGGCAGGTTGGTGGCAGAAACGGTGTAGAAACGTCCGTTCGAACCGAAGACCAAAAGCCTGTCGGTCGTCTCAGCGTGGAAGATGAAACGCGGGCCGTCGCCATCCTTGAATTTCAGCTCGCGGTTCAGATCAATATGTCCGGTCATCGCCCGTACCCATCCCATCTGAGAGCACACAACGGTGATGGGTTCACGGTCGATCATAGCCTCGATCGGCACATCCTCTATGACCGCCCCTTCGGCAAAACTGGTTCGACGCGCGCCACCTTCATAGTCTTTGCCGAACTGCTTTTTCGTCTCGCGCAACTGGGTCGTGATGCTGTCCCACTGCAACTGCGGGTTTTCGAGCAAATCCTCAAGTTGGGCGCGCTCTTCCATCAACTGAGATTGTTCGCGCAGAAGTTCCATCTCTTCGAGGCGGCGCAAAGACCGCAGGCGCATGTTGAGGATCGCCTCAGCCTGCACCTCACTCAATTCGCCTTCGCCCGCCGCTGGCGACATATAGTCCTTTTCGTCCGTCGCACGAACGTGTGTCTTTCCCCAATCTTCGCGCATCAAGGCAGCTTTGGGGTCATCATCATAGCGGATGATGTCGATCACGCGATCAAGGTTGAGAAACGCTACGATGAAGCCTTCCAACACTTCCAGCCGATGGTCGATTTTCTCCATTCGGTGCGTGGACCGACGGATCAAGACTTCCTGCCGGTGATCTAGAAAGGCGCGCAGCACTTCCTTCATCGAACAGACTTTTGGTGTCAGCCCATCAATCAACACATTCATGTTGAGCGAAAACCGCACCTCCAGATCACAATTCCGAAACAACATGCCCATCAGCACCTCCGGATCGACGGTTCGGGATCGTGGTTCGATGATCATCCGCACGTCTTCGGCAGATTCGTCACGCACATCCCCCAGGATCGGAATTTTTTTGGTCTGAATCAGCTCAGCGATCTTTTCGATCAGCTTGGATTTCTGAACCTGATAGGGAATCTCGGTGATAACAATCTGCCATTGCCCCCGGCCAAGGTCTTCAACCTCCCAGCGGCAGCGTAAACGGAAGGATCCACGCCCGGTCCGATAGGCAGTTGCGATATTTTCCGGCGGCTCGACGATCACGCCGCCTGTCGGAAAATCCGGCCCCGGCACGTAGTTCAGAAGCGTGTCATCCCGCGCGTCTGGCGTCTTGATCAGATGAATACAGGCGTCACAAAGCTCGGCGATATTGTGCGGCGGGATATTGGTCGCCATGCCCACAGCGATCCCGCTGGACCCATTGGCCAAAAGATTCGGGAACTGCGCGGGCAGAACCACCGGCTCGGTCAGAGTCCCGTCGTAGTTTTCGCGAAAATCGACGGCATTTTCGTTGAGGCCTTCTAGCAGCGCCTCGGCCACAGCGGTCATGCGCGCCTCGGTGTAACGGCTGGCGGCCGGATTATCACCGTCGATATTGCCGAAATTGCCCTGACCATCGACCAGCGGGTAACGGACGTTGAAATCTTGCGCCAGCCGCGCCATAGCATCGTAAATGGCGGCATCACCGTGCGGGTGATAGTTGCCCATCACATCGCCGGAAATCTTTGCGGACTTGCGAAACCCCCCGGTGGAATTGAGCCGCAACTCCCGCATGGCGTAAAGAATGCGCCGGTGGACGGGCTTCAATCCGTCACGTGCATCAGGCAGGGCGCGGTGCATGATCGTGCTGAGCGCATAGGTCAGGTACCGTTCCCCCAGCGCACGGCGCAGAGGTTCGGAAACGTCAGACGAGGGCATGTCGGGGGTATCGATATCGTCAACCATTGATGCTGTTTAACCGCGTGTTTCGCCTCGAACAAGCACGATAACGTCCAGCGAAGAGCCAGCGCCTGTGGCCGAGCCGCATCATTGGGGGAATTGGAGCTTCGTTCGAAATTTTCCCCTCCCGGAAACCAAGAGCGGGAGTTATGCGTTCATCGCATATCAAACTGTGCTATGGTTTGTGCATGTAACGAGGGTTTTTTACGATGAAGCGATTCATTTTGTTATCTTTTGGCTTTCTGGGACTCGCATTTTACGAAATGAGCGGAGGGTCGGACTTCGATGCGGCTGCCGCGAGAGATGCGGCAATACTGGCAAGATCTGGAACGATCGAAACTGCTGAATTACCTCGCATCACAACAGCCCAGGCAACCGTTCCATCTGACGAAGCAGGTGAACCTTCTGTAACGCGCGTGGCGTTGAATCTGACGTCACTGGAAGAGGTGCTCACCGACGAACCGGCGGCAGCTACCGAAGCTGAACCAGAGCCTACGCCGCAACCATTTGCACCCTCTGTGGAGCAATTCGACATCACCCCTGTGGGCTTTGGTGAGGACGCAGAAGTGGCCACCGTTTTGCCCAGTATTATTTTCTCCGGCTCTTCTTCCCAGGCCTCATCATCGGCAGTGACCACACCGCAAGATATCCGTCTGGTAAATGCGACCGCCGTGAATATGCGCGGCGGGCCCGGCACCAACTACGGGGTCGTTACCCGCTTGGATCGTGATACCCAGGTCGAGGTACTGCGGGACGACGGCACCGGATGGGTGAAACTGCGCCCTGTGGCAGGGGGTCCCGAAGGCTGGGTTGCCGACTTTCTGCTGAGCAAAGGATAAGGTTGCGCTTCGCCAAGTGTGACGCCAATGATCTGGCAACACTTGCGGAGAGGCAGATGCACAAAAAATCAATCCTCATTACTGGTTGCTCTTCGGGGATCGGTTATGCTGCGGCAATTGGCCTGAGAGCCAATGGCTGGCAAGTCTTTGCAGCCTGCAAAAAGCAACACGATTGCGATCGCCTGATCGGCGAGGGCTTTGACAGTCCACTCTTGGACTACACGGATCGGGCGAGCATTGAGGCCGCACTCGACCAGGTTTTGAGTCAAACGGGTGGGACACTCGACGCGCTCTTCAATAATGGGGCGCATGGCACCCCGGGCGCAGTCGAGGATTTGCCAACTGAGGCGCTTCGCGAGATATTTGAGGCAAATTTCTTTGGATGGCACCACATGACGCGCGCCGTGATCCCCATCATGCGCAAACAGGGACACGGCCGCATTGTCCAGTGCTCATCCGTGCTCGGTTTTATCACATTGCCCTGGCGCGGCGCTTACAACGCGACCAAATACGCGCTGGAAGGCCTCACTGATACGCTACGGATCGAAATGCGCGATACGGGCATTCATGTCATATTGATCGAGCCCGGCCCCGTGACCTCCAAGATTAGGGAAAACGCCATTCCCCATTTCGAACGCTGGATTGACTGGAAGAATTCCGCGCGACGCTCGGACTATGAAACCGGACTCAACAAGCGCCTTTACGAGAGCAGAGGGCCGGACAGGTTCGAATTGCCGCCAGAGGCCGTAGTGAAAAAGCTCATCCACGCACTTGAGGCAGCCAAGCCCCGTCCGCGATATTTTGTCACGACCCCCACATATATCATGGCGGCTTTGCGTCGGATTTTACCAACGCGTGCGTTGGATTGGGTACTCGCCAAAAGCTGATCTGCCTGTTCAGGGCAGAAAAGCGGTTCGCTTTTTGCCGCTGCCCCTCTACATGTGCGACGGAGAAACAAAAGGATGAATACCGTGGGTGATCCCCTATTTGTACTGATCGTGCTGGCCTGTATTGCGGTCGTCATCGTCTTGATGCTGGGTCTTGGCGGCTTTGCCGGTGGTGGTGCCTTCAACAAGAAGAACTCCAACAAGTTGATGCGATATCGCATTGCGGCCCAGTTTGTGGCCGTGTGCCTGATCGTACTTTACGTTTTTCTCCGTCAGAAAGGAGGCTGATGCTCAATGGTAGTCCTGAACAAGATTTACACAAAAACCGGCGACGCAGGCGAGACGGCCCTGGGAAATGGCACCCGCGTAGCAAAACACGCCCTGCGCGTCACAGCATACGGCACATCGGACGAGCTGAATTCGTTTGTCGGCGTCGCCCGGCTCGAAACATCCGGTGAAATTGACGCCGCATTGAGCCGCATCCAGAATGATCTCTTCGACCTCGGCGCGGACCTGTGCCGACCGGACATGGAGCAGGATGCAGAAGCTGAGTATCCGCCACTGCGGATGATCGAAGCACAGGTTCTGCGCCTCGAAACCGAGATCGATGCGATGAACGCAGAACTTGATCCGCTGCGCAGCTTTATCCTGCCGGGTGGTTCCGCTCTTTCTGCACATCTGCACATCTGTCGGACCGTTTCGCGAAGGGCTGAACGGTTGTGCGTTGAGTTGGCGACGATGGAGGCAATCAATGCGCAAGCGGTCAAATATCTGAACAGGCTCAGTGACTGGTTTTTCGTTGCCGCCCGCATGGCAAACAATGGTGGAAGGGATGACGTGCTCTGGGTGCCTGGTGCCAACAGATGAATGCAAGCCCGATGATCACGCGGTCCCGAAGGCCAAACTAATTCATGCATCCTATCGGAAATTTTCGCCTCAAACTGTGGAAATAGTTAAAAACGCGGCGTTCCTGCGACCGGGCGTGACGATTTTACACTGTTTCATGCCCACGAGCTTGGTTAAACCACACCTCAGAAAACAAGAGGCTTGCACGTGGTGTGAGTCGCCAATCCAAGGAGAGAGACGCAAATGAAGGTTCTGGTACCTGTCAAACGCGTGATCGACTACAACGTGAAAGTGCGTGTTAAAGCGGACGGATCGGGTGTTGATCTTGCCAATGTGAAAATGTCGATGAACCCGTTCGATGAGATTTCCGTCGAGCAGGCCATCCGCCTCAAAGAGGCAGGTCAGGCAGATGAAGTTGTGGTTGTATCCATTGGCGTCAAGCAAAGCCAGGAAACATTGCGCACAGCTCTCGCGATGGGTGCCGACCGCGCCATTCTGGTTGTCGCGGCAGACGACGTCCATCAAGACATCGAGCCACTGAGCGTCGCGAAAATCCTCAAGGCTATTGTCGACGAAGAACAGCCCGGCCTCGTTCTCTGCGGCAAGCAGGCGATCGACAACGACATGAACGCGACCGGCCAGATGCTCAGCGCGCTTATGGGCTGGAGCCAGGCAACCTTTGCCTCCGAAGTGGCCATTGAAGGCGACCATGCGGTGGTCAGCCGCGAAGTAGATGGCGGCATGCAGACCATCAAAGTAACCATGCCAACGGTTGTTACAGTGGACCTGCGTCTGAACGAGCCTCGCTATGCATCCCTGCCCAACATCATGAAAGCCAAGAAAAAGCCGCTGGACGAGAAAACCGCCGCTGATTACGGCGTCGATGTAAGCCCGCGTCTGGAGATCGTAAATACCGTTGAACCCGAAGCCCGCGCGGCTGGCATCAAGGTCGGCTCCGTTGACGAGCTGGTATCGAAACTCAAAGAAGCGGGGGCTGTATAATGGCTGTTTTACTCCTTGCAGAAGTAACCGATGGCGAATTGGCGATGGATGCCACGGCGAAAGCTGTGACTGCCGCGAAGATGCTGGGCGATGTGACCGTTTTGGCCGCGGGCGGATCCGCCGCTGCCGCAGGTGATGCCGCTGCCAAGATCGACGGGGTCAGCAAAGTGCTGGTTGCTGAGGATGCATCCCTTGGCCACCGTCTCGCGGAATCAACCGCGGCGCTGATCGTATCTTTGTCAGGCGACTACGAACATATCGTTGCGCCCGCCACGACAGATGCGAAGAACGTGATGCCCCGCGTGGCCGCCCTGCTCGATGTGATGGTAATCTCCGATGCCTCCGGCGTGGTTGATGGCGATACCTTCGAGCGTCCGATCTACGCAGGAAACGCTGTCCAAACCGTCAAATCAACTGACGCAAAAAAGGTTGTGACCTTCCGGACGTCCACGTTCGACGCGGCAAGTGAAGGCGGCTTGGCTGCGGTTGAGAGCATTTCCGCTGCAGATAACCCCGGCCTGAGCGAGTGGGTCGAAGACAAGGTTGCCGCCTCGGATCGCCCTGAACTGACATCGGCCGGTGTCGTTGTTTCAGGTGGTCGTGGTGTTGGGTCCGAAGATGACTTCGCATTGATCGAGAAGCTGGCCGACAAGCTCGGGGCCGCTGTCGGCGCGTCACGCGCGGCGGTCGATTCCGGCTATGCACCGAATGACTGGCAAGTGGGGCAAACCGGCAAAGTGGTCGCCCCTGACCTCTATGTCGCAGTGGGTATCTCAGGTGCGATCCAGCACCTTGCAGGCATGAAGGATTCCAAGATCATCGTTGCGATCAACAAAGACGAAGAAGCACCAATTTTCCAGGTCGCCGACTATGGTTTGGTTGCTGATCTCTTCTCTGCTGTGCCTGAGTTGATCGAAAAGCTCGACTGATACTATCTTGAAAACCAAAAGAAGCCGCGCCCCTGCAGCGCGGCTTTTTTTATACCAATTGATGCAATGATTTACTTAGCTTCATCGCAACCTCACCATGGGCCTTGGGGCCAAGCATCTCGGCGGCGGCCATTGCCTCCATCTGGCTGAAAACCATGCCGTCTGTGCCTGCGGCCATAGCTTCAGGCGTGGCAACAACTTCGATGACATCCGATGCCGTCAAGGCAAGCTCGTCCATCATCTGCCGCGTAACAAAAAGCGGTGACCGAGCTTTCGCCGGATTCAATCCAACAGGCTCACTATTCAGCGGCGCGTGATCTGCAAACCAGACGAGAACCACCTTACCTTGAATGCGTTTGATCAACAGTTTCATGCGTGCGATCCAAGCATTTTGAAGCTCGTCACGCACGGTGGCAAAGCGTTCCGTTGAAACCTCATAAAGACAGCTCAACATATGTTTGTTGAAATGAAATTCCGCGAAATCAACTTCCGGATAAATCGATTTCAACAACCTCGATGCGGTGACAAATCGGTCATTGCGCCGAGGATGCACCGTATAAAAACGGTTTGACAGGTTTTGCGCGCCGACGATCTGCACGACCGTCGCTGCGGCACCATTGCAAGTGTCGGTAATGAAACCGTCGTTCAACAAGACATCGACCCCGGCATTGCAAATTCCAAAGTTGACGCAATTTACGCCAAGATCGCTTTCGACAAGCGCCGGGTATGGCGTCTTGATGAACTTTCCATATGTCGATGTTCCTCCGAGGAAAGCGACATACGGCGCGTCCAAGCGCCGCTCCGGCCCACGGAACAATAATTTTGAATTGCCATATCTGCATGGCGCGTAATCGAGAGCCCCCGCTCCCAGTACGTCATAGGTCATAAAACCCACCTTTCCTGAATCACCCGCCAAACACCATGCACACCGCTTCCTTACATTCCCTTAAACGCCGAATTTGAACCATATTTTAACGGGCACTTGGCCTTGCGGCGCCCCCTTGTGACACCGTAGAGTGCAGCGAATTCGCAAAGGGGCAGCGCATGGAAATCAAGAAAATCGGGATTGTAGGCGCCGGGCAGATGGGCAATGGAATTGCCCATGTGATGTCTCTTGCGGGATACGATGTCCTGTTGAATGACATAAGCCAGGACGCGCTCAATACGGCAATGGACCAGATGAAAAGCAACATGGCGCGTCAGGTCAGCCGGGGCAAAATTACGGACGACGATCAGGCCAATGCGCTCGAACGCGTGACGACAACGCAGGTTTTGACAGAATTGGGACAAACGGATCTGATCATTGAAGCGGCGACCGAAAGGGAGACCGTAAAACAGGCCATCTTCGAGGATCTCGTTCCCCATCTGCAACCACATACGATCCTGACATCCAACACCTCTTCGATCTCAATCACCCGCCTTGCCAGCCGTACCGATCGTCCCGAAAAATTCATGGGCTTCCATTTTATGAACCCCGTGCCGGTCATGCAGCTGGTAGAACTGATCCGTGGCATCGCCACGGACGAGGAAACCTATTCGGCTTGCAAGGTCGTTGTGGATCGCCTCGGCAAAACCGCCGCATCAGCTGAAGATTTTCCCGCCTTTATCGTGAACCGCATCCTGATGCCCATGATCAATGAGGCCGTCTATACGCTCTACGAGGGCGTCGGCAGCGTGCAATCGATCGACAGCTCCATGAAGCTCGGTGCCAATCACCCGATGGGGCCGCTGGAACTCGCGGATTTCATTGGATTGGATACGTGTCTGGCCATCATGAACGTGCTGCATGACGGCCTAGCCGACACCAAGTACCGCCCCTGCCCTCTTTTGACAAAATACGTCGAAGCGGGATGGTTGGGACGCAAAACACTGCGGGGATTCTACGACTATCGCGGGGAGGTCCCCGTCCCAACCCGCTGATCGCGGCGCTAGTCCTTTAGAGACAGTGTATGATCTCGCAGCCAGGCCATGAAGCCACGCGGATCATCATCCCATTTGCGCAACTCCTCTTGGGTCAACGGGTGCCCCACGATAGGTGCCTGCGGCTTGTTCAGTGAGTGAACGATCTCGTGGAGCAGCAATCCTTGTCGCAGCATCGGCGACAATTTGTTGGCAATCTGGTAGGCTCTGGAATTCTGGCCGGGGAACTTGATTGGCAGCACGGTGGCCCCGGATCGTCGGATCAGCTTTGCGGTAAAGACATTCCACTCGCCTTCAACCGCGGGCCCGAAGTATGTTTCAGACGCCGCAACGCCGCCCGATGGAAACAAGGCAACGACACCGCCGTTCTTGAGATGCTCCATGGCCTTGGCCCGCATCTCGACGCCTTTGCGCTGCGCATCTGGATCATGCGGGAACGGCACTGCGATCATGTATGATCCTGCGACCTCATCGATCACGGTCAGCAGGGAGCGGGTCAATATTCGGTAGTCAGGGCGCACCCGCCCGATAAGATCCGCAAAAATCATACCGTCGACCATGCCATGAGGATGGTTCGACACGACGATCAACGGCCCTTCCTTTGGAATGCGGTCCAGCTGGTTCTGCGGAGTTTGCAGATCGATCCCCATGACATCCAAAGCGGCCCGCCAAAACGCCTGTCCCTGAGGGGCGCCGCGTTTTTCAAATTTGCGTACAAGGCGCAGGATGGTCAGCTTGCCAGTAAAGGCTTCAATAACGCGGATGATCGCCGCTTTTTTGGGATCGCCAAAGGTCGAAGCATAGGACAGGCTGCGCCGGTCGTATTTCTCGAAATCGACCGTCTCCATGACCGGTGTGGCCGCCTTGATGTCTTGCGTACTATCTGCCAAGACCTGCAATCCTGTTGGGCGCTTTTGAAAACGCGCGGTTGTTACTGACCTTCGCCAAACATATCCGCCACAAGAGTCGTCAGGGCTTCTGCCAATGCGTCGGCATCATTGCCGGAGGTCCGTATGTCAATATAACTTCCCTTGGACGCTGCCAACATTAAAAGTCCCATAATGCTGTCGCCAGATGCGGACTGGCCATCTTTGGACACCTCCGCCGTTGCATCAAATGCTTCGACAACCTCAACCAGCTTCGCCGAAGCGCGGGCGTGAAGCCCTTTTTCATTTACGATCTTGAGTGTGCATTCCGTCATGGTCTGGCTTGGCTTTCCTGCTCTCGACTCACATTCTGGCTGTCGATGTATTTTTTTCCCGCCTCAAGTGCCAGTCGTACAGCTTCTGGTACGGGTTTGTGCCGACATTTCGCCAGCTTAATAAGCATCGGCAAGTTTGCACCATATAGAATTCGTCTATTCCCGGGTTGGCATGCTAAAAGGCTGAGGTTGGATGGGGAACCACCATATAAATCGGTGACAAGCACGACGCCTTTGCCGTTGTCCACGTCATTCGCCGCTGTACAGATTTCCTGCTCCTTGGCAGCCCTATTGTGGTCGGCATCGATTGAAATAGCCCGGATACCGGTTTGCTTGCCGACGACATGCTCAACGGCGGCCAAATACTCCTTGGCCAACCCGCCATGTGCGACAATAACGATACCGATCACCGCTTAAGCCTCTTCTCTTTTGCGTAGGTCCAACTCGCGATGCCTAATTGACACCTGCCATCCGCTCTCCGCAAGGCGCAAAGCATGCCTTTGAGCCATTACCACCGACCGATGTTGACCACCCGTACACCCAAAGGCGATCGACAGGTGTGATTTTCCCTCATCGCGATAAGCAGGCAGCAGCAAAAGGCTCAAATCCAATACCTTTTCTTCGAACTGGCTGAATTTGGGATCTGCCAGCACATGAGATTCGACTGCCTTGTTGGTTCCGTTCAATCCACGCAGTTCCGGAACCCAATAGGGGTTCGTTAGAAAGCGACAGTCAAATACCATATCCACGCTTCGAGGCAGACCACGTTTGTAAGAAAAAGACTGAACTGATACCGTCAAACGCCGGTATCCGCCCGGTGCAAACCATTGCTCCAATTCTGACCTAAGTTGATGAACATTCAGTTCACTTGTATCAATCAGCACGTCCGCGCGTGCACGCAGCGGGCCAAGCATCTCCAACTCACGCACAATCCCATCCGAGGGACGATCATCAAGCGCCAGGGGATGTCTACGGCGCGTCTCAGAGTACCGTCGCAACAATACTTCGGTGCTGCAGTCCAAAAACAAAAGCTCGGGGGCAAGACCCGATATGCCAGATACCTGACCTAACAGATCCAACACGCGCGTTGTCGCAAAATGACGGTTCCGTGGATCAATACCCAGCGCAAGCGGTCGGTCCTGCGCCTCGTCCTCAAGCAGCGCAGGCAAAAGACGCAACGGCAAGTTATCAACAGTTTCGAACCCCGCATCTTCAAGAACATTAAGCGCGCTGGACCGTCCCGCTCCCGAAGGACCGGTAACAAACACAATACGGCGTGCTGCAGGTTCATGATCAATCATTGCGGGTCTCTTCTGCCTACCTTTAGGTATTGCAAAACTGCCGCCGGAAAATAGCGCGTATCAACTTTGTGAAGAACAGGTACTCTAACACCCGCAATTGTTTTCTCGTTTGGGTGCGGTAAACGCCTTTGTTCTTCGACATCCATATCAACAGCCAAGACGACTTCGGCTGAACCGCAGCTTTTTGCAGTCAGGATACCGACGCCGCGCGACTCGATCAGCCCCTTTATCGATGCTGGCGCAGTGGCCCAAAGCGCACCGTCAAGCTCCAACAGTACCGTCTGATCATCTGAAACCAATTCTGCGCCATAGGCCATCAGCTCAAGTGCAAGACCGGATTTACCTGAACCAGATTCACCTTGGATCAGAACCGCGCGGCCTCGAAGAGCCACACAACTGGCGTGCAACAAAGTCTGTTCCAGGGGATCAAAGGGAGGCGTTGGGCCCTGGGTCACGGATCAAATTGGCAAGCCAACGACAAATCGTGCACCCAGAGGATCCGATGTTATGTCTGCCTCCGTAGGGCGGATATTCTCTGCCCAGATAACGCCACCATGTGCCTCTACGATTTGCTTGGAGATCGCCAATCCAAGCCCCGAGTTGTTGCCAAAATGCTCGTCAGGGCGTTGCGAATAGAAGCGCTTGAATATTTTGGCCAACGCCTGATCCGGGATACCTGGGCCCGTGTCCTCAACTACGATCAGCACCCTGTTCGCCTTGGTGCGTGCCCATATGCGGATAGCATCGCCATCCTCGCAAAAGGAGATCGCATTCGTGATCAAATTGACAAATACCTGAGCAAGCCGCGCTTCAAGTCCATGAACGACAATCGCAGATTCTGGTAAATCTGTGATGAACTCAATACCCTTAGATCTAGCGTCTTCGCCAAGATATTGACCGAGGTTCGATAGTGTCGTCAGTACATCAAATGGCTCTTCTTCTTCCTTGACCAATTCGCTGTCCAACCTGGATGCATTGGATATATCACTCACGAGACGGTCCAGACGGCGCACATCGTGATCAATGACATCCAGAAGCTTTTCGCGCTGATCATCCCGTTTAACCATCCTCAACGTTCCAACGGCTGATCGAAGAGACGCCAAGGGGTTTTTAATCTCATGAGCCACGTCTGCGGCAAACTGTTCATTTCCATCGATGCGGTTGTAGAGCGCCGAGATCATTCCGCGAAGCGCCCCGCTCAATCGCCCGATTTCGTCCGGCCGTGCTGTCAGATCGGGGATACGGATGCGCCCTGGATTCATTTTCCGTGCGTTTTTGTCGCGCCCGAGTTCCGCAGCCGCCGAAAGATCCGCCAAGGGGTTGGCGATCGTGGAAGCCAGAACCAGACTCAAACCAACGGACACCAAGGCACCAATGACAAAGATTTGCAGAACCCGTTCTCGTTGGGCTCGTACAAAGTTGTCGATTTCGCCAGCAGCAGTCGCCACAGCGACCGCACCAATCGCCTGACCGTTCTGCAAGATCGGCGTCACCACGGTCAAAAGCGCAGCACCGGCATCATCCAACTCAGAACGGATTTGCGTGCCTTCTGTCAGACTACTATTGACCAACGGTTTGATCTTCTCGCTCAGCGGTGTCTTGTCATTAGGTTTGGGATCGGCAAAAGGTGCCGAAATTGTTACCCAGAGCCAGCTCAAGCCATCTGTCAGATAGGTTTTTCCGGCAAGCCCGCCGACCGTTTCATTCAGTGCCAACTGCCCTTCGACGTTGGCAACCAAAACTTCTGACCGATCGTAGACGAATACTTCAACGCCGTTTCGCAAATCCAAGCCGTCCAGAGCCGCATTGACATCAAGGCCGTCCCCTGTCGCCATATTGACCGGCGCTCCGGCAGGCAATTGCACCTCGATGACATCAGCAATGAGTTCCGCTTCTGCGAATAGCGACGCAGCGCGTTGAAGAGCTAAACTGTCGCGCGACGAATTCAATTGCAAGATGCCCGCGACGAGAACGCAAATCGCAATCAAGTTGAAAGTGATGATCTTGCGCGTCAGCGGAGAGCGACGCAGCGCCATCAATCCGCGCCTCTCCCGGGAGGCGCGCATTTCGCTACCGGCGGTGCTTTCTGGCGCCACCCAGTCTTCGCCCAGGACAACATCGCCGTCCTGGGATGGAGGAGGGGTCATATCCCGCACAAAGTTCCTCTCGGCCAAAGCCATCTCTTTGGTTATTCTTCGTTATATCTGTAACCGATACCGTAGAGGGTCTCAATCGCGGAGAACTCATCATCCGCAGTGCGCATCTTCTTGCGAAGGCGTTTTATGTGGCTGTCAATTGTCCGGTCATCCACATAAACCTGATCATCGTAGGCGACATCCATCAGCTGGTCTCTGGACTTCACAAAACCAGGCCGTTGGGCCAGTGCCTGCAACAAAAGGAACTCGGTAACGGTTAGCGAGACATCTTTGCCCTTCCAGCTCACTGCATGGCGCAATGGGTCCATACGCAGATCACCGCGTTCCATCACCTTGGTCTCTTCGCTATCGGCAACGACATCACCGGCGACGGCGTCCTGTCTGCGCAGCAGTGCTCGGATACGCTCGACCAGCAGCCGCTGCGAAAACGGCTTCTTGACATAGTCGTCGGCCCCCATGCGAAGACCCAGAACTTCGTCAATCTCATCATCTTTGGAGGTTAGAAATATTACCGGCATCGCGGTTTTCTGGCGCAGACGCTGAAGTAAATCCATCCCATCCATGCGAGGCATCTTGATATCAAGAACCGCCATGTCAGGGAGCTTCTTGTTGAACGCGTCAAGCGCGGCCTGCCCGTCGTTGTAAGTTTCGACCTCAAAGCCCTCAGCCTCAAGCGTCATGGATACGGACGTCAGGATATTCCTGTCGTCGTCCACCAGTGCTATCTTAGACATTACCCGTTTCCTTGTACTGCTCGTTTCTTTGATTTTTTGGGCAATTGACCATTTTTTGGCCCTCCGAATCAATCCTTAAGTGCGAATCAGCACGGCACTCCGCTACATTTGGGTCATAATTTGATTACCAATGGCTAAATTGCCGCACATTGATGCCGAAGCGAGAACAAGCCTGCTCAGGACTTCGGCACCTTCAAAGGCCTCTGGAAATAAAGTTTGCTATGGTGGCGCTAACTACGGGGCTCCCTCCTGTTCAACAATAAAAACGTCATGTTAAGAGGCCCATGCGTCTGTTTCGGATGCGCACAACAGGAGACATGCGGATGACACATGGACGGGTGAACCCACATTTCAAACTCGAAGATCAGGGGATCAGGGGTTTGGGCACTGTCCATTATAATCTTATTGAGCCCGACCTCATTCAAATGGCCCTGAACCGAGGAGAAGGCAACCTGGGCAAGGGTGGCGCTTTCCTGGTCACAACCGGAAAATTTACCGGGCGTTCCCCAAAGGACAAGCATGTGGTCAAAACCGCCACTGTCGCAGACACTATCTGGTGGGAAAACAATGCCTCTATGAGTGCCAAGGGGTTCGATGCCCTTCATGCTGACATGTTGGAACACATGAAGGAACGCGACTACTTCGTGCAGGATTTGATCGGCGGTGCCGATGCCAAACATGCAATTAATGTGCGCATGGTCACAGAAATGGCATGGCATGGCCTATTCATCAGGCACATGCTACGCCGTCCGGATCGCGAAGATCTCGACGAATTCGTTGCCGACTTCACAGTCATCAACTGCCCCAGCTTCAAGGCTGATCCAAAGAAACACGATTGCCGTTCCGATACGGTGATCGCGATGAATTTCGACAAGAAACTCATTCTGATTGGCGGTACAGAATATGCAGGCGAGAACAAGAAATCCGTATTCACGCTTCTGAACTATCTTTTGCCGGAAAAAGGCGTGATGCCAATGCATTGTTCGGCAAATCACGCGACTGGAAACCCCGTCGACACAGCGGTATTTTTCGGATTATCAGGCACCGGGAAAACCACGCTGTCCGCCGATCCCGCGCGCACATTGATTGGTGATGACGAACACGGCTGGTCAGACACCGGCACCTTCAACTTCGAAGGCGGGTGCTATGCAAAGACGATCAACCTGAGCGCCGATGCGGAGCCAGAAATCTATGCGACAACGGAGAAATTCGGCACTGTCATCGAAAATATGGTCTATGATGAAGAGACCAAGGCGCTTGATTTCAAAGACGACAGTCTGACCGCGAACATGCGCTGCGCCTACCCGTTGCACTACATTTCCAACGCATCCAACACGGCGATCGGCGGGCACCCCAAGAACATCATCATGCTGACATGTGATGCCTTTGGGGTTTTACCGCCGATCTCCCGGTTGACGCCCGCGCAGGCCATGTATCACTTCTTGTCCGGTTTCACGTCAAAGGTTGCGGGAACGGAACGGGGTGTGACCGAGCCTGAACCCACCTTTTCGACCTGTTTCGGCGCTCCCTTCATGCCGCGACGGCCGGAAGTGTATGGGAACCTACTGCGCGAAAAGATTGCAACCCACGGCGCGACCTGCTGGCTGGTGAATACTGGCTGGACCGGCGGCGCTTATGGAACCGGCAGTCGCATGCCCATCATGGCAACGCGCGGACTACTGACGGCCGCACTCGACGGTTCGCTGGCGGATGCGACTTTTCGCAAAGATCCTAATTTCGGATTTGATGTGCCTGTCGATGTGAAAGGTGTGCCCAGTATTCTTCTTGACCCGCGCCGGACCTGGGACAAACCAGATAGCTATGACCGTCAAGCTGCTAAATTGGTCAAAATGTTCTCCGACAACTTTGAACAGTATCTGCCTTTCATCGATGACGACGTACGCGCGGCGGCAATTAGCTAATCGCCGCCGTCAAGTATTGGCAATCGACGTTTCAGGCAGCCTTCGGATGGGGTCGCGGTACATCGACAACGTCAACGACCGGCATTTCGAGCAGATAGCGGGTATCTTCATTGCTCAAATAGCTGACAAAGCCCTCTAAAGGCGTGTCTTGGCCCTTTCGGTACCACCGCAAAGCGCCGGGCTCGTTGTGCATATATCCCATACGCTCGGCGAAGCCCTTGTAGGCCACTGTACGAGCCATGAAGCCAAAAATGTAATCGGGGTCCCATCTGCGCATCGCTTCATGAAGCCCATAACGCGCGAGCACCGTCGACAAACCACTGCCGCGGTATTGACCTGGCGATCCACCCATCCAGACTTCTCCATGATAAACCACATGGCCGGTGATCCGATTTGCGCCAGGGCTGGCGCGGTATCTTGAACGTTTCAGATCAAGGTCAGGGATCGCGGGCGGGAACTCCCTGAATTTTTTGAGCATGTAGCCGCTGAGGGTTTTTTGCTTGAGGTCAATCAGCCGGGACGCTTGCGTGTGCATGAGCAGACCATCGACATCATGCGCGACCAACCAGAACGCATTTCCTGCGTTCATATCGTGCACTTCAGGATCGAATGGCGCTCCTAAAACCTGCTGTGGGCGCTCTTCTTTCAGGAGGTCTCGGTACTCAAAAAAGTTTGTTCCAATTGTGACCGTAATTTGATTTTGAAGCAGAATATCACGACTGGTGGCAACGAATTGTGCCCCCTCATTCATGCTTTGAAATGTCATGCCAAAACTCCTTTGCCGAGCATCCTCAGACAAAGGCTAGCCTAAATAAGTGCTTAACGCTCGAATTTTGCGTTAGCAGGATCGAAATTTAACATAATATCGGCAGAAGGTTGCACAATTTTGCCCTGATCCAGCCCGAATATCTCAATATCTTCGGATGGCTCAACCAGGGAATAAAGCGCCAGACTGCCGTCCGGGAATCGTCCTCCTAGCATCAAACGGTGGTAGTTCACGGGTTTCAGAGACCCGTCAGATTCGCTCGGAACAAGTGTAAATACATGATCCAAGCGCATACTTTGCGTTGTCTGGACTTCATGGAACGGCTGATCCAGCATGCGTTTGAAGTCATCACCACCCGGCATTCCACCAAGTGATCGCCCCACGCTGCTACGGGCTTTCGCCCAACCAAACCATTTTACGAAAAAAGACTGCTCGCCGAACTCCACGCATATCCATCCAGCGATCGTGTGACGATAAACAATCAGATACGGGCGCACATGTTCCATGTGAGGTGATTCGATATCACCGCCCGCCATGGCCCAACTTCGAAGCGTTTCGCGCATCAAGCACGAGGGCGCATTCCAGATGCGGCTGAGGGAGTGCTGCTGCTGCCAAAAACACCAGCCGTTTGGCAGGGTTGTGCTGAAAAGCTGGAGCCCATGCACATGGCTGACATTCCTATTCAGCCAGGCATTCCCCCTTGCGAGAATATCCAAAGCTTCGGGGAGAGCACGCTCCCCATCTTCCGTCAACCGGTACTGGCGGTCCTCTACCGAGAACAGCGCAACACCCTTCGCTTCTTCCAACTGGCTTATGTGGCGGCGCACGGTTTGGCGTGTGCTTCCGAGCTCCTTCACCGCGTGACTGAGGTTGAGGGTTCGGGCCAGCGTCGTGAACGAGCGTATCATCTCATGAAGCAAGCCATGAGAGTCGACGGGTTTCCCCACCGCTTCAGATGTAACTGACGGGTCCACGATCCGGTTCATAGAATCTGATGGTAAATAAATCACCCACTAATGCAACATTTTTCACCCATCATCTGAACATTTTTAATCAAAAAAAAGAAAAAGGTACTCAGTTGAACGATTCGGCGATTCCCGTGAAGAGTGAAGACAGTCACAACCAGAGGTGTTAAATAGTTATGTCCCATCCTGTCGATGTTCACGTTGGTCGCAAATTAAAACAGATCCGCACGATGCGTCGTTTGTCTCAGACAGACGTTGCCCGTGAATTGGATTTGTCGTTTCAACAGATTCAAAAATATGAAATTGGATCCAATCGAATTGCCGCCAGCCGTCTTTACGAGTTATCGCGAATCCTTGACGTTCCGACGTCTTATTTCTTCGAAGGCCTTGATACTTCTGCGGAAAAATCCGTCAGACGTGATCCGGGTCTCGAAATTGTCACGGCCTTGGCTGCCATCCGTGACGATACAATCAAGACACGCATTGTGACGTTCATTGAGGACGTCTCAGGCGTAACTGTCGCCCGTCAAGGCTGAGTCCCTGGCTGACTGCGCGTTGGGTGGCAGCTCTATTCGTCACCCAACGCAAACCAAATCTAGTATAAATTGTATGAGTAACTGTGACTGATCAGACGCCGCGAAAGCGGCGTTTTTTCGTTTCATAAAGGTAAATCTCTAATCTATCCACCGTTGCCAACCTGCCATGAAACTTGAAAAGCCTGTATCGCAGAAGTTGGTCGCGAAATTTATTTCCAAATTGACGCACTCTTACGTATTTTTGTTGCGCTGCACCTGCGAAGTAACTACATCAGCTTCGACCGTAAAAGGAGGCGACTCATGGCCCACGATGGACAATCACCGATGCGCGCAGCTGTGATACTGGAGAACCTTGTCGAATTGACGTCAGCGGCACTGCCTTCGGTGGACGCGATACTTGAGACAGCAAAAGATCGGGTAAGGACATTGGTTTCGCAAGACGGACGTGTCTCCGGTGCGCTGGTTGAGCAACATCAAACTGCAGCTCATGGTCTGGCATGGCTTGCCACCTACGCCCAGGCGCTCAGGCAAATGCAGAAATGGGCTGTTTCGCTGCAGGAACAGGGCCGGTTTGGCGAGACAGAACAATTGCTGCATCAAATTGCCTTCGGTGAGTACCTTTGGCAGATCTATGGCGGCATTCAGATGAACCAGGGTGAAATCCTGAGATTGCAAGATCTGGGCCTGGATCAATCGGATATGCGCGCTTTGATGGAACCCGCTGTCATGACACTGACGCAAGGGGCAAACACGCAAGCCGCGCGCACCCGTCTTGTCGAGCTCATGCAAGAACACTCCGCTGACGTGACTGTCGGCGCCTCAGGTCTTGACGAAGAGCTGGAAATGATCCGCGCCCAGTTTCGCCGCTATGCGGTGGAAAAGGTTGAGCCCTTCGCACATGACTGGCACCTCAATGATGAGTTGATCCCAATGAAAGTCATCGAAGAACTGGCCGAAATGGGTGTGTTCGGGCTCACGATTCCCGAAGAATACGGCGGCTTTGGGCTGTCCAAAGCGTCGATGTGCGTCGTTTCCGAAGAGCTTTCGCGCGGATATATCGGCGTCGGCAGCCTAGGCACCAGATCTGAAATTGCTGCGGAGTTGATTATCGCGGGCGGCACTGACGCTCAAAAAGAGAAGTGGTTGCCACGGCTGGCCTCCGCTGAGACGCTTCCCACAGCGGTGTTTACAGAGCCGAACACCGGGTCGGATCTTGGCAGCCTGAGGACACGCGCGGTCAAAGATGGGGAAGATTATCGCGTTACCGGCAACAAGACCTGGATCACCCATGCAGCGCGCACGCATGTCATGACCCTGCTGGCGAGAACCGATCCGAACACGACCGATTACAAAGGTCTTTCGATGTTTCTGGCCGAAAAAACGCCCGGTGACGACAAGATTCCTTTTCCAACCGAAGGCATGACGGGCGGCGAAATCGAAGTGCTCGGATATCGCGGCATGAAGGAGTATGAACTGGGCTTCGACAACTTCCACGTCAAGGGTGAGAACCTATTGGGCGGCGAGGAAGGCAAGGGCTTCAAACAGTTGATGGAGACTTTTGAGAGCGCCCGCATCCAAACCGCCGCACGCGCCATCGGGGTTGCGCAATCCGCACTCGATCTCTCCATGCAATACGCGCAGGACCGCAAACAGTTTGGCAAATCGCTGATCGAGTTCCCACGCGTCTCAGGAAAACTGGCGATGATGGCTGTTGAGTTGATGATTGCCCGCCAGTTGACCTACTTTTCAGCCTTTGAGAAGGATCAGGGACGGCGCTGCGACGTCGAGGCTGGCATGGCGAAGCTACTGGGTGCCCGCGTCGCCTGGGCCGCTGCCGACAACGGGCTGCAAATACACGGCGGCAATGGTTTTGCGCTTGAGTACAAGATCAGCCGGGTTCTGTGTGACGCCCGTATCCTGAACATCTTCGAAGGTGCGGCAGAGATTCAGGCTCAGGTGATCGCTCGGCGCTTGCTGGGATAAGCACCTGCACAGACAACAGGCCGCTGGCACATCGGGCAATACCGCCTGAATAACCCGCTGCACCGGTGACTCTTTGCCCGTTTCACCCACGCAATCCTTTCGCACTTGCAGCATGCCGGGTCGCTGCGTATGGCTGGCGCATGAAACACCAGCGCCTCACCCGTCAATCCTGGATCGATGCCGGTTTAGAAGCCTTGGTCGCGAGTGGCCCCGTAGCCCTTGCGGCGGAACCTTTGGCCCGCGCGCTGGGGGCGACCAAGGGGTCGTTCTACTGGCACTTCAAGGATGTCCCCGAGTTCCAGCACGCCCTTCTCAAGGACTGGCAATCCCGGGCGTTGATGCAGGTGGCCGATGCGCTGGCAAAGAATGGAAACGCGGAGGAACGGTTGCGCGATTTCGGGGCACGCATTCTCGGCGATGTCCAGGATTCGGCCCTTCGGGCTTGGGCGCGGACATCCACAGAAGTCGCCGAAGCGGTCGCGCAGGTGGATGCGGAGCGATTGAGATATATCACCAGTCTTTTGCAGCATCTGGGCGTGAAAAACCCTGGTTTTGCGCTGTGTTGCCTCGGAGCCTTGGCAGGTTTGCCGCAGGTCGGAGAGAGCTCCGATCCAGCGGCTGCATATGAAACCCTGGTCGATCTGGTGTTAGCGTTGAAATGATCCACCCGAAAATGATCTTTCCTGCGCTGATCAGTCTGATCGCCCTGGCAGGTTGCCGACCCGACGAAACCGTTTCTGCCTATGGCGCGGCAGGAAAAACCTGGCAGTTGGTCGAGTTAAACGGACAAACAGTTGATCAAATCGCAACCCTGACCTTTCCGGAAGAAGGTCGGATCGCCGGTGAAGGCCCCTGCAACAGCTATTCAGCCGCGATGACGGTGCCTTACCCGTGGTTCGAAGCAGGACCCATAGCGTCAACCCGACGAGCCTGCCCCGATTTGGATTTTGAAGCGGATTATTTTACGGCATTATCGGAAATGACGCTGTCGGAGGTCCTTGGCGATACACTCATTCTCTCGACCCCGGAGGGCGCGCAGATGGTCTTCAAATCTGGCGCTTGAACGCAGCGACAAACCGGTCGCGGGCTTCGGGAAGAGGCCTGTTTCCCAATCCCTTGGCCAGATGCTCCTTGAGAAAGTAGCCCGTGGTTATCAGCCCGTTCGCGATCTCGGTATCATCGGCGTCCCCCAACCCACGCAACACATCCGGTAACGGCAACAGGCGCGTGACCCATTCCCCTGCAGCATCGCGCGACACCGCACGTCCGGTCTTTGGCGACACATAGCTCAGATCTTCGGTACGGCCTGTGACAGCGCATCTGTCCAGAGCCAGCGCATACCCCATGTCCTCCAGAAGCGACACCTCCCAGCGCAGGTACGCCAAAGGCCACAGAGACCTCTGCTCCAACAAATCAAGCAGTTGCTCCGACTGATGGTACAAGCGGCGATGCAGTTCTCTTTCCGGCAGTGAAAAGGCCAGTAATGCCGTCACCGAGTTCAGACCGGCAAGGGTCAGCCTGTCGTTCATCGCAATCGCTGCGCGGCTGCGGACGGGCTCTACCTGAAAACTGCCTATGTGATCTTCCAGACGCGCCCTCCAGGTGAGATCCAGTTGCGCGCCCGCTTGCAGGATTGGCGCAATTTTTCGACTGGTGCCACCGCGTACGACGCCCGCATGACGGCCATGCTCTGGTGTGAAAACCTCGATGATTGCAGAGGTTTCGCCGTGACGCCGGGAACTCAGCAAAATCCCCTGGTCACGCCATTCCATTACGCCAGACCCGCCTGATCCAGCAAATGCCGCCCTTGCCGGTCCTCCACTTCAATCACCCAGATATCGGGATCAAAACCACGCTGGCGATTGACGCTCGCATCAACCTCAACATCATCACCCTGCTCCAGAATGGACCATTCCCGGGTGTCTTCCATCAGATTATAGCTTCGATGATAGACGGTCGCTTGCCCGTCAAGCTTGTTGACCTTGACGAGAATACTTCCCGCTGTGTCATCACCGTGGGCAACAATGAACGCCGGAATGTCATGCACCCGCAACCGCGCAAGATAGGCATCAATCCAGAACCGGGCTGTCAGCCGCGCCATGTCGCAGCCTCGCGCCGCCATGGATCATAGATGGCTCTTTGCTGCCTCGGTACAGCAACGTCAGGCATTCCCATCTTTGAACTCCAGTCCCATTTCCGAATAGCGCTCGGCTTCATCAAGCCAGTTTGGCCGCACCTTGACCTGCAAAAACAGATGAACTTTACGCCCCAGAAACTCCTGCAATTCCTCTCGGGCGGCTTTTGACACCGCTTTGATCGTCTCGCCCTTGTGGCCCAGAACGATCCCCTTGTGGCCATCCCGCACAACATAGATCAGCTGATCAATCTTTGCCGAGCCGTCTTTGCGCTCTTCCCAGCCTTCAGTTTCGACCGTCAATTGGTAGGGCAGTTCCTGATGGAGCCGGAGTGTCAGCTTTTCACGCGTCATTTCCGCGGCAATCATCCGCATCGGCAAATCAGCGATCTGATCTTCCGGATAAAGCCATGGGCTCTCCGGTAGCTCAGCGGCCAGCCATTTGCGCAAAGCTTCAACACCGTGGCCGCGCTCGGCTGAGATCATGAACGTTTCAACAAAGGGATAGCGGTCATTGAGGTCTTTGCTCAGCCCTAGCAGGACCTCTGACTGCACCCGGTCGATCTTGTTGATCGCCAGCATCACCTGCCGCCCCTGCCCGATGTCCTGCAAACCTTCGAGTATGCGCTCCACGCCTTCGGTCACGCCGCGTTGCGCCTCCACCAGCAGCACCACGACATCGGCATCGGCAGCCCCCCCCCAGGCGGCGGCAACCATGGCCCGGTCCAACCGGCGCCGCGGTTGAAAGAGGCCGGGTGTGTCGACAAAAACGATCTGGCTCTCGCCTTCCATCGCAACACCCCGGATGCGCGCCCGGGTAGTCTGAACCTTATGCGTCACGATTGAGACCTTAGCGCCGACCATACGGTTCAGCAGCGTGGATTTCCCTGCATTGGGTTCTCCGATCAGGGCGACGAAACCGGCGCGCGTGCTCATGAGGATTTCTCCAGTTCCGCCAATAGGTTTCCGGCCGCAGCCTGCTCGGCTTGCCGTTTTGACCCTGCTGTTGCCTGTTGGCTTTCTCCGGTCTGCAGCTTTGCCGCGATCGTAAAGACAGGTGCGTGATCGGGGCCCGCACGCGCGACCTCAAGATAGGTTGGTGGTGCCAGTCCGCGCGCCTGCGCCCATTCCTGCAACGCCGTTTTGGGATCGCGCGCGTCCTTGTCGACTTCATGAACGCGCTTACCCCAGAGCATTAGGATCAAATCGCGGGCGGCCTCAAACCCTGCGTCGAGATAGACCGCTGCGATGACCGCTTCGATGCCATCCCCTAAAAGCGCCTGTTTGCGCCGCCCCCCCGAGAGCATCTCCGACCGGCCCAGGCGCAGTACCGCCCCCAGATCAATCTGGCGCGCCACATCTGCGCAGGTCTCCTTACGGACCAATGCGTTGAAACGCGGCGCCAATTGTCCTTCGGTGGCGCCTTTGTCGAGTGTCAAAAGCGCCTCCGCCATAACGAGCCCCAAGACCCGATCGCCCAGGAATTCCAGCCGCTGATTATCATCCCGGTTGGCGCTGGACATGGAAGCATGGGTCACCGCTTGTGAAAGCAGTTCCGGCCTCTTGAAAATATGGCCCAACCGGTCCTGAAAAGACCTGAGTTCCGCTGAAAGTTTCACTCAACGGCCCTGAAGAAACGATCACCACGCCAAGTCCAGAAGAACAACATGGACCTGCCCGCAGAGGAAAACATGATCCGGTCGGCACGGCCGATCAGGTTCTCAAAAGGCACAAACCCAACGCCTTGAACTTGCTGCGCCAGGCGGCTGTCGGCGGAATTGTCACGGTTGTCGCCCATGAAAAAGTAATGACCTTCAGGCACTTGATAGACACCCGTCCGATCAGACGCCTGCAGCCCAATGTCCAGAACCAGATGCTTGCTGCCTCCGGGCAGGGTCTCTATGGCCCGGGCCTTTTCACAAGTACCGCCATCACCCACAGGACCATTCGAGCAGCGCGGACGCCGACCTTCGGGCCCTTGCGGCTCCATCAACTCTTCAAAGACACCCGCAGGCTCCTGCGGGGCAGGCTCCCCGTTGATCAGAACGATGCTGTCCTGCATCTGAATGCTGTCACCCGGCATGCCGATCAGCCGCTTGATGTAGTCGCGACCGGATACCGGATGGCGAAAGACAACCACGTCCCCACGTTCAGGCGACCTTGCAAACAGGCGCGTGTTGTCCTTGTCAAATACGCCACAGATATCCTTGGCATCAATATTCACACCGAAGCGCGGCATGATCAGGCTGGGGCAGGACGCATAGGAATAGCCGTAGGCCATCTTGTTGACGAAGAGAAAGTCACCCACCAACAGGGTCTCCTTCATCGAGCCCGACGGTATCCAGAACGGCTGGAAAAACAGCGTGCGGAACACCCCGGCAATAAGCAGCGCGTAGACGACGGTTTTGATCGTCTCAACGACGGCATTCTGCTGCTTCTTTTCTTTAGCGGCCATTGGGCGCTCCCATGATTTGGTTTGCGCCTAAATGCGCAGGCCAGCGGGGCGAGTCAAGGCAGGCTCGCGCAACGTTCGGTGACCGCGTTGCACTAACAACTCTCAACCGGGCTTAACAGCCTTGTTTTACGGCATCTGCGCTGATCACAACCCGTGCACAACCTGTGCACAGGCCGTATGACACCGGTAAGCAGATGGGCGGGTTAACAGAGCGGGCGGCGCAAAAGATTTGCAAATCGTTACCCGGCGATTGGCCGCGCCTCGATCACCACGAAGGCCTGTGCCCAGGGATGGTCATCCGTCAAGGTGACATGGATCACGGCCTCATGACCCGGCGGCGTCATTTCATCGAGCCGTTCGCGCGCCCAGCCGGTGACATGCATCACCGGTTGCCCGGTTCTGAGATTGCTCACCGACATGTCTTTCCATGCAATCCCCATGGCCAGCCCGGTGCCCAGCGCTTTTGAGCAGGCTTCCTTGGCGGCCCAGCGTTTCGCATAGGTGCCGGCAACGTCCTTACGACGCTCCGCCTTGCGCTGTTCGGTTTCGGTAAACACACGATTACGGAACCGATCCCCGAACCGGTTGAGCGTCCCCTCGATGCGCTCGATGTTTGCAAGGTCCGTGCCAATGCCCAGGATCATAGTTTGTCAGCCTCAATCATCAGGAGATTGTTTGACAGATGCCGGACAACATCAATGCAAATCAACCGCGAACACCCGCATGAGCACCAAGCTGCGGTAAATTGACCTGTCTGTCCGATCACGCACCGAGGCATGCGGGCGAGAACATATCGTTGGCCCGCCCCCTTGGTGAAAGTGAACGCCATGGTGTGTAACAAAGCCGCACAAAAAAGGGGGCGCAACAGTACCCCCATTTCTTCTACTCAATAGCCACAGCTTCTGCGAGCTGTTGTCAGGCAATCTGGCTCATACCAGAGCGCAAACCCATGCCGTAACCCAAACGCAGTATCACCCATGAAAACAACACGGCGAAAACCAGTATCAGCATTGTCGTGGCCGGACTGATGGCGGCAAAAACACTCAATACACCCGATGAAACAAGGGCCAACAACCCCATAAGCAGAACCGACAACACCATGACGATTCCCGCCATTTTCAACGACGCACGCCAGATTGTTGCCTTGGCGGGCGGACCCTCACAATGACGACCGAAGTACTGACCCTCGATCATTGCTGCTGCCAGCAACGGGATAACCGACGTCCCAACTGAACTGAGGTCAAACGCAACAAACGACTGAATAATCATGGTCAGTACGATTGTGGCAATGGTAATCATTATATAGTTGAGACAAAACCGAAGTGGACGAAAAATCATCTGCTCCCTCCTCATATTAATTTAATTCAATAATCCCAACTATATACCAAACATCACCAACCGCAACCTTAGGGTGATTCAAAAATGGCTATTTTTCAACTTTAGGATGAGCAAATTGTCAAACATCAACCTCTGGCGAGGTTTTCAGGCCCGTGCGGCATCCATTAAGCGCCGCATCTCTGCGATCGCGGGGGCCAGACCCAGAAAAATGCTCTCACCGATCAGAAAATGCCCGATGTTCAATTCCATCACTTCCGGAAAGGCTGCAACCGGTGTGACAGTATCATATGTCAGCCCGTGACCGGCATGAACCTCCAGCCCCAATGAATGGGCGAAACCGGACATCTCGCGCAGCGCTTGCAGTTCCTGATCCCGCTTGTCGGTGTCGCCTTCCGCATGCGCATCGCAATAAGCGCCCGTATGCAATTCGATGACCTGCGCGCCAATCCTATGGGCCGCTTCGATCTGTCGTTTGTCCGCGGCAATGAAAATGGAGACCCGGCAACCAGCATCCCGCAACGGGGCGATGAAATGCGCCAGCTTGTTTTCTTCGCGGGCCACTTCGAGCCCGCCTTCTGTGGTGCGTTCCTCGCGCTTCTCCGGCACAATGCAGACGGCATGCGGTTTGTGACGCAGTGCAATCTGCTGCATTTCATCCGTCGCTGCCATCTCGAAGTTCAACGGCACGCTAAGAACGTCCATCAGCCCCTCGATGTCCGCGTCCGAAATGTGCCGGCGGTCTTCGCGCAAATGCGCAGTGATGCCGTCGGCCCCCGCCTCCTGCGCAATTTTGGCGGCCCGCAAAGGGTCCGGGTAGGCACCGCCACGCGCATTGCGCACGGTTGCCACATGGTCGATGTTTACGCCGAGGCGCAGTTTTCCGTGATTGGCCATCAGATAGCCCCCCAATTTTAGTCCCCGGTAGAATGTTCCGCTTTACGTTTGGCATCTGCTTTTGCTGCAGCTTTTGCTTTCAGAGCTTCAAATTTTGCCTTGATCATGCCCTTACGGCGTTTCTGATACACCCGGATCAACGGCACCGCCAGATAGTAACAGACGGTCGCCGAAATTATGCCCGGCAAGATACCCCCGACCATATAGGGAAAGAAAATCTCGTCATAAAAGACCGACAGACGGGACCAGTCCGCGGTCGTGTCGTTGAATATTGCCAGGAAATTGTCTTTGAGATCGGCGCCCGCATCAACGAATTTGCCACCGAACGAGCGCGGGATGCGCTCGTCCATATCATCGCCGAGCAACCAGTGCCCCGTGGACAGAGCCGCAACACCGATGGGCACATAGGTCAGGGGGTTGCCGAAAAACGTTGCCATCAGGGAGGCGATGACATTTCCCCGCATGACCGTGGCAAGCCCTGCCGCGATGAAAAAATGAATGCCGTAAAACGGTGTGAACGAAGCAAAGACCCCGGCCCAGATCCCCCGGGCGATCCGTTCGGGACTGTCCGGCAGGCGCCGCATCCGGTGCTTGACGTAATGAAACGCACGCGCCCAGCCCCCACGCGGCCAGAGAAACTCTGCCAAAGCGCGGGGCCAGCTTTTGGGATCGCGGCGTTTGAAAACCAAAGAACGAGGTTCCTTTTTTAACTCTTGTGAGGGGTCAGCCCATGCAGGACACCTCGAAATTATGACCTCTAAATGACCAGGTCGCGGCATCAGGCAGGTGTTTCGACGACCCCTTGTGACATATTGCGATAGCGGGAAATTTCCGCCACATCGCTTTCGGCTTCAAGTGTCAGCATCAGCGAATGCAGATGCGAGACATCTCTCAATTCGACATAGATCAGAAGACGGTAAAAGTCTGGTTTCCGATCCACGAACTGTAGGTCAGAAATATTGGCCTTGGTCTCTCCTATCAAGGTGCAGATGCGCCCCAGGGTGCCGGAATCGTTGTTGAGCGTCACGTCAAGCGTGGCACCATAGACCGCGGGGTGGCTGCCTTCGTGCCATCTGAGGTCAAGCCATCGGTCCAGTTGGTCCTCATAGGCGCTGAGGCGGTCGCAGTCGATCGCGTGCACCACAACACCGCGGCCCTTGAAGGTGATCCCGACAATCCGCTCCCCCGGCAGCGGCTGACAGCAAAAGGCCCGGTCAAAGGATTGCCCCTGCGACAAACCGATGACCGCACGCTGCGCGTCCACCTTTTCGCCGGGCTTTGGCGTCAGGTCGGGATAGACGGCCTGCACTACTTCGCGACCAGTGATCTCGGCACTACCCAGACGGGAAAGGAGATCTTCGCGGTTTTCATACCGCAGATGGCGTGCAGCGGTGGACAGCGCCTTGTCGGTGGCCTTGCGACCGACATGCTCAAAGGCCGAGCGTGCCAGTTCACGCCCGAGCTTGACGAAGCGCGCCCGATCCTCTTCGCGCAGCGCCCGTCGGATGGCGGCACGCGCCTTGCCGGTTGTGGCAATGTCGAGCCAGGTCGCCTGCGGGCTCTGACCTTCGGCGGTGATGATTTCCACGTTCTGGCCGTTTTTCAGCCGGGTCCAGAGCGGCACGCGCATGTGATCCACCTTGGCGCCGACACAGGCAATGCCGATGCGTGTATGGATCGCAAAGGCGAAATCAATCGGCGTGGCCCCACGCGGCAGCTTCACCACTTCCCCTTTTGGCGTGAAGCAAAAGACCTGATCCGAGTACATCTCCAGCTTGACGGCTTCGAGAAAGTCCTCGTGGTCCTCTTCCGCATCAAATTGCTCGGAGAGCTGCGTGATCCATTTGGCCGGATCGACGGCGAAAGGGTTCTGGCTGCGCACACCGTCACGGTAGGACCAATGCGCGGCCACGCCGGTTTCGGCCACATCATGCATCTGGCCGGTCCTGATCTGAACTTCGACGCGCTTGCCGTCCCGCCCCGACACGGTTGTATGAATGGAGCGATAGCCGTTGGATTTGGGCTGGCTGATGTAATCCTTGAACCGGCCCGGCACCGCGCGCCAGCGTTGGTGGATCGCCCCTAGCGCGCGGTAGCAATCCTCCTCTGTCGCGGTGAGAATGCGAAACCCGTAGATGTCGGACAGGCGCGAGAAGGTCTGCTCCTTCTCCTGCATCTTGCGCCAGATCGAATAGGGTTTCTTGGCGCGGCCAAACACATCCGCCTCGACGCCTGCCTTGTCCAGTTCCAGCCGCATGTCACCGGTGATCCGCTGGATCACGTCGCCGGTTTCGCGTTGCAGATTGATGTAGCGGCGGATGATCGACGCCCGGCCTTCGGGATTCAGCACCCGGAAAGCGAGATCTTCAAGCTCCTCGCGCATCCACTGCATCCCCATCCGGCCGGCAAGCGGCGCGAATATGTCCATTGTCTCGCGCGCCTTTTGCGCCTGCTTGTCAATATGCATCGCCTTGATGGTCCGCATATTATGCAAACGGTCCGACAGCTTGACCAGAATAACGCGCAAATCCTTCGACATCGCCATGAAGAGCTTGCGAAAATTCTCCGCCTGCTTGGTCTCCGTCGAATTCAGCTGGAGGTTTGTCAGCTTGGTGACCCCATCCACCAGCATGGCCACTTCGTTGCCAAAGCGGTCCGCCACTTCCGCGTAGGATGCCTTGGTGTCTTCAATGGTGTCATGCAGCAGCGCGGTGATGATGGTGGCATCGTCGAGCTGCTGCTCGGTGAGAATGGCCGCCACGGCAACAGGATGGTTGAAATAGGGCTCGCCCGAATGGCGCTTTTGCCCTTCGTGCATGTCACGGCCATAATCGTAGGCCGCGCGGATCAGCGCTTCATTCGTCTTAGGGTTGTATTTGGTAACGAGGCTGACCAGATCGTCGGCGGTAATGTCCATCTGGTCTGCTGTCGTCATGTGTCAGCCCCTCGGGCCGGGGTTAAGCTGCGGTCAGCTTTGCCCTTGTGCTGCCATCAATTGCCGCAAGAGCATTTCTTCGGACATGCTGTCCTCTTCCGGCTTGTCCTGCTCGGCCCCCATCAGAAGCGCCATGGCGTCCTCTTCCGGCTCGTCCACCTCGATCTGATTCTGGTTGCTCTCGATCAGGCGTTCGCGCAGATCGTCGGCACTTTGCGCCTCGTCGGCGATTTCCCGCAGGGACACGACCGGATTCTTGTCGTTGTCGCGATTCACCGTGATCGCCGCACCGGCAGAGATTTCGCGGGCACGATGTGCCGCAAGCATCACCAGTTCAAACCGGTTGGGAACTTTGTCGACGCAATCTTCAACAGTGACGCGGGCCATGGAACACTCCATAAATCGAGGGTTTGTCAGAAGTGCGGTACTTAGGCCCCTTTTGAGAGATTTACAAGCGCCTATTCCAGCGCAACAACCTCTTGTTTCGCAGCGTCGGGAAGCGCTGCAAGCATCTCTTTGACACTCCGTCCGGTGGCCGGATGTACCCACCCCGGCGCGACATCCGCCAGCGGCACCAGAACAAAGGCCCGTTCCTGAACCCGCGGATGCGGCAGGATCAGCAACTCGGGCGCACGCTCCATTTGTTGGTCGAGCGGCAAGTCACGCCAAATCCTGTGGGTGTCCGCATCCGGCAACACATGATTTCCCAGCGCAATGAGATCAAGGTCGAGCGTGCGGGGCGCCCATCTGGTTTTGCGGGACCGACCCATCTCCGCCTCGATCTCATGCAATCTGCTGATCACATCTTCGGGAGGCAGATCGGTTTCAAGACAGACCACTGCATTCACAAAGTCCGGACCGTTTCCAGCCGGGAAAGCCGGTGTGCGGTAATACTTGCTCACACGCCGAATCACCCCTAAACTTTCAACCAGTGCTAGAACGCCCTTTCTGACAGTTTCCGTTGGGTCACCTAGCGGAGAGGAGGTGTTTGACCCAAGGGCAATCAAGGCAATTGACCGGATTTGTGGCAGCTTTTCGCCAGTTTTGTAGGTCTCAGTCCCTTGCGACACTTGGAAATTTCCCTATTTTGCACCGGGTCAGCATGACGGTCATTTTATTCAAGTCACTCCTTGAACACCAGCAGCTGACGCATCGGAAGGACACTTTATGTTTTATAAAGACGAACGGCTGGCGCTGTTCATTGACGGCTCGAATCTATATGCCGCTGCCAAGTCGCTCGGATTTGATATCGACTATAAGCTGCTGCGCCAGGAGTTCATGCGTCGAGGAAAGCTCCTGCGAGCCTTCTACTACACAGCGCTTTTGGAGAACGATGAATACTCTCCCATTCGCCCTCTGGTTGATTGGCTGAATTACAACGGCTTCACCATGGTGACCAAGCCTGCCAAGGAATATACCGACAGCATGGGCCGCCGGAAGGTCAAGGGAAACATGGATATCGAACTGGCCGTGGATGCGATGGAACTCGCGCCGCGGGTGGATCATATTGTTCTGTTTTCCGGCGACGGTGATTTTCGCCCACTGGTCGAAAGCCTGCAACGATCCGGGGTCCGGGTCTCTGTGGTGTCCACCATCCGCAGTCAGCCTCCCATGATATCGGACGAGCTGCGCCGTCAGGCCGATAACTTCATCGAGCTGGACGAGTTGAAGGACGTCATCGGGCGCCCACCGCGTGAATTCCCGGACGCCGCCAACGGTTAACACGGCGCGTCCAGAGGTCGCTCTGGACGCTGCTTGCGCAAAGCCTTACCTCTGGTGAGAGAACTCCGGAGCTAAGACCATGACCAAACCGCCCCTGACCCTGTTGCTGGCAGCGCCGCGCGGCTTTTGCGCGGGCGTGGATCGCGCGATCAAGATCGTTGAGATGGCGCTGGAAAAATGGGGGCCACCGATCTACGTGCGCCACGAGATCGTTCACAACAAATTCGTGGTGGACGGGCTGCGCGCAAAGGGTGCGGTCTTTGTTGAGGAACTTTCCGATTGTCCCGATGATCGCCCGGTCATCTTTTCCGCCCATGGGGTGCCCAAGGCCGTGCCCGCCGCCGCCGCCAAGCGCGAAATGGTCTATGTTGACGCCACCTGCCCGCTTGTCAGCAAGGTTCACATCGAAGCACAACGTCACGCCGACAATGGTCTGCAAATGATCATGATCGGCCACGCAGGTCACCCTGAAACCGTCGGCACCATGGGCCAGTTGCCCCCCGGAGAGGTTCTCCTCGTCGAAACCCCACAGGATGTCCCCGGCCTTGAGGTGCGCGATCCAGAACGGCTGGCTTATGTCACGCAGACGACGCTCAGCGTGGACGATACCGCAGATGTGGTCGCGGCTCTGAAAGCCCGTTTTCCCGCCATCGTCGGGCCGCACAAGGAAGACATCTGCTATGCCACGACCAACCGTCAGGAGGCGGTCAAGGCGATGGCCCCCAGATGCGACGCGATGCTGGTCGTCGGCGCCCCCAATTCCAGCAATTCGAAACGTCTGGTCGAAGTGGGCGCGCGCGCAGGCTGCAATTACGCGCAGCTGGTGCAGCGGGCAACTGACATCGACTGGCGCGCGCTGGAAGGCATCCGCAGTATCGGGATCACCGCCGGGGCCTCAGCACCCGAAGTGCTGATCAACGAGGTCATCGACGCCTTCGTCCAGCGGTATGACGTGACCCGCGAACAGGTGGAGACCGCCGTGGAGAACGTTGAATTCAAGGTCCCCCGCGTTCTGAGAGAACCCGCGTGATCTCCTTTCAGTTCCTGCTCACCGCCTTCGTCGTGGTTCTGGCCCCCGGCACCGGGGTCATCTACACAATTGCCCTGGGATTGGGTCAGGGCAGGCTTGCCGCTTTCTGGGCATCTCTGGGCTGCACCATCGGGATCCTACCGCATCTCGCCGCCGCGACCCTCGGTTTGGCCGCCGTGCTGCACACAAGTGCTGTGCTGTTCACAATCGTCAAATTCGCGGGTGTGGCTTATCTGCTCTATCTTGCCTGGCAATCCCTGCGCGCGCATGGCGCGCTATCCATTGGCGCGCAAAAATCAACTGAACCGGGATGGATCATTGCCCGGCGCGCCACGCTGATCAATCTTCTGAACCCCAAACTCTCGATCTTCTTTCTGGCCTTGCTCCCTCCGTTCCTGTCCGGCCAAGCGGACACGGCGACTTTGGAAATGGTGGTTTTGGGCGCGGTCTTCATGATCATGACCTTCGGGGTTTTCCTGTTCTACGGCGTTTTCGCGGCAATGACGCGCCGATGGCTGCTGGGATCAGAACGCGTGATGCGGTGGCTGAACCGAAGCTTTGCGGGCATCTTTGTAGCCCTTGCTGGCCGTCTGGCGCTGGAAAAAGCATGAGCCGCATCCCGGCGGCCCCGCTTGCCCTTGGCCTTGCGGGCGTTATCCCGTTCGTCTGGGGGGCCGTGACCCTGCTGTGGCCCGCGCTGGCCGATTGGGGGGCCAGCACCTTCGGCTCTCGTTTTGTGGGCCCCTATATCCAGCTTTTTTACGGCACGGTAATCCTGTCCTTCATGTCGGGCGTGCTTTGGGGATTTGCCACCAAGGCCAGCGGCACAAGGGCCGCGACCTGCTACACCCTGTCGGTGATCCCGGCACTCTGGACTTTCTTCATGGTCGGCGGCGGACCGGTATCCTCCGCGACGAACCTGTTTTTCGGGTTTGCCGGCGTGCTCTTGCTCGACATCGCTTTCTGGCAATGGGGGCTCACGCCGCGCTGGTGGCTGTCCTTACGGGTCTTGCTGAGCGGCATCGTGTTGATCTGTCTGGGTGTCGGGATATTTCTATGAGCGATGAAGAAACCCTCAAAGTCTATGGTGAAAAAGCCCGGGACTATGTGGAACTGACCGAAGGGTTCAATGAGACCGATCCGCGGCTGGAGGCCTTTATCAGCGATGTGCCAAAAGGCGGGCATGTGCTTGATCTGGGATGCGGACCCGGCACCTCTTCGGCCGCGATGGCCGAACGCGGATTGTCGGTGACCGCCGTGGACCCGGTGCCCGAAATGATCGCCCTTGCGCAACGCCATCCGGGCGTGGAGGCTCGGCTTGCAGGGTTTGACGATATCTCCGGCACCGATGTCTACGATGGCATCTGGGCCAATTTCTCTTTGCTGCACGCCAGCCGTGAAGACATGCCGCGCCATCTTGCCGCGCTGGCCCGAGCGCTCAAGCCCGGGGGGCGCTTTCACATCGGCATGAAGACCGGAACCGGCAGCAAACGCGACCCGATCGGGCGGTACTACACCTATTACACCGACGCCGAACTGACCGGTCTGCTGGAAGAGGCGGGCCTGACGGTCACGGCGCGCGAAACCGGCAGTGCGAAAGGGCTTGACGGGGTCGAGGCCGCCTATATATGCCTCGCCGCTCATGGCTGAATTATTCGCATATACAGATGGGGCCTGTTCCGGCAATCCCGGGCCGGGCGGCTGGGGGGCCCTGATGCGGGCGATGGACGGTGAGACCGTCATCAAGGAGCGCGAATTGAAAGGCGGTGAGCCGGAGACGACCAACAATCGCATGGAACTGCTCGCCGCGATCAACGCCCTTGAATCTCTGAACCGCAGTAGCACGATCACCATCGTGACGGATAGCAATTACGTCAAGAACGGGATCACCAGCTGGATTTTTGGCTGGAAGAAAAACGGCTGGAAAAACGCGGCCAAGAAACCGGTGGCCAACGCCGAACTCTGGCAACGGCTGGACGCGGCTAATGCAAAGCATGATGTGACCTGGAAATGGGTCAAAGGCCACGCGGGCCATCCGGAAAACGAACGCGCGGATGCGCTTGCCCGTGCCGGCATGGCGCCGTTCAAACCCAAATGACCCTGATTGCCTTTCTCGATTACGCCTCCGTTGTCATCTTTGCGCTGACCGGTGCTCTGGTGGCCAGCCGCCAGCAGCTTGATATCGTGGGCTTTGCTTTTGTGGCCTGTCTGACGGCGGTGGGCGGCGGCACCCTGCGCGATGTGCTGCTGGACCGGAACCCGATTTTCTGGATCGCGCAACCCGCCTACATCGGGCTTGCCTGCGCCGCTGCGCTGGTCGTCTTCTTCACCGCCCACCGGTTCGAGAGCCGGTTGAAAACGCAGATATGGCTGGACAGTTTCGCGCTGGCAGTGGCGGTACCGGCGGGCACCGGCGTGGCCCTTTCGATGGGTCAGCCTGCGCTGGTTGTCGTCTTGATGGGCACCATCACCGGCTGCATGGGAGGCTTGTTGCGCGACGTGGTTCTGGACGATCTGCCGGTTGTGCTGAAACAGGGCGAGCTTTATGTGACGGCGGCATTTGCCGGTGCAACGGTCGCAGCCCTGACCCGGCCCTATTTCGCCGATGCGCTGATCCCGCTGGCCCTCTGCGCCTTCGTCACATGGGCGCTGCGTGCAGGCTCACTGGCCTTTGGCTGGCAACTGCCGGTCTACAAAAGCAGACCGCCGAGGATATGAAGGGACGCGAACCGAGCTTCGCTGCAGTTGCGCCAGTTTCGGCTTTTGGGATTTAACGAACGCCCTTTTGTTCAATCGAGTTGTGTGTAGGCTTACCGCCATGCAGTGGCCGCTTTGCAATGACTAAAGCCTGTCACTTTACCTTGATCGCTTTTCGCGTGTCACCGAAGCGAGAGGCCGCGAACAAGCGATCCAACGTTAAGTCGAAACGCTATAAATTCCGGAGGGAGCACACGCCATGATTGCTTATGTCACCGTTGGGGCAGATGACATCGCGCGCGCGGAGCGATTTTACTCTGCGTTCCTGACAGCCCTTGGTTACAGACTGGAGGAGTATCATGGGGACTTGAGCTACATACCGCCCGTACAACCGGGTCAATCTCAGGTTTCGCCAGATTTCTATGTCAAATCACCCTTCAATGGCGGCGCCGCATCGGCTGGCAACGGAGCTATGGTCGCATTTGAGGCGCGCAGCCAAAGCCAGGTACGTGATCTACACGCCGCAGCCCTCGCTGCCGGAGGTTCTGACGAAGGTCAGCCTGGGTTTCGCGCCTCCTATGGATCTCACTTCTACGTTGGCTACCTTCGCGACCCTAACGGCAACAAGATCGCGTTGTTCTGCAGCAACCCGGACGAACCTGGACGCGACGGATAAAGTGTAACATTGCAGCCATCCGCCCGATCCGCAGCGTCGTTGAAACCGGGTTCTTTCTCGATCTCCGCTATTCCTGCTCGATCGAACTGGTCCAGCTGCGCAGGAATGTCTCTCTGCGCATAGTGTCCAGAAAGACCAACAGGCCGGGGCCGAGCCGGATCGGACGGATGACACTTTCATCTTCTTTGGTGCTTGGTGCGACGGGCGGCAACCCAGTTTGTTCTGCCAGCGCAGGGCGTGTGTTCATCCCGGCCAGAAAATCAATCATCAACCCGGCCTCACCGGGCGCTTTTGCTGTCTTGGGGATGAGTGCCGAGCGCAGCATGACGGAGACAAAATCGTCCATTTCCACCACCAGCAGCCCCGGCGTGTCAGCGAGCCTTGAACGCGCGTAGCTGCCCAGAACATTATAGGCCAGCACAAGTTCCCCCCGTGCCACATCCGTGATCATGTCACCCGAACAGCAATAAAGCCGGGTGTTCAGCCGCCCCATCACTTCGGTCAGCCGCCAGAAGCTTTCCGTGTTGCGGGAATCCTGTGTGGCGAAGAGGTACCCCAGCCCTGACACACGCACATCATAGGTGCCGATACGTCCGTCGAAGACATCTGCATGATCGCGCAGCAGCGCAATCAGGTCTTCGCGGTTTTTCGGCAGGGCCAGACCCGTGAAAGCCTGCGCGTTCAGGACCAGAACCGCCGGTTCCTGCGTGAAGGCGAATATCTGATCACGCCATTTGGCCCAGCCCGGCAGCAAGGCCGTGGCATCAGACACATAGGTCTGCGCGAGACCGTCATTGGCCAACTTGGTCTGCAAATCCATGGCGGAAGAAATCGCCAGATCATATTGCGCGCCCTCATCATAAAGCGCGGTCATCACCTGCGCGGAACTGGCCACGTCATAGGTGATCGCAATGGCCGGGTTCTGATCCTGAAAGGCTTCTATGATCGGCTCGAACACATCCGCGTCCGCCGTGGAGAGAATGCGCAGCGTCACAGAGCCATTGGCCGGATACTGGCGGCTTTCCTCAATCTCGAAGGCCCCGGCCAGGGGTGCGCAAAAGCTCAGTAGGACGGCAAGACAAGCGAGACGCATGCGCCCTCTCCTTTCGGGTTTTGGGCAATTTCCAGCGTGCCGCCATGGGCGCGGGCCACATCCTGCACAATCGTCAGCCCCAGACCGGAACCGACCACGTCATCCACGTTGGACCCCCGCGAAAAACGGTCCGGCAGGCGCGCGATGTCCTGCGCCTCAAAACCGCGGCCCTGATCGCAGAACTGCAACCGGCAGGGCGACCCGGGCGTCAGGCGCACGGTGATGTCCGTATCGGCGGGCGAATATTTGATCGCATTGTCGAGAATATTGCGCACCGCGTTCTGCAACAGGATCGGATCACCCTGCACCCGCAGGGGCGTGTCGGGCAAATGCAGGTTGATCGCGATGTCCTTCAGTTCGGCTGTGGGCGACAGCCGGTGTATGGCATCGCGCAACAGCTCCGCAGGGTCGATCTCTTCGGTTTCCAACTGGTCGGAGCGCAGGGTGACCATCGCGTGGTCCAGAAGCTGCCCGGCAGAGCGCGAGCTTTCATCCACCGCCCGTATCATCTGCCGCAGGGCCGCGCGGTTTTCCGGTTTCTCCATTTGCAGATGTACCACTTCGGCCTGGGTGCGTACGGTGGCCAGCGGGGTACGTACGCGGTGCGCAGCCTCGACAATCAGATCTTCGGAACGGGTCAGCGCCGAGCCGAGCCGCGCGATGAAGCCGTTGAGCCCGCCCACAAGGGGCGCAAGTTCAGTGGGGGTTTCGGCCGTGACCGGGCGCAGATCCTTGGGGCCACGCCGGGCCACGGCTTCGGCCAGACGGTTGAGCGGGGAAAGCGCGTTTTGCGCAGCAAAGGCGCTGAGTGCGGTGGCCACAAGAAAGAACGCCACGCCGATGGCCGTGGCAATGGTGGTGATGCGTGAGGAAATCGCGGCCAGTCCCAGACGGGTCTGGGCGACCACAACCTGCACGCGGCGCGCCTGATTGGCAGCACTGAGCGCGCGGGTGACCACCACGGCGCGAAACGTATCATCACGGTAGCCATAGGTCGCAAAGACAGGCCCACGCGCGCGCCCTTCGGGTACGGGCAGATCGTCATAGCCTGTCAGCGTGCGCCCATCGACAATCACCCGGTAAAACACCCGGTCTTCAGAGACCGTGCCCAGCATCGACAGCGCCGAATAGGGTATTTCCACGCGGATTTCGCCCGCGTCCGAATAGACCGCATCGGCAATCGAGGTGGCGGAGGCGGCCAGAATGTTGTCTTGCGTGGCCTCCGTCGCGCGCTCGGCCACAACCCTGAGCGAAAAGAAAAACGCCACTGACAGGAGTGCTGCAACAAGCGCCAGCTGCCCCACCAGCCGCCGCCTGATTGAGCCCGGAGAGCCCGCAGCGCTCATCCGCGTTTCACCATCCGGTAGCCTAGGCCGCGCACTGTCTCAATATGGGCTTCAGACGCGCCGAGCTTGCGGCGTAACCGGCCCACATAGACCTCGATCGCGTTTTCCGAGACGTCCTCGGAAAAGGAAAACAGGCGGTCCATCAGATGAGATTTGGAAAAAATCTGCCCCGGGGCGGCAAAGAAAACTTCTAGCAGGCGCATTTCACGATTACGCAACTGTTCGGTCCAGTTGCCTGCCGAAATCGTGCCGGTGGTCGAATCAAAAACCAGGCCCGCGAACTCGCGCGTGTTGCCCGCCGCGCCGCCAAGTCGGCGCATTACAGCTCGTGTCCGGGCTTCCAGCTCGGCAAAATCGAAGGGTTTGGTGATGTAATCATCCGCTCCCAGATCAAGCAGACCAACCCGGTCGGAGACCTCCGAACGCGCTGTCAGAACGATCACGGGCGTCGGGTCATCCTGCGCGCGGTGGCGGCGCAGAAATTCACGCCCGTCCCCGTCTGGCAACATAATATCCAGCAAAATCAAATCGTAAGACACGGTCTTCATCGACAGCTCCGCATCCGCCAGAGACGCCGCATGATCCACCACATGCCCATCCAGCGCAAAGCGCCCCGTCAGCGCGCGGGCCAGATCAGCGTTGTCTTCTACCAGCAGAAATCTCATGGGCGGTTTGGTCTTTGCATGCGTGACAGGTTGGTGTCAGGTTCCTAAGGTCATGTCACCACATGAAACGGGTGGAGACCCGTCAAGTCAAATGGGAGGAACCAATGACAAAACGCTTTTTCAAGGCGCTCGCAACGAGTGCCGTGCTCTCTGTGGGTATTGCAGGGGGTGCCACGGCGGCGGAATGCATCGCACCGGCCAACCCCGGTGGGGGCTGGGACTTCACCTGCCGTCAGATCGGCAAGATCCTTTTCGACATCGGAGCGGTCGACAAACCGGTTCAGGTCACCAACATGCCGGGCGCGGGCGGCGGTCTGGCTTACGGCAACGTCGTTAATGAGCGTGGCTCTGACGAAGACCTGATCGTGGCGGCCTCTTCAGCCACAACCACACGTCTGGCGCAAAACGCCTATGCGGGCATGACAGCGGATCAGGTCCGTTTCGTCGGCGCCATTGGTGCTGACCCGGGCGTGATCGTGGTGGCCGCGGACAGCGACTATCAGACGCTGGGCGATCTGGTGGAAGCCATCAAGGCGGACCCCGGTTCCGTCGCCTTTGCAGGCGGGTCGGCTGTGGGCGGCTTTGACCACCTCAAACCCCTGATGATCCTGAAAGAAGGCGGGTTCACCGACATCACGAAAGTCAAATACATCGGTGTTGACGGGGGCGCGGATGCGATCACCCAGACGGTCGGTGGATTCACGCAGGCAATGACGGGCGACATGTCCGAAGTTGTGAGCTTCCTGTCCAACGGCGACATCCGCGTCATCGCGGTGCTGACCGACGAACGCGTACCCGGCTTTGACGACATACCCACGGCCAAGGAGCAGGGATATGACGTGGTCGCGGTGAACTGGCGTGGCCTTTACGTGCCCAAGGACATCTCGGACGCCAAGTTCGACGAATGGGCCGGCAAGCTGCAACAGGTCGCGGACAGCCCCGAATGGGCGCAGGCCATGAAGGACAACGGTCTGGCCCCATTCACCAAGGTTGGCGGCGATTTCCAGTCTTATGTTGACGGGCTTGTCGCAGACATCGCCACCATGTCCAAAGAGCTGGGGGTCACCCAGTAATGGCATCAGACCGCATCTTTGGTCTGATCTGTTTGATCACGGCAGTCGCGTATATCGCGGCTGCCACACAGATCAAGACGAACCTGTTTTCCGGCGAATTTCTTCCGAAGCTCTTCCCGTTGATGATCGGGGGGGTGGCCGCCATCTGTTCGCTGTCAATCATGTTCAAGCCTGATCCTGATCCTGCCTGGCCTGCAAGCCGCACGTGGGGCGCCATGGCCATCGCGGTCTTTGTGCTGGCGCTTTATGCAGTCTTTCTGACGCCGCTGGGCTTTTTGCTGCCCACAGCCATCGCCGCCGGTATCCTGAGCTATCAGATTTCACCCAATCCGCGCGCGGCAATCTTCTCCGGTCTGGGCCTGTCACTAGGCCTGTTCGTGCTGTTCAAATACGCCCTCGGCCTGGGCAATATCGTGGCCTACCGCATTCCCACGGGCGAAAAGCTCTGGGATGCATTCACCATTCTCATTCCATTTGTGGGGCACTGACATGGACATCCTCGCAAATCTGGCCATCGGCTTTGGCGTGGCCCTGTCGCCTTACACCCTTTTTCTGGCTGTCTGCGGCTGCTTTCTGGGCACCATCATCGGCGCGCTGCCGGGTCTCGGCCCCTCGAACGGTGTGGCGATCCTGATCCCGATCACCTTTACGCTCGGCCTTGATGCGACCTCCGCGCTGGTGCTGATGACATCAGTCTACTACGGCGCGATGTATGGCGGGCGCATCTCTTCGATCCTGCTGAATATTCCGGGCGACGAGCCTGCGCTGATGACCACGCTCGACGGCTACCCAATGGCCAAACAGGGCCGCGCCGGGGATGCGCTGGTGCTCTCCGGTGTTGCGTCTTTCGTGGGCGCACTGCTGGCCACCATCGGTTTGATGCTGCTGGCCCCCACGCTGGCCCGCGTGGCCTTTTATTTCGGCCCGGCGGAGTATTTCGCGCTTTACCTGCTGGCCTTCTGTACGCTGGGGGGCATGGCCTCGAACAATCAGGCCAAGGCGGCGCTGGCGGCCTGTATCGGCCTTGGCATCGCGATGATCGGCGTGGACAGCTCCTCTGGTCTTCCGCGACTGACGGGCGGCAATCTGCACCTTTTCGACGGCATTGATTTCCTTGTTGCCATCGTTGGCCTTTTCGCCATCGCGGAGGTCTTCTTTTTCATCGAAAGCCACGGCAAAGGCTCCTCCATCGGGGTGAAGCTGGAAAAGGTCACGATCCCGTGGAAGGACATCATGGCCACCAAATGGACCATGCTGCGCGCCTCTGGCGTGGGTTTTATCGCCGGTATTCTGCCCGGTGCGGGGGCCTCACTGGGGTCTTTCCTGGCCTATATGACCGAAAAATCCGTGGCCGGCCCCAATGGCGGTTTTGGCACCGGCGCGCCCAAGGGGATTGCTGCCCCCGAGGCTGGCAACAACGCCGCCGCCGGTGGCGCGCTGGTGCCGATGCTGACGCTGGGCGTTCCTGGCTCCGGGACTACGGCCGTGTTGCTGGCGCTGCTGATGACGCTGAACATCACCCCGGGGCCTACGCTTTTCACCGAGCGCGCCGATGTGGTCTGGGGTCTCATCGCCTCGCTGCTGATCGCCAATGTGGTGCTGCTGCTGATGAACGTGCCGATGGTCAAGATTTTCGTGAAAATCCTGATGGTGCCTGCATGGGTGCTGTTGCCGGGCGTCACGATGATCTCTTTCGTGGGCATCTATTCGCTCTCGGGCAGCTATTTCGATCTGCTGCTGATGATCGGCTTCGGCATTCTGGGCTATTTCCTGCGCAAGCTGGATGTGCCGACCGTGCCTGTCATTCTGGGCATTCTGCTGGGGGGCAATATGGAGGACGCGCTGCGCCGTGCCATGACCCTGTCGGACGGCGATCCGATGTATCTTTTCTCTTCACCCATCGCTATTGGTTTCTGGGTCGCGGCCATCGCGGGTTTTGTCGCCCCTATGTTCCTGCGCGGCATTCTGAAAAAACCGGAGGCGCATGAGGACTGATGGTACGGGTACTTGTCCCTTCCGGCGCGCTGGGGCTGAATTACGACAAGCAGGCTTTGCAGCGCGGGATCGCGGCAAAGCCTGACATCATCGCCATCGACGGCGGCTCCACCGACAGCGGGCCGTCCTATCTGGGGCGGGGCGTGTCGAAATACGCGCGCGCCTCGACCAAGCTGGAATGGGCCGGGCTGATGGCGGCGCGGGCAGAGGCCAATGTGCCGCTGGTCATCGGCACCGCTGGCACCTGCGGGGCGGACAGCGCTGTGGACTGGATGCTCGACATCACCCGCGAAATTGCCGCCGAACAGGCGCGGCCTCTCAAAATTGCCGTGCTGCGCAGTTCCCAGAACCCGGACGCCTTAGCGCAGGCGTTCGAGGCAGGCCAGATCATGCCGCTGGCCAATGCGCCGGAGGTGACATCAGAAGACATCCGCGCCTGTTCAAACATCGTGACCCTTGCCGGGGCGGAACAGATCGCAGCCGCCCTTGAAACCGGGGCCGACATCATCATAGCAGGCCGCACCACCGACACGGCCATCATCGCCGCCCTGCCCCTGATGCGGGAGTGCCACGCGGGCGGGGCCTGGCATGGTGCCAAGATTGGCGAATGCGGTGCCCTTTGCGCCACCAACCCGCAATCGGGCGTGATCATGATCGACTTTGATGCCACCGGCTTCACCGTCACACCGCTGGCGGATGGGGCGCACGCCAGCCCGCACACGGTGTCTGCCCATATGCTCTATGAGAATTCCGACCCTTTCATCCTTTATGAACCGGGGGGGCATCTGGATGTGACAGCGGCGAAATACAGCGCGGTCGATGGGACATCGGTGCGCGTCGAAGGCTCCGAATGGGTGGCTTCGGACCGCTACACGGTCAAGCTGGAAGGCGCGCGCCCCGCCGGGTTCCGAACGGTGGTCATGGCGCTGCTGCGCGATCCGCATTACGTGGCCAATGCCGCCCTTTGGGCAAAGGACATCGAAGGCAAATGCCGCGCAAAGGTGATCGAGCGCATGGCGCTTGATGCCGAAGACTTCACGCTGGAGTTGCGCCTGATCGGGCATTCCGCCAGTTTCGGCGCGCTGGAGACGCAAACCGCCACACCCTTTGAAATCGGCGTGATCGGGATTATCACCGCACCGTCGGAGGCGCAGGCCGCTGAGATCGGCAAATTGCTGAACCCTTACCTGCTGCACCACCCGCTGACACAGGAAGAAGAACAGCCCACCTTTGCCTTTCTTTCCTCACCGCCCGAAATGCATCAGGGGCAGGTGTACGAATTTGCCCTGAACCACGTGTTGCACCTGAATGATCCCATGGAGGCCTTCGGGCTTGAGGTGATTGACATTGACTGACCTGCGCAGCCTTGTGAGCAAAATCCGCAGCAAGAACGCTGGCCCTTTCTGGCTGACCATCGACATTTTCTGCGGCACGGCCGAAGCTTTTGATCAGGTCTCTGGCGGCCTGAGCACCAGCCGCGTGGCGGCGGTTTTCGGCGCGGAAGAACAGTCCCTCAAACGTTTTGACATCCCCGAGTTGAACGTCGTCAAATTCTCCCTGCCCCGCCCCACGGTACAAGGTGCCATCGACGACCGGGATATGCATGGCGCCTCCTGGGCCGCGCTGATTGGCGAGATTGTACTTTAGAAATTGCGAGTGGGCCTCGCTTGAACTCAAAACAATCCGGCCTCGAATGGACAGGCGGTCTTGGTGGCGGGCCCTGAAGGATTCGAACCCTCGACCTGCCGATTAGAAGTCGGCTGCTCTATCCAGCTGAGCTAAGGGCCCTCCATTGCGCGACGTCTAAACGATCAACAGCAGGTGGGCAAGACGCAGCAATCAAGCCGTCTCGATCTCGTGGGTACGCTAGCCCATGGCGAGAGATTAGAACACGCCCAGCGACAAGTTTGATTGGAAAAGACGCAGGAAAGTGGCCAAAGAGTTTACCGAGGCATTGTGCGCTTAGGGCAACGAAAGCCTGTTTCCAGTGAATACCGTTGGGCCATGGGACGATCGGCAGGGCACCCGCATGCTACCGCGCGCAAATCTCAGATCGTACGCTGCATGAAAACGCTCAGCGGGTCCTCTGTGTAGTCCCCGAATGGCGGGCATTCGGCAAAACCCGCGCTGAGGTATAGTGCCCGGGCCGCGGCGTGCTCGGGCCCCGACCCGGTTTCAAGCTTCAGCTGATGCAGGCCCAAGCCCGTTGCTGCGTCGATCAAAGCTGCGAGCATGGCCCGCCCGGCACCGCGACCGCGCGCCTCTGAGGCGGTATGCATGGACTTCAACTCACCCCAATCTCCCATGGTGCGAATTGCGCCAATGGCAAGTGCCTGACCGTTCTCCCGCAGGACAAAAAGGTGGATATCATCTGCCGACAGGGCCTCCGAGGGGAGTACGTGACAGCTCTCGGGCGGCGATTGTGATCGCATCAACTCAAAATGTCGATCCAACAGATGGGCAACATCCGCTTGCGTGGCCAAAGTGGGCCCGACGTCAAAGGCCATCAGTGCGTCCAGGCACCTCGCCTGCCGGTCGCGAAGTTTTCGCCATACCCACCGGGACGGATATTGGGTTTGCGTTTCTTGGGTTCCAGCACGTCGGCGTCGATGCCATTTTCGCTGGCATATTCCAAAGCGGCTTCTTTCGTGGCGAAGCGCAGTTTGACCTGGGATTGCGTGTCCGTTGATGACGTCCACCCCATCAACGGGTCCACTTCACGCGAAGACGCAGGCGCAAAATCCAGGACCCAACTATGGGTCTTTGCAGTCCCAGACTGCATCGCCGTCCTGGCTGGCTGGTAGATGCGTGCGCGCATAGCTCTTCTCCCGATGATCCGGCTTTTAGTATATCCGGGATTTTCACGACTGGAGCAAGATGTGAAATCCCGCTTGCTTAATCGTGGGGTCTTTGCCACCGGATGGAGAAATTTTCACACCAACCGCAGATAATCGTCATTGTCGGGGGCGTTGTTAAACATTCGCTAACCTAGATTTTCCAACATTCGACTCACTGGCTTCAAACGAGGTTGATGCGTGTGATCATGAGAAATGGATTTTCGGAGGCTGCCCTTCGCGGTCTGGAAGAACTGGAACGTCGGATTCCAAGCGGTGTCGTGACCAAACCGCTTGAGGCCGGGGAATTTGCAAGTGCCGGCGGCGCTCCGACACCCCATTACATTGGGCACAGGCAACGGCTGCGCACGCGCTTTCTGGCCGGCGGACACGCCCCGATGCCAGAGTACGAATTGCTGGAGCTGCTTTTGTTCAACGCCATCGAGCGCATTGACGTCAAACCCTTGGCCAAAAGGCTACTCTCAACTTTCGGGGATCTGAACGGCGTGGTCGCCGCGTCAAAGCACCGTTTGTTGCAGGTTCGGGGCACCACCGAGAAAGTCTATCTGCAATTGAAACTGGCGGAATCTTTCGCGCAACGCATGGCACAAGCCAAGGTTCTGCAACGCTGCGCCCTGTCCTGCTGGGACGACCTCATTGAATATTGCCGGACGGCAATGGCGCACCGGGATACAGAACAGTTCCGTATTCTTTACCTCGACACCAAGAACGTCGTGATAGCGGATGAGGAGCAGGCCCGCGGCACTGTGAATCACGTGCCGGTCTATCCGCGCGAAGTGGTCAAACGTGCGCTGGAACTCAATGCATCCGCGCTCATCCTGGTGCACAACCACCCGTCCGGCGATCCTTCGCCCAGCCAGGCGGATGTATCCATGACCGATGCCATCGTGCGCGCCTGCGAAGCCATTGACGCCCGGGTCCATGATCATGTGATCATCGGAAAGAACAGTGAAAGTTCATTCCGAAGTCTGGGCCTGCTCACCTAGAGGCAACCCTGGGCATTACTGACAGTATTTGTCAGCAGCCGCGAGACTGCCCTTGATCCTGCGTCAAAACATGGCACCTATGGGGGAACCCCCAAGGATTGCACATGCCCTACGCCCAGACTGATTCCTCTGACGTGCCACAAGTGATGGCCAACCCCGCCCCGAATGTCCGCGACCGCCTCAAACTCGAGGGCGGCAAGAAATTTGTCCTCAGCACGGAATTCGATCCCGCGGGCGATCAGCCGACCGCCATCAAGGAACTGACCGAAGGTGTCAATTCAGGCGAACGCGATCAAGTGCTTTTGGGCGCGACCGGCACCGGCAAAACCTTCACTATGGCCAAGGTCATCGAAGAAACCCAGCGCCCGGCGATCATCCTTGCGCCCAACAAAACGCTCGCGGCACAGCTTTACGGCGAGTTCAAAGGCTTCTTCCCGGAGAACGCCGTAGAGTATTTCGTCAGCTACTACGACTACTACCAGCCCGAGGCCTATGTGGCGCGGTCGGATACCTACATCGAGAAAGAAAGCCAGATCAACGAGCAGATCGACAGGATGCGCCACTCCGCCACCCGTGCGCTGCTCGAACGCGACGACGTGATCATCGTGGCCTCGGTTTCCTGCATCTACGGGATCGGCTCGGTTGAAACCTACGGGGCGATGACGCAGGACCTGAAGGTTGGGAAAATGTATGACCAGCGGCAGGTCATGGCCGATCTGGTGGCCCAGCAATACCGTCGCAACGATCAGGCGTTCCAGCGCGGATCTTTCCGGGTACGCGGCGATTCCTTGGAAATCTTTCCCGCCCACCTTGAAGACCGCGCCTGGAGGTTGTCTTTTTTCGGCGAAGAACTGGAATCCATCACCGAGTTTGACCCGCTGACAGGTGAAAAAACCGACAACTTCGATCAAATCCGCGTTTATGCCAACAGCCACTACGTGACGCCTAAACCCACGATGCAGCAGGCGATCATCGGCATCAAGAAAGAGTTGAAAATCAGGCTCGACCAGCTCGTCAACGACGGTAAATTGCTCGAGGCACAGCGGCTGGAGCAGCGCACAAACTTCGATCTAGAGATGCTGGAGGCCACGGGCGTCTGCAACGGCATCGAGAATTATTCACGGTATCTGACGGGCCGTGCCCCAGGCGAACCGCCCCCCACGCTGTTTGAATTTATCCCCGACCACGCGATTGTCTTTGCCGATGAATCCCACGTTTCCGTCCCGCAGATCGGCGGCATGTACAAGGGCGATTACCGGCGCAAGTTCACGCTGGCCGAACACGGCTTCCGCCTGCCGTCGTGCATGGATAACAGGCCGCTCAAGTTCGAGGAATGGGACGCGATGCGCCCGCAATCGGTCTTTGTTTCCGCCACACCCGCAAATTGGGAAATCGAGCAGACGGGCGGGGTTTTCACCGAACAGGTGATCCGCCCGACCGGCCTTCTGGACCCTGAGGTGGAAATCCGCCCGGTCGAGATGCAGGTGGATGATCTGCTCGACGAGGTGCGCAAGGTGGCTGCCGATGGTTACCGCACGCTCTGCACCACGCTCACCAAACGCATGGCGGAGGATTTGACCGAATACATGCACGAGCAGGGCATCCGCGTGCGTTACATGCACTCCGACATCGACACCATCGAGCGTATCGAGATTCTGCGAGATTTGCGGCTGGGCGCCTTTGACGTGCTGATCGGCATCAACCTGTTGCGCGAAGGTCTCGACATCCCCGAATGCGGGCTGGTGGCGATCCTCGACGCGGATAAGGAGGGTTTTTTGCGCTCCGAAACCTCGCTGATCCAGACCATTGGGCGCGCCGCGCGCAACGCCGATGGCCGCGTGATCATGTATGCAGATCGCATCACCGGCTCGATGGAACGCGCGCTGGCCGAGACCAACCGCCGCCGCGCCAAGCAGGTCGCCTATAACGAAGCCAACGGCATTACGCCTGCGACGGTGAAAAAGAACGTCGAAGACATTCTTGCCGGGCTCTACAAGGGCGACACCGACCAGTCCCGCGTGACCGCCAAGATCGACAACCCGCTTGCCGGCGGCAACCTGCAAGCGGTGCTGGACGGGCTGCGAACCGACATGCGCAAAGCCGCAGAGAACCTCGAATTCGAAGAAGCCGCGCGCCTGCGCGATGAGGTCAAACGGTTAGAGGCTGTCGACCTGGCCATCGCCGACGACCCCATGGCCCGACAATACGCGGTGGAGAAAGCGGTGGACGACGCCCAGAAAGCCTCAGGCCGCAGCACCATGGGCCGCGGCGGGATGCGTGGTGGGGTGAAGCGGAAGCGGGGGCGGTAGAGCATTCACCCAGACCTGAAGGGGATAGAAGACATATGGAGCTTTTCAATCAGCTCTTCTTTATTCAGCGATCTGAGCATTCTTTCTCCAGCCATCTTTGCGATTGGGGATGAGGCCGAAGGGCCGATTATTATCCTGTCAATGATGTTTGTGAGTTCCGTGCCTTCTGATAATGCGCCGCTTAGGGGTTTTATCTCCAGCTTGAGCTTTGGGTGCAAACCATGCAGACCGTTCGAGTAGCTGAAGAATTGTTTCAGAATACCTTTACGATCTCTGTCTTTAAAGTAGGCAAGCCGCCACTCTTGCTCTTCATCAAAGCCTCTGTGCTTAGAAAAAATTGCAAGAACACAAAGTCTATCGAATAGTGCCTGAGCCAGGTTTCCAATGCGATTGTCCGCAATCTCATTGGCTCTAACGAACGCGGCAACTTTGTCTATTTTGTTGGCAATTTTCTCTTTTCGCTCATCGTTCGATGCGTAGTCCACTGGCGCAAGCGCAAGTGGGCTTCCTTCCATCTCTTCGAGACTGGATACATCAACGACCAAGGCCGCTCCCTTACCATTAGCTCCGTATCCACGCCACATTGATAAGCGTCCGTCATAATCCACTGGATCATGAACCGAAAAACACATGACATACAAATCCAGAACGTGCTGACGTCCATAGGTATCATAGGCAGCGTCAATAAAATCGTAGAAAAGCGCAGCCCTACTTTTGGCACCCAACGCTTCTCGCAGGTTATCGTTTCTGTAGATGAGATCGACGCCTGCGTTTATTCCAAATCTGACCTCTTCTAGATCATTCATAAACAACGGATTGGACAGCCAAACTTGTTCATTCGAAAGAATGTTCTCCAGATTTTCTAGTGAGGTGTAGTGCGCCAGCAATGGCGAATTCATGGCCCCATCCCGCGCTGGATCAACATCGTCATAGAGCATGACCCAATACGCTTGCCAAAGTCTGTCAAAATTCATTTCCCGCTCCAAGCATGACTGTTCCTTAATCCTAGTGGACTTTCGCGCTTGGCCAAAGGGGGCGAAGCGTCCTCGTCTCACCGGAGGTGAGCCAATGAGCGGGCGCGCCCGGCGCGACGGGTAGGGTAAGAGGCTACTATGCGTAGCACTGGTTGGCCCTTGATCAGCACCCCAAGCCCTTTGTGACCTGCTTCACAGCCACCGGGCACGGTCCGTGCCATACTCAGCCGCACGGGTACTTTCCCCGTTGCATGAAAAGGGCACCCCCATGACCCATATGGCTTTCGGATATTTCTTCGCATTCTTCACCGCCTTCATGGTGATCATCGGAGATTTCGCGATCAAATGGGCGGCGGATGGCGGCCATGGGGTCGCCTCGCACTACGTGCTCTTGGGCGTCGTCATCTACGGGGCCTCGGCGATCTTTTGGTTCTACGCGATGCAGCACGTCACGCTGGCGCAGGCGGGTGTGGCTTATTCGATGCTGACGCTGATCGCTCTTGCGATCATCGGCGCTGTCTATTTCGGTGAAACGCTGAAGTTCCGCGAATACGCCGGATTGGGATGTGCCGTGCTCTCCATGATATTGATGAGCCGCATCGCCTAGAAATCGAAAATATCCTCAAGAAAGCTGCCGCGCTTTTTCTTCTTGTAACCTCCGCGGTCATCGTAGCCACGTTGCGGCTGGGGCGCAGGGGGAGGCGTCGTCACGCTGCGGTCAATGATCTTGTCCAACTCTCCCCGGTCAAGCCAAACACCCCTGCATTGTGGACAATAGTCGATCTCGACACCGCTCCGATCGGTGATGACCAATGTCGTTCCATCTACGGGGCATTTCATAAAGCTTTCTCCTCACAGGTTGAATTCACACTGTGATATAGGAAGGCGCAGGCCGGATTTCATCCTCTGAGCCGGCAAAATCCAAAGCTGTACGCCGCAAAACCATGTCTTTCTGGCAACGGTGTATTGATGCGCTAAGTGGTAATCATGCGCGTTTTTCTGACCTTTCTTTGCTTTGCAACACCGGCATCGGCCTGGGAATTCACGCCGGGTCTGCCCTGCCTTTTGACCCACACCGAATCCGGGGTTTTTCTTGAGCTGACGTTTGATCCGAGCAAACCTCTGTATACGATCACGATCAAAACGCCTGATCCCTGGCCGGACTCAGATGTCTTTGGCTTAAGGTTTTCCGGCCCTGCCGAATTGGCAATTGCAACCGATCAACACCAGCTGGGTTATGACAATAGATCCGTCACCGTCGCCGACACAGGTTTCGGAAACGTTCTAAATGGGTTACAATTCAATAGAATAGCGACCGCAACCCTCGGGGATCGGGCCGTTTCGGTATCTTTGCAGGGGGCTGCGGAACCGGTCGCAGCCTTCCGCCAATGTGAAATATCCGCCGGCGCCTGACAGGAAACCTTCGACACGGGCCACCCCGGCGTAACCAATTGTTAACTTTCGTTAACCATGATGTGGCACAGGAGAGCTGCTATGACGCGGATGATTGCGCTGGCCACGTTATTGATTCTGGCCAGTGTGCAGATCGCTCTGGCTGGCCCGTGGTTGCGCGAGAAAGGCAAAGGGTTCGCGTCAGGGTCATTCAACATTACACAAGAAAAGGACACTGCCGGAAGCGCCTATCTGGAATATGGTCTGCGCGATAATGTCACGCTTGGTGCGGATTTGTTTTACGGCATTGACCGAACGTTGCAGCAATCCGGCTCAGGCATCGTTTTCCTGCGCTTTCCCCTCAGCGCCCCGGACGCAACCCATAAATGGGCATGGCATTTCGGGCTGGGCGCGCGGTCCCAAAATCAGGTCATCGAACCAGCTATTGAAGCCGGTTTGTCGTGGGGACGCGGGATCAAGATTGGCGAACGATACGGCTGGGCCGTGGTGGACAGCAGCATCAACGTGCCCGGCTCGACGCTTGAAACCCGGGTCAAACTGGATGGGACGGTTGGACTAGGCCTGAGCGATCACTGGAAGGTCATGATGCAGGTGTTCAATACCTATCAGGACAGCGATCTATTCACGAAAGTCGCGCCATCCATCCTCATCGTTCCCGGCACCGGCAACTATACCCTGCAAATTGGGACAGAGGTTCCGGCGATCGGCGGTGGCGATACCGAATTCAAGATCGGTGTCTGGCTGGAGTTCTAGGCGGGCACTACGACGTTTTGGGGACATGCGCGGACCAACGGCCGGCGGGTCTTCAAATCGGCGTATCGGGCTCTTCAGGTTGCCGGAAAACCCATGCCGATCCATTTTCTGAGGTCTTCAGTGTCTGGTTCCCCATCAGGATGTTATGTGCCCCACCCAGCACCCCGAAATGTCGAACCCCGCTGGCGTAGGAGGTAAAAATCCGCACGCCACCGGCATTGGTATTCAAAGCCACAACTTGCGCATCCCTGTCTGCGGTGATCTCGCATCGGTCCACCAGCATCTGCGAACAACCTTCTCCTGTAGAGGTCACACCTCGGTCACCAGGACGCGAGAAAGCGCAGTCCTTGAGTTGAAAGGCCTGCCCGGAGGCCGACAGCATGATGCCACTGGCCACGTTGTTGCAGATCAGTTCGATGTCTTGAAGAGTGAGGCCACTGAGTTTCTCAATACCACTGAAATCCAACAGATATCTGAAACGGTTAAACGAAAATTCCCGGGAGGTGTCCGACGCCTCCAACGGTGCGCTGAGCGCTATCGTATGGCGCGCTGGATCGACTGCACGGACATAGATTTCCGGGCCAACACCCTGTCCCTGAACCAACGCACCGACCGGCACGTCAACAATCTCGCCTGAGGCCTCCAGGATATGTTGGTCGTTCTTGGAAACGGTTGCCGTGCAGCTGACACTCTTACTGGCCCAAGCCTGTGAGCCAAGGGCTTCGATACGGCCGTTTCGCAAGACACGCCGCCTAACCGGGCGATTGCAATCCGACTGCGCGGCCCGCAATACCATTGGTTCAGCAAGGCTGACCAAACGACCCCCAAGGTCGAAGCTTTTTTGGTCATCTGAATTCAGAAGAGCTTGAAACCCTTTGCGAAACGCAATGTCGGAACGGCCAAACGCATCAATATAGCTTGGCAGGTCAAAGTTCCTGCACAGCGTCAAGGTGGCATCGTCGGGCATCGACACCACGCCTTCAAAGCGGACGTCGGACGCCAGCGTCAGATTTTTGGAAAGGAGATATGTGCCTTGGCTGACAAGCAGCTGTCGACCTCGTGCCGCGGCATCAGCCGCCCTGAAAGCTGCGGTGTCATCGGTGACGCCATCTCCACGGGCGCCGTAGTCGCGAACGTCAACCATGGCAATGAGATCACGCAAAAAGAAACTCGTTACATCTTCTATGATCAGATCATCAACACGAACACGCCCGCCAACCGGACCGGTAAGGTCTATGCCGAAATGACCATATAAAGCGTCGGCACCCCAAACCATGTCCACGCCGGGCCGCGCCCCTGCACCCACGATGGCGGAAACTTCCACCACGGTGCCCGGTTTCGTGACGGTCACCGCGGGTCCTGTGGTGACAACACCGGCAACCGGTGCGCCCCCGGCGCCACCAGCGAAGCCGGCGATACGTACCGATGGCAGCGGCCCGTCCATAACCTTGATGCGCGCGGTGATGCGCAAATAGCAGCCCGGCAACAAGGGGATTTCCCCCATATACCTGATCTTCTGTGTTTTTTCGACTTTGCGAAGCTCAAGACATACGCCAAATTCTGCATCGCTGACCAGTTGTGCGATGTCCGCTGCGTCAGCGTATGTGGCCGTCCCGGGCGTGCCATCTTCGCTGGAATAGACATCCAGCGCCCGCGCGAAGGCGATCGGCATCAGATGCACGCCGTCAGTAATCACCTTGTTCATGGTTCAAATGCCCCTTCGCATTGGTCCTCACGCCAAGGATTATCTGCGAAGGGTTAAAGCCGGATCACACCACCGTTCCCGGCGTTTGCATCACGCGCTGAAATCAGAACTGTCGAGGATCTGAACCCCGTTGATGCGCCAGCCGTTTTCGGTTTCGAGCATCCGGTAATCCAGTACATGCACGCGCCCCTCCCGGTCGGTGATCATCACCCGTTGCCAAAGCGTGGCACCTTGCTCACGCAACTCAAGATAGCGGACGTTGCCGGGACGCCAGACCATAGGATAGCCTTGGGTCACCATGTTGCGGAAATTCTCCGGGGTGCCGAACAACCGCTGCAGGGTCGGGCTCGCAAAGCCAAAGGCCGTTTCAAAATCATCGGCCAGAAAGGCTTCGATCTGGCTGTCGATGGTTGCCTGTATGTCGGCCTCTTGCGCGGGCAGCGTGGTCGCACACCCCAGCCAGATAATCAGACCAAAAATCATGTTGCGCATAGCGCGCCTCCCTATTGCCTGATCATAGGGTAAGGCGCTTGCGCCCCGCGACAAGAGCGTCAGGTCTCGGAGGCCAGTTCGCCAGCCAGCGCCTGATCAATGAGTGCGACAGTCTCTGCGACACCATATAACGCAATGAAACCACCGAAACGGGGGCCCTGACTGGCACCAAGCAGCACCTCATAAAGGGCCGTGAACCATGCACGCAGCGGATCGAATCTCTCGCGCCCACAGGCGTAAACGATGGACTGCAAAGCTTCATCGTCGACCGCGCCGTCATAGGCCTCAAGCTGATCCCTGAGATCAAGCAGCGCCTCACGTTCGAGATCATTCGCCAGCCGGTAGGTTTTCTTGGGCTTCACGAAATCATTGTAGTACCGCACGGCGAAGCCAGCCGCCTTGTCCATGTCAGGGTTATTTTCTGCTGATGTTTCAGGCGCATAGCGCTGAATGAATCCCCAAAGCTGTGATTTGTCTTCTGCCGCGGAAACACTGGCGAGATTGAGCAACATGGAGAAGGGCACAAGCATGTTCGACTTCGGAACATCCCCTGAATGAATGTGCCAAACCGGATTATTCAATCGTTGAATTACATCCTGCGTCTCGTAGGCACGCAGTTGTTGATGATACTCGTCCACCGCCTTTGGAATGACATCGAAATACATCCGCTTGGCCGTTTTTGGCTTGAGGTACATAAAGTACGACAGGCTTTCAGTGCTGGCATAGGTCAGCCATTGATCAATAGAAATCCCGTTGCCGGACGACTTGGAAATTTTCTGACCGTGCTCGTCCAGGAACAGCTCATAGCTGAAATGCTCCGGTTTTTTGCCGCCAAGTATCTCACAGATCCGGTCATAGATGGCCGTATTGGTCGCATGTTCTTTGCCGTACATCTCGAAATCCACGTCGAGCGCAGCCCAGCGTGCCCCAAAATCCGGTTTCCACTGCAGTTTGACGTTGCCACCCGTCACGGGCAGCGTCCATTCACGACCTGTCTCATCATCGAAGGTGACCGTATGGTTCCGAGCATCCACATTTTTCATCGGTACATACAGAACCCGCCCCGTCTCCGGGTGGATGGGTAGAAAGATGGAATAGGTCTGCTGGCGCTCTTCACGAAGGGATTTCAGCATCACTTTCATGACATCGTCATAACGCTCAACCGCCCGACGCAGAATGTCGTCAAACTGCCCGGTCTGGTAAAACTCGCGGGCGGAGTAGAATTCATAATCGAACCCGAAGGTGTCGAGGAACCGGCGCAGCATGGCATTATTGTGATGGCCAAAACTCTCATGCGTGCCGAAGGGATCGGGCACCGAGGTCAACGGTTTGTGCATATGTTCTGCCAGCATGTCCTGCTGCGGCACATTGCCCGGCACCTTGCGCATACCGTCCAGATCGTCAGAGAAACAGATCAACCGCGTGGGAATATCAGAGATTTGCTCAAAGGCACGGCGCACCATTGTGGTGCGCAGAACCTCGCCAAATGTCCCGATGTGTGGCAGTCCGGAAGGCCCATAGCCTGTCTCGAACAGCACATGCCCCTTTTCAGGGGGCGCTTTTTGGTAGCGTTTGAGGATACGGCGCGCTTCTTCAAAGGGCCAAGCCTTGCTGGTCATTGCAGCGTCGCGTATCTGAGACATATCTCACCCGAGTGTTGTGTCCGGCGCCCCATACGCCGGGTTTCGCTCGTCCCTATTGCGTTGCAGCATTGGCGTCAATAATCTGACCCAATTGACCCTCATGAAAGTACATGCCCGTGCCTGATGATCCTGCCCACGCTTTTTCCGCACAAGACAGCCTCGTTGCTTTGATGATCGCCGTCTCTGCCTCCGACGAGGACATCCGGACCGCCGAACTCGTTAAGATCCAGGCAGCTGTCCAGATGTTGCCGATCTTTTCGAGGTATGATGAGGATCGTCTGGGCACCATCAGTCAAACCGTTTTTGATCTCTTTGAGCAGGAAGACGGGCTCGACGCTTTGTTCGGGCTGATCCGGGAGAGCCTGCCTGAAAGGCTTTTTGAAACAGCCTATGCGTTGGCCTGTGATGTCGCTGCGGCAGATGGCACGCTGGATGAGGCGGAGCTTCGCCTTCTGGAAGAAATACGGTATGAGCTGAACCTCGACCGCCTGCATGCCGCTGCAATCGAACGCGGCGCGCGCGCGCGGCATCTGAGCTGAGAGCATCGCGAAGGCAGCGCCCAAAAGCTGATCTCAACTGATGTCGGACTCTTGGCAAGACATCTGTGGGGAAAAAATCCGGCGGTCGCTGTGGACCTTCGCGGCCCGGTTGATTAGTGCTTGATCAAACTTCTGAAAGGCCAGTGCATCATGACGCAAAGCGACAATCCCGATATCGTCTACACCAAAGTTGATGAAGCGCCGGAATTGGCTTCGGCCTCTTTCCTGCCAATCATCCAGCGTTTTGCCTCTGCGGCGGGCGTGTCGGTTGGGACCCGGGATATTTCCTTGGCCGGCCGCATAATCGCCGCCTTTCCCGAGGCCCTGTCAGAAACGCAGCGCCAGTCTGACGATCTGGCAGCTCTTGGCGCCCTGGTGAAAACGCCCGATGCGAATGTCATCAAACTGCCGAACATCTCCGCTTCCGTGCCGCAACTTGTCGCGGCGGTAACAGAGTTGCAGTCGCAAGGGTACGATCTGCCCGACTATCCCGAGGCCCCCGGCACAGATACAGAACGCGCCATCCGGGCGCGGTACGACGCGATCAAAGGGTCCGCCGTGAATCCGGTTCTGCGCGAGGGTAATTCCGATCGCCGTGCCGCGGCAGCGGTCAAGAATTACGCCCAGGCCAACCCGCATCGGATGGGGCATTGGGCGGCGGATAGCAAAACCAGCGTGGCAACGATGTCTTCGGGTGATTTTCGGTCGAATGAAAAATCCGCCACATTGTCGGAAGCTGCAACGGCCCGGATCGAGCTGGTGGATGCCGATGGGTCCGTGAAAGTTCTCAAAGATGCGATCGACTATCCCGCCGGGACCGTCGTGGACGCGACCTTCATGTCCGCAAAGGCGCTGGACGCCTTTTTGAGCGATCAGGTGGCCGCAACGAAAGATGCAGGTGTCCTTTTCTCCATCCACCTCAAAGCCACGATGATGAAAGTGTCCGACCCGATCCTGTTCGGCCATGCGGTCAAAGCCTTTCTGAAACCGGTGTTTGAAACCTATGGCGATGACCTGAAAGCGGCCGGGGCCAACCCAAACTCCGGGTTGGGCTCTTTGCTGGAAAGCGTCACGACATCGCCCAAAGCTGCGGAGATACGCGCGGCCATCGATGTCGCGATGGCCGAAAACCCGCCGCTCTACATGGTGAATTCCGACAAGGGCATCACCAACCTGCATGTGCCTTCAGATGTGATCATTGATGCCTCCATCCCGGCATTGATCCGCGCGGGCGGCAAGGGCTGGGGCCCGGACGGCAAAGAGGCGGACACCAATTGCGTGATCCCCGACAGTTCATATGCAGCCGTCTATGACGAGGCGATCAACGACTGCAAAAAGAACGGTGCGCTCGACCCATCCACGGCAGGCACGGTGCAGAACGTGGGCCTGATGGCGCAGAAAGCCGAAGAATATGGCTCCCACCCCACAACCTTCGAAATCCCAAGCGATGGCACGGTGCGCATGGTGCTGGACAACGGCGAGGTGCTGCACGAGCATCAGGTAGAAGCTGGTGATATCTGGCGCTCAGCCTCGACGCGCCAGGCGCCGATCGAAGATTGGGTTCAATTGGCGATCGACCGTCAGGCCCTGGAAAACTGCCAGGCGATTTTCTGGCTCGACGAGACCCGTGCCCATGACGCGGAACTCCTGAAATACGTGCGGCCCCTGCTGGCCAAGGCGGGCGTTGAAGACAAGTTCCAGATCCTCGCGCCGCGCGATGCCACACGCGCCTCTTTTGACACCATACGCAAAGGCGGCACCTCTATTGCGGTGACCGGCAACGTGCTGCGGGACTACCTGACCGACCTTTTCCCGATCCTTGAACTGGGCACCTCGGCCAAAATGCTGTCGATCGTCAAACTGATGAATGGCGGCGGCCTCTTTGAAACCGGCGCGGGCGGTTCCGCCCCGAAACATGTGCAGCAGCTGGTCGAAGAGAACCATCTGCGGTGGGATTCCTTGGGTGAATTCTGTGCGTTGGGGGAGAGCCTGAAATACCTGGCCCAAGTCAAGGGCAATGCAAAGGCCAAGGTGCTGGGCGATGCGGTCGATCTGGCGACACAAGGCATTCTGGATCAGAACAAATCCCCCAGCCGGAAGGTTGGCGAGCCCGACAACCGCGACAGCCATTATTATTTCGCACTCTACTGGGCCCAGGCGCTGGCAGCTCAGACAGCAGACGCTGATTTGGCCTCACATTTCGCGCCGGTTGCCAAAGCCCTTTCGGAGAATGAAGCAACCATCGTCGCCGAGCTTGCCGCCGCGCAGGGAAGCCCCGCAGACATCGGCGGCTACTACCATGCGGACAATGCGAAAACGGCAGGTATCATGCGGCCCTCGGCAACATTGAACACAATCATCCACTGAGGCGTTTTCCAACAGGGTCGTCGCCCGCTCTTGTGGGCGACGGCTCTACGCATTTTCAACTGCTGTAGATCGTTCCCCAGCGTTCCAGAAGCTGGCGCTGCAGGCGCCGGGCGCGATTGGCCCAAGGCCGCGCGCCTTGCGGACGCTCTCGGTGGGCGCGGGGGATTGTGGCGCGGATACTTTCATCGGCGCAGAAAATCGCAAAGACCATCTCCCGACCATCCGGTGCGGTGATGTAACCGGCCAGTCCGGAAACAAAATTCAGCGTCCCTGTTTTGGCCGCCACCTTGACGGGATGTTTCTTGTCAGGCCGACCACTCTTGTCTCTCAGCGTGACCGGCTTCAGGATCGGACGCAGCAACGCGCGGTCGTGTGCGGCGGCAAGGGCGCGCACCATATCCGCGGCACTGACACGGCTGGCACCGCCGAGCCCGGAATGATCTGCAAAGGCCGGCTTTTGCATCCCCAATGCCTCTTTGGCCCAGAGGTTCATCTGTCGGGCGGAAGCGGCAAGAGTATGGGCGCGCCCTGAATACATACGTGTCGCGGCAAGACCCACCATCTCAGCCGTGAGATTGTTGGAATACTTCAACATGCCTTGCAAAATCTCACGCAGCTCGGGGCTTTTGACGGTGGACAAAACGGTCCCCGCGGGCAATTCCTCGACCAGTTCCGGAGCTTTCAAAACGATGCCGTTCGACCGCGCCAAAGTGGCAAAGACATCGCCTGCGTAAAGCCCGGGCCGCCGCACGGGCAGCCAACGCGCACCTTCCTTGCCAAGCGCTTTTTTGGCCACGGTCCACTGATCATGGTCTCCCGCGTCGCGGTAGCTGAATATGGGCGCGGACCGGTCAACGATCTGCATACGTGCCATCTGAACATCGGGCCGGTAAGGCGCGGCGCGCGCATCCATGGTCACTGTGTAGTCGCCCGAGCCGCGCTTCCATTGAAAATGCACCCGGTTGTAGTTCAATGCGATGCCTGAAACAGCGGGACTATAACCCAGATGATCCGGTTGTTCCGGATCAATGGTCCGAAGCGGGCGCAGCGCATTTTCAAAGACGAGGAACCGCCCGCGCACCTCACGTAGCCCGGCCTCTTTCAACCCCAGTGCGAGTTTGGCAAGAGCCTTTGTATCAAGGGTCGGATCACAGCCGCCAACAAGAACCAAATCTCCTTCCAGTACGCCATTCGTGATTTCGCCCGCGGCAACAACCTGCGTGACAAACCGATGCGACGGACCCAGAATATCCTGTGCATACAACGCTGTGATCGATTTCGCGACGCTTGCCGGGGCGATGCCCGATGTTTCGTTTCGCGCTTCAAGGATGTTACCGGTTTCGGCGTCGGCCACCGCAAAAACGATGTCGCCCGTCACCCGGGACCCGCGCAGCAAGGAAGCAAGTTCCGATACCTGCGCCCGCGCGTCATCGCGCATGCGGGGTCGCAGGGAAACCTTGGGGGCCTCTGCAAGCGCCGGAACGCCGGTGCTGGCCATCAAGCCCGCTAAAAAGGCGCGCCGCGAGAAGAAGGAATTTGATTTACCCGTCATAGGGCGGAGTTAACCTCAGCATGCAGGCGGTGACAACAACAAGGCGCAGGTGCAGCAGATGAAAAAACTGTGACCTGTCAGGAGGGCGCCTGCCACCCTCCTGCAGCCCGGATCGCGGTTGACGATTGAGATACCATCGGAACGTTAACAAAACACCATGCCGGTGCCTCGGCCCGTCCCAACAGGGCAGAGGCGCGCCCGGAAATGCGGGCGGGCCCATAAATACGGGCGGCGGGGCTCATGCGCGCGGAAATGCGATCACCCGGGCGTGCCAGAACACCGATAGGAACCGTTTGCATGATCTGCCGCCAATCCTGCCACAGATGCAATTGCGCCAGATTATCGGCACCCATCAGCCAGACAAAGCGCACGCCCGGATAGATATGCCGCAACGCCTCCAGGGATTTCGCTGTATAACGCGTTCCCAAATGCGCCTCGATGTCTGTCACCTCGACCTTCGGGTGCTGCATCATGACCCGCGCACGGGCCATGCGTTTTTCCAGCGGAGCCGGTCCGCGTGCCTTGATCGGATTGCCGGGGCTGACCAGCCACCAGACGCGGGAAAGGCCAAACCGTTTGAGCGCCTCACGCGTCACATGGACGTGCCCGGCATGTGCCGGGTCAAACGACCCGCCCAACAGGCCGATGACCTCGCCGGGTCTCGCAATGGGGAACCCCCGCCTCACACTGGTCTCCGCTTTACACAATTCACCCGCGCTTTGAACGGTGATTGCCCTGTGGTGTCAATGGATTGCCTCACAGTGGCGTCACCAACATGTCGAGCGCCATGCGGCCCGGCGTCACCACGCGCGCGCACCAACCACCATGCCCACGCACGGCTGAATAGCCGCCAAAACCCAGAATTTCTTCCATCCGGCTACAGGGCGCACAAATGCCGGTCACTTCCAGAACTGCGGTGCCGATTTGCAGTTGCCGCCCCTTCAATGCGGCAAGGTTCAGCCCTTCTATCACGAGATTTCGACGCAAATCCTGCGCCAGGACCGGGCCCCGTCCCAGCATCGCGCCGATAGTTGTCAGGTGTTCCTGTTGGATCAGCGTTACGCCGCGTTTAACTGATCCGCCGTGATCGCCTGTCAAACCCCGTTCAGTCACCTCGACCTCGTCAACCGATAGCACTTCCGCCCGACGCGCCGGGCGCAACCCTATCCATCGCAGGCGGCCATCCTGCGCATGACGGGATATCAAATCCTTCAAGTTCTGCATCAGATGCCCTCAGCGATCACTGCCCTCGACAACCAGATCAGGCAATCGTTCCAGCGGATAGTTTGGATGCAATTGCCAAAAACCGTCCTCCCCGTCCTCAAGGGGCCGCAGCGTACCGCCGGGAAAAGCGCGGGTTCTCAACGCGAGAACGATGTCAGAGAGAACCGCCGGATTACTGCGAAAATAGGAATGTCCGCGCCCCTTGACGTTTTCAACGCGTATGAAATGAACCAGACCTTCCTTGCGCAGTTTCTGCAATTCTTCCAGCTTCAGGCTTTCGGAAGTTGCGGACCCTAATCGCGGCGCATTGGTCAGCAATGACGCAGCCCTCAGTGCCCCGTCGTTCGGGTTGATGTAGATATTGATCTGCTCGAAAGCCTCCGAGAAGCGCTCCGCCTCCAGCCGCTGACGGACCACACCGGTATCAAGATCGGCCGCAGCGAGGATCAGGGTTCCGGTTTTCATCGCGATCTTTGGCGGCACCCCGCGTCCCCGGTGATAGATCACCAGTTCGCGCAGAGCTTTGGTCATGACATCGGTGCCGCGGGAATGGGCAACAATATCGATGTCTTCGACTTCCGGAATCTCGGCCAGCAGCCGCAGCAGCTCTTTCGCATGAAAAACACTGAAATCGCCTGCCTCCCGGTCCCGGAAGTATCCCAGAGGTCCTGAATTTCCTGCGGGCCAGGTAAATGCGACAGGAATGCTGTTGCGCCCCGCATAGTGCCACAGGTTGGCCAAGGTACTGAGAGCACGATCAAAATCATTGCGAACGCCGTGGGTGAAAATCAAAATGCGACCGTTGCCGGTGCGGGCGATCTCCGCGCGGATCGCCTCCTGAAAGGCCTGAGCGCCCGCATTATAGGAAGTGAGCGCGTCGGGTTCAAAGATCAGAGCCCCTTTTTCGCGGCGGTTTGGCAGTGGCACATCCGCAAATCGGACAAGCTCCGTGGCACTTTGCACGTCAAGGCGCGAAATCCGGCGACCGCCGTCCGTTGAAGTTCGTGCCACGAGGTCGTCCCAGTCTTCGGCCCCAAAGCGTACCTGTGCGCTGCCAAGTGCCATCGAGTTCGAGCGGCTGGAATTATAGGAGATTTCGCCATCCGGGCTCAGCTCGATTGCCCGGTCGGTGACGTAGAACATGCGCGGAGAGACATTGCGCAAAACCGGCGGCACGGCAGCGCTGGGATAGTTTCGCCCTTCCAGGTAAAGATTGGGGGGTGGCGCGAGGGCGACGTTCTGCGGAGCACAAGCCATAAGGATGAGGCAACTGCACGCCAGAAATATACGTCTCATAGTGGCTCCGCCCTGGGTTTCACCCTCTCACGGCTAACATGGAGCCAACATATGTCAAATCACACCCGCCCTCAGGGGAGGAAAAGCGACAGACCATAGCAAAAGGGCTACGCATTTGCGCAGCCCTTCGCCTGTCTTGTTAGTGTTGATCAGGAAGAAGCGCGTCTTTTGCGGCGCGCCACAAATCCCAGACCGCCAAGACCGACAAGCAACAGCGGCAGCGCCGCAGGGACCGGCACCGGTGCCACAGCCGTCACGACGCGAATCCAGTCCCCCGGTTCAGTGACCTCCATTGAAACCCGGATGCTGTTGGGCGCGAAGACCAGATAGCCATCATTCGGCGATGCGCCTGTTCCGTTGTTGGATTCCAACCCACGCGCGCCAAGAGGCGCCGTTTGGTAAGTGGTTCCCGCAGCGCCAAGAATTGATGTTGATGCAAATTCCAGCGAACCGCTGCTGTTGGACATGACACCCAGAATGGCGCCGTCGAAGGTCCACTCGACACCAAAATGCTCGCCCCTTGCCCCACCATCGGTGTTGAGGAAGATCATGTGGCTGTTGACCAGCTGTCCCGCGGCAATTGCATCAATGCCTGCGTCCGCGTCCAATGCTGCGTTGAGGAATACGCCCTGCGCTTCATCGAAGCCTTGCATATGCGTATTGGTTACATTGTCATCCAAGGCAAACTCTGGAGCCGCGATGATTTCAGCGGCCCCGCTACCGCCCGCACCGAAGGCGTCGCCCGCTGTTTGGACCACATCTATGATGGCGGCCTGGGAGGTTGTTGCCAGAAGCATTGTGGCTGCAGATGTTAATAGTAAGCTCTTCATTACTTTCCCTCTCGAATAGTTAACTTTATGGATTTATTTAATAAAAATAAATTTAACATAATCTCGAAAGCATTGCCAGAATTTAACTGGCTTCCCTGCTCTGGCCAGATTTGACCGATCCATTCGCAACACGACCCGCATTCGATCAAAACGCGTTTGCTCTTGTCGGCTTTGCTGCCTAGAAAAGCGAAATCATTTCCGACAGGAGCATTCTCATGGCCGCCTACCAATACGTCTACCATATGTCCGGTGTCTCCAAGACCTATCCGGGTGGCAAGAAATGCTTTGAGAACATTCATCTCAATTTCCTGCCCGGTGTGAAAATTGGCGTCGTCGGCGTCAATGGTGCAGGTAAATCCACCCTGATGAAGATCATGGCCGGACTGGACACGGAATTTCAGGGCGAGGCCTGGCATGCCGAAGGGGCCACCGTCGGTTACCTGCCGCAGGAACCCAAGCTCGACGAAAACCTTACGGTGCGCGAGAACGTCATGCTCGCCGTGGCCGGTAAAAAGGCCATTCTCGACCGCTATAACGAACTCGCCATGAATTATTCCGACGAGACCGCCGACGAGATGGCGCAGTTGCAAGACCAGATTGATGCCGAAAACCTCTGGGATCTGGACAGCCAGATTGACGTCTCCATGGAGGCCCTGCGTTGCCCCCCCGATGACGCTGACATCAAGACCCTGTCGGGCGGGGAGGCCCGGCGCGTTGCCTTGTGCAAACTGCTGCTCGAAGCGCCCGATATGTTGCTGCTCGATGAGCCAACCAACCACCTTGACGCGGAAACCATCGCTTGGCTGCAACAGCACCTGATCGACTACAAGGGCACGATCCTGATCGTCACACACGACCGCTATTTCCTCGATGACATCACCGGCTGGATTCTGGAACTCGACCGCGGCAAAGGTATCCCTTACGAGGGCAACTATTCCGCCTGGCTCGAACAGAAGGCCAAACGCCTTGCTCAGGAAGCCCGCGAGGATAAATCGCGCCAGAAGACCCTCGAACGGGAGTTGGAGTGGATGCGGCAGGGTGCCAAGGCGCGGCAGGCCAAATCCAAGGCCCGAATCAACGCCTATAACGAGATGGCCGAAACCTCCGAGCGGGAAAAACTCTCCCGCGCCCAGATCGTCATCCCCAACGGCCCACGTCTCGGCTCCAAGGTGATCGAGGTCACGGGGCTGGCAAAACACATGGGCGACAAGCAGTTGGTTGAGGGCCTGGACTTCTCCCTGCCCCCCGGCGGCATTGTCGGCGTGATCGGCCCCAATGGGGCGGGTAAATCGACACTCTTCAAAATGCTCACCGGTCAATTGGAACCAGACGCGGGCAGCATCGAATACGGCGATACGGTCGATCTGTCCTATGTTGACCAGAGCCGCGATGATCTGGCCGCGAATGACAACGTCTGGGAGGCGATTTCCGGTGGGGCCGAACTGATCCAGCTGGGCGACGCCGAGGTCAACTCCCGCGCCTATTGCTCATCGTTCAACTTCAAGGGCGGCGACCAGCAGAAGAAGGTTGGCCTGCTCTCAGGCGGTGAACGCAACCGCGTGCACATGGCGCGCCTGCTGAAATCAGGCGGCAACGTGCTGCTGCTCGATGAGCCGACCAACGATCTGGACGTCGAAACCCTGCGCGCTTTGGAAGACGCGCTGGTCGATTTTGCCGGCTGCGCTGTGGTCATCAGCCACGACCGGTTTTTCCTTGATAGAATCTGCACGCATATCCTCGCCTTCGAGGGCGAAGCCCATGTGGAATGGTTCGAAGGCAACTTCGAGGACTACGAAGAGGACAAGAAGCGGCGGCTGGGGGCCGACGCTCTCGAACCCAAACGGCTGAAACACAAGAAATTCGTTCGATAAGCCGTCTGGTTCGCCCTGATTGAAAATTGCTAGCTGTCGCGCGTGGGGTCTCCGCCTCAGGCGGTTTGTGGTATGGTTTGTTTCACGACCCGTGTTCAAAACCCATATTTTGCAGCTATTTCATTTTCGAATAGGAAACGCCAATGGAACCCATTTCCGCGTTGTTACCTCTTATCAACATGCTTCGGCCAACCAAGTCGCCGCATCTTCTGATCTTTTTGTCAGGTATTGTTTGCATCGAGTTATTTGCGGTTGTGGGAGCTGGTGAATTAGCCAATCAGCTCTTTCACTTTCCGATCTATGCAATCCTGACCATCGCTTTGATACTGTCGTTCTACTACAGGCCCCCGGAAATTTCTGGCCTCCACCATAACCCGGCGCGCGATAGCGGCGCTGAGACCGAAGAGCAGCCGCAAGATTTATCCGTTGAAGTTGAACATCAGTTCAAATTTGCGCGCGCATTCTGCCTGGTTGCGGGAATTGTGTCGCTCTACTTCTTTGCAGGGCAATTGAACGAGGATCTTTTCGTATATACAGCAATAAGTTACGTAATCATCATCGCACATCTGATGGTGTTTGTATTCTACATGATTTTCAGAACCCTCAAAGAAGAGGGCATGCACCGGTATTCGATTTATCAGATCGGGTTCATCACCGGAATCGTCCTTATTGCACTCAGCCTGTCCTACACAAAAATGAGCACCTCAGCGACTGAGGTCTTTTTTGTTGAAACCGACGCCAATGGAAATGAGATTGTATCAGAATCCGATCAGAGTGCAGATGTGAAAGTCGATGTATGGGCCAGAAACAATTGGGCGTTCTATTGCACCGTCTGGCTGGTCTATTTTTCATTTTGGGTGGGAAGATTACGGCATTTTGTCAGAATAAACATCGTTGATCCGGCACGGTAAGAGCCAATGGCGCAGCCGATCCCTACCCTTTCGCAGCAGTTGTTTCGGTCTGGCCGAAGGGTGCGGATTTGATTCCCCCGCAGAGCTTCGGCTAGCATCTCCCATGCCCATCATCGATATCCTCGTAAACTGCCCCTCTATCCAGATCGCCGACACGATCAGTGCTGCGCTCATTGAAAAACGCCTTGTCGCCTGTTCCAACCGCTATGCGCCTGTGCAAAGCGCCTATTTCTGGAAGGGCAAGGTAGAGCAGGAGGAAGAATACCCGCTCCTTCTGAAAACAAGGCTTGAACTCGCGCAGCAGGTCGAAGACGCCATCCGCGCGCTGCATCCCTACGAGGTGCCGCCGATCATTCGCATAAATGTCGATGGGGCCAATCAGGACTACGTCGATTGGGTCCACGCCGTCACCCGCAGCCCGTGAGCAGTTTTGGGTCACTTGGTCGAGCTGTCACAATGTGAGGGGCACCGGGCTAAACCTCGGCAACCACGCTCCCTCTCATCTCGCCGGTCATGCGGGCGAAATCTTCGCTATGGACCTTGTCGCGAACCTCTTCGATGGCGCGTTCGGCGGCATCACGGGTCGCGCTGTCCGGCCATTCGGTAATCGCGGCACTGGTCCGATCACTCGTACGCACGACCGTGACGCGACTGGCCCCCAATGCCCTTAGCGCCGGCAGACGCTTTTCCGAGATCGCCCGCAAAGAGACATCGTAATCCGTGCCGTCCGCGATCTCCCATGTAGTGATGGTGACATAGCGCATGGTTCCCCTCCACTCTGATGTCAACGGATGCAAGCATAGCATTTTTCGCAGAGAAATGACAGCGGCGGCGCATTTTCTATCTGGCAAATATGATCAGAACCATGCGGTCAACGGGCAGCTAAAGCAGCGCACCCAGCCATAGACCAAAGCCAAAGACCGTATGTGCGGCAAGGCCCAGCCCACGTGCTTTCCAGGGTTTTGGCGTTTTTGAAGCAGCCCACCCCAACCCCATTCCCGGGTGCAGGAGGAACCAGCCAAAGCCCACGGTGAGAACCGCGAATATCCAGGCGGGCAGGAACGTCGGTGCGGAAAGCCAATCGGCGCCCATGATCAAAGCCAAAGCCACCCCGTAAGCGGCACCAACCGCGTAGTGAAACACCCAGCCGATAGCCAATTCGCCCGCGACTGGCGTCGCCTCGCCGATATCGTCGTGAAACAGCTGACCTCTGGGCATATGCGCAACCCAGCGCCCCACCATAGCCCAATTGGGTGTCGGTTGACCCGCCACCCGGCGCAGAAACAGCGCCCAAACGTCCATCGCGACGGTGGCGATGAGGCCCATGAAAACCCCGGTCATTACAATGGTATCTGCCAAGTGACATTCCCGCCTTTGTGCAATTCAGGGGTGTTCTGACATGTCCGCTGCGAGTTGACCAGCCCGCCCAAAGACGATGCACGCCTTGGCGTTCGGACAAAAAAACGGGCCGGTACAAGACCGGCCCGAGAGGGGAAGAAGACAACGCAGGGGGAGAAACTGCGTGGCCTGAATTAAATGGCAGCCCAGTCAGTGAAACGCCATTTTGAAGGGCATTTCGGACCGGGACGACGGTGAACCGGGCTGCCACCCGTTGCACGCCAGGAAGAGGTGCGCGGAACCGGGGAGATATCCGGGGTAATATCCCCGGGGGCGTCATGAAAATCAGTCACTCGTGTCATAATCGTTACTCCACTTCCGAGGAGGAATATATCACCCCGGCTCACAAGTTCATTCAACATCAAGTTGACGCTGCGGTATGTGAAGCGGATCACACAACGGCAAAAAATTTGAAATTTTTTAACTTTTTTGTGCTGTCAATCGAACGAACCGCGCCAGCAAGGATCATTCTAACACTTGATTGGGATTGCATTGCCTTTCAGACTCGCCCCATGTTGACCCGCCGCGACGCCCTCTGCCTTTTTGCGCTTGCCCCACTGAGTGCCTGCGTGAGGTCCGGCATTCCGGGTACCGCCCGCACAACGATCATATTGTTGAGGCACGCTGATCGCACTGGCGACAATCTCAACAGTTTTGGCGTGGCGCGCTCAGAGAACCTGCCCAATGCACTCGCTGGATACCAGCTCTCCGCAATCTTCAGCCCGGACATTCCGCGTAATCTGGAAACAGCCAAACCACTGTCACAGGCAACCGGTTTGCCGATCACGGTGATCCCCAAGGAATTCGCAGGCAGCACAATGAGCCGGGCCTACCCCAACGGAACGGTGGTCTGGATCGGAAACAAAGGCAACCTGCGCACGATCTGGGAAGAGTTGGGCGCAGCGGGCACCGCTCCCCAGGAATACGGGGAGATTGGGATCGTGACGCTACTCCCTGATGGGGGCAGGCAGGTAGAGCGTTTGGTGGTCAACGCCTGAGGCAAAGCTAATTTACTGCAATCTGAGATTCTGAGTTTTCCGCCAATTTTATGGAAAATCACCTCGAACCCGCACAGAATCCACACCAAGATGCCCCATTTTCGCCCCAGCTTAACCTTTGGTTAGGGGTTAGATGGTTGTCTGTTCTGAGGAGGATTTGAAATGGCTATCATTTCGGCCCTGATCGGTGGCTTAGGCGGCTTTTTTTCATTCGCAGGCGCCTTGCTTGTCTTCAAGACATCTTTCCTGACCGCCATATCTCTCTATGTCATTGTCGGTTTGGGGATTTCTGCAAGCCTCATTGCCATTGGATTAGCCTGGCGTGGCTTGTCAGGTCTTTCAGCCCAACCCGCAAAGATCGTTGCGCAACCCGCGCACGTCCCTGCCACCTCCAAATCTCTTCTACACTGACGACAAGTATCTGAAAAATCAGAAAGCTGATGGCGGGCCCTGGAATGGCCCGGCCCCGTATTTTTCTTGCCAGACGGGAAGTCATCTGTCATACGCCGCATCGCAAACGTTATTCTTTTTCGACCTGCTGTCTCCTGAAGGCGGTCAGTCTTCGATCCAGACCGACCACGCCAGGCTATCGCAAGACCGCGGATAGCACGATCATAGGAGACCACGGATATGGCCACAGGCACCGTGAAATGGTTCAACACTACAAAAGGCTTCGGCTTTATCGCACCTGACGGTGGCAGCAAAGACGTGTTTGTGCACATCTCTGCCGTTGAGCGCGCAGGCCTGACAGGTCTGGCCGACAACCAGAAAGTGACATTCGACATCGAAGCAGGCCGTGACGGCCGCGAAAGCGCGACAAATATCGCCCTCGCCTAAGCGTCGATACCGACCTGAACAAGAAAACCGGCCATTCTATTGGCCGGTTTTTTTCATGCCTGTCATGCGCGACCGCCCCAGAGACGGTATCAATCCGCCGACAGTAGCGGCTACTTCAGCAAGACCTGCCAAATCAGCAAGCTGGGGGCAAGCATCGCGAAACCGATGCAAAACAGCTTGGCAATATGCGACACTTTTCCAAAAGAACCATTGCCCAATGCACCTTCGCCGTAGCCCAGAACGCTGGCCATGACGGCATAGCCGCGGGCCTCTTTCTGGCGTTTCTCGGCTTCGATCCCCGCTAGAGCCCGTCCGTTAACGCGCATTTGGCGCTCTTTTTCGGACAGCTGGCTTTCAAGACTTTCCATATTGCTCATGTCACTCGTTGCTCCCGTTGCTTGCCAAGAAAGATGGGGTGCGATTGGCCCTTGTCCAGTCAGCAACACATAAAAAGGCCAGCTCAACGCTGGCCTTTCTCGAAATGCGCAACCCAATCAGTTAAGCGCCTTATCCGTGATGGCATGAGTCCAGGCCCCTTCAGGCGCTTTGGAGATCACCGGATCCGATCCGCCCGACAACAGCGAGGCAACCGTGCGTTCATAGTCCGCCGGATCAAGCGCACCGTTGCTGCCCGCAGTCAGCTTGGCAATCTCGCCCATCATACGTTTCTGGTGTTTCTCGGTCTGAGCGCCGCTGGCATCGTTGTCGAGCACGATCTCAGCCGCTTCATCCGGGTTCGCCTCAGCGTATTTCCACCCCTTCATCGACGCCCGCACAAAGCGCACCATTTTGTCCTCAAACGCCGGGTCCGCGAGCTTGTCCTCCAGCACGTAGAGCCCGTCTTCCAGCGTCGCAACGCCCTGGTCTTCGTACTTAAAAACGGTCAGATCATCCGGTGTCAGCCCGGCATCAATGACCTGCCAGTATTCATTGTAGGTCATGGTCGACACGCAGGCCGCCTGGCTTTGCAGCAGCGGATCCACGTTAAAGCCCTGCTTGAGCACAGTCACACCATTGTCGGACCCGTCGGTCGGAATATCCAGTTTGCTCATCCAGCTCAGGAAGGGGAATTCATTGCCGAAAAACCAGACCCCCAGGGTCTTGCCCGCGAAATCATCCGTACTGGTCACGCCTGCGTCCTTGCGGCAGGTCAGCATCATGCCCGAGGATTTGAAGGGCTGCGCGATATTGACCATGCCCAGGCCCTTTTCGCGGGCGGCCAGAGCGGCGGGCATCCATTCCACGGTGACATCTGCACCACCCCCGGCAAGCACCTGCGTGGGCGCAATATCCGGCCCGCCGGGCTTGATGGTGACGTTCAGGTCTTCTTCCTCGTAAAACCCTTTGTCGAGCGCCACATAGTAGCCTGCAAATTGCGCTTGCGTGACCCATTTCAACTGCAGGGTCACATCGTCTGCGGCCTGTGCGGCAGCGCCCCAGAGCCCCAGAGCGGCCCCGGCGGCCAGCGTTGTCAGTTTTTTCATCATACTCTCCTTTGTTGGTCGTCTTCTTTTTAATGACGTTGCGACGGGTGCCAGAATGTCACTGCGCGTTCGATCAAGGCAACCCCCCCGTAAAATGCGGACCCCACGATCGCAGCCACCACGATTTCCGCCCAGACCAGATCAAGCGCAAGCTGGCCGACGGATGTGGAAATGCGAAAACCCATGCCGCGGATGGGCGAGCCAAAGAACTCTGCGACAATCGCGCCAATCAACGCCAGCGTGCTCGCAATTTTCAGCCCGTTGAAGATGAAAGGCATCGCCGCAGGCAGGCGCAGTTTGCGCAACGTGGTCCAGTAGCCGGCCCCGTAGGTGCGCATCAGATCGCGCTGCATGGCCGAACTGTCCGAAAGCCCCTGCACGGTATTCACCAGCATCGGGAAAAACACCATGACCACCACCACAGCCGCCTTGGATTGCCAGTCAAAGCCGAACCACATGACCAGAATGGGGGCCATGCCGATTACAGGCAATGCCGCGACGAAATTGCCCACCGGCAGCAGCCCGCGCCGCAAGAAATCAAACCGGTCCACCAGAATTGCCACCAGAAACGCCGACCCGCAACCCAGCACATAGCCGCTCAGCGCGCCCTTGATCACGGTCTGGACAAAGTCCTCCCACAAGATGCCGGTGGATGCCGCGAACCGCGCGACAATCATCGAGGGTGCCGGCAACAGGACCGGGCTGATTTCGAACCCGCGCACGACGCCTTCCCAGATGGCGATCAGGGTTAGGCCAAAAATGAGTGGCACCGCCAGGCCGGTGAAGCGGGTTCTGGGACGTGCGGACAGCCGTGCATTGATCCCCCACCCCAAGACCCAGACAGCAATGGCAAAGGCGATCCACATCATGCCATCCCCATGCGCTTGAGGGTCAGGCGTTGCACGACCCCAATGATCCCGACAAGGGTTGCGGCCAACGCGGCTGCCATGATCAGGGCCGACCAGATCTGGATCGTCTGCCCGTAATAACTGCCCGCCAGCAGGCGCGCGCCCAACCCCGCCACGGCACCGGTTGGCAACTCGCCCACAATCGCCCCCACCAGCGATGCCGCCATCCCGATTTTCAGCGAGGTAAAGAGATAGGGCATCGAGGACGGCAGGCGCAGCCGCCAGAAGGTCTGATGCGGGCTGGCATTCCACGTGCGCATCTGGTCAAGCTGCATTGCATCCGGGCTGCGCAACCCCTTGACCATGCCCACAACCACCGGGAAAAACGACAGATACATGGAGATCATCGCCTTGGGCAGCAGGCCCGAAATGCCCACGGCATTCAGTACCACGATGATCATCGGCGCGATGGCCAGAATGGGGATGGTCTGGCTGGCGATGACCCAGGGCATCACTGACATGTCCATCGTTCGGTTGTAGACGATCCCCACCGCCAGCGCGATGCCCAGCCCGGTGCCCAGAGCAAAGCCCAGCAAGGTGGCGCTCAGCGTGATCCAGCTGTGATAGATCAGCGAGCGTTTGGAGGTGATCTTTTTCTGAGCGGTCGTCTTCCAGATCTCAGCCCCAACCTGATGCGGCGCGGGCAGTTTCGGCTTTTCCTGACTCCAGGTATCCGCGATCAGCGTCTGCGTTGTCAGTTCCGCACCCGACCGCGTGGCTTTATCATACGCCCAGGGCGCGTTGAGCCAGATCGCAGCCACATACCAGATCAGAAAAATGCTCAGAACCACCGTCAAAACGGGTATGACGCTACGCATGCACCCTTCCTCTCCGCCAAAGCCAGAAGGCCGCAGCAACTGATCCCAGGAACACCAACACCATCATCCGCATGGTTCCGGCAGCATCCGGGCATTGGTTTGCGGGCATCTCCCAACAACGGAGGTTCCGATAATCACCCAATGCCGCAAGAAACACGACAGCCGCCAATAATCCAACCACGGCAAACAAAAAGGAAACGCACCGCACGATCACCGGCGTCCCTCCCGCTTCACCCTTCGGCAAATAAGCCCCCCGGAGGGCCGGACTGACACAGATCCACGCTCAGTCATCAACATGCCCCGCCCGCAGCCCTTCACGTACCCGGTGCGCCACCTCCAGAAACGCGGGCGTGTCGCGGATGTCCAGCGGGCGGTCTTTCGGCAGCGGGCTCTCGATCACATCGGTGATCCGGCCCGGGCGCGGCGACATCACCACGATTTTGGTGCTCAGATAGACCGCCTCGGGGATCGAATGGGTGACAAAGGCGATGGTCTTTTGCGTGCGCGCCCAGAGCTTCAGAAGCTGTTCATTCAAATGGTCCCGCACGATCTCATCCAGCGCGCCAAAAGGCTCATCCATCAGCAGGATATCCGCATCAAAAGCCAGCGCCCGCGCGATAGAGGCGCGCTGCTGCATGCCGCCCGACAATTGCCAGGGGAATTTGCGCTCAAACCCCGCCAGTTCGACCAGTTCCAGCACCCGCGCCACGCGCGCGTCCATGTCCGCCTTGTCATAGCCCATGATCTCCAGCGGCAGCCGGATATTGCCGCCAATCGTCCGCCAGGGATAAAGCCCCGCCGCCTGAAACACATAGCCGTAAGCCCGCGCCTTGCGGGCTTCTTCGGCGCTCACCCCGTTGACGGTGATCTGCCCACCTGTCGGGTGCTCCAGATCGGCCATGCAGCGCAAAAATGTCGTTTTGCCGCAGCCCGACGGCCCGATAAAGCTGACGAATTCGCCCTTCTCGATGTCGAGGCTCACGTCCTTTAACGCATGCACCGGCCCGTCATTTGTTTCAAAAGTCAGCGACAGGGTTTTGGCACTGATCACAGTTGCATTCATCAAGGTCTTCGCTCCGCTCGCCGTCACATTCTGGCTGGCTATACCCTGCCGCAACGGGGCGGCAAGCTGAAATCATTCTGTCTCAAATCCCCGCCGGGATATTCAACGGATCGCGCTGGATCATCTTCGGCGCGGTCAGCGCTTTCCACTTGCTCAGCGCTTCAGAGGCCGAGGAAAACGCCGGGCGCGGAATGAACCGCCCGCGCCCCGGGTTAGGCTGGCTGTTCTGCCCCCAGGCCCAGATGACCTCGCCCCGGTTCAGCGTGTACCGGCTCTGCGCCTTGACCTCGAAACCCTCGAAAACGTTGTAATCCAACACGGAATGATGGTTCGATGGCGAGATCGTCTTGGTGATTTTTGGGTCCCACACAACGATATCCGCATCTGCCCCCTCAACGATGGCTCCCTTGCGCGGGTAGATGTTGAGAATTTTCGCCACATTGGTCGAGGTCGCTGCCACGAATTCATTGGGTGTCAGACGGCCTGTTTCCACGCCTTCGGTCCAGAGCACGGCCAGACGTTCCTCCAGCCCGTTTGATCCGTTGGGAATGATGCGGAAATCGTCTCTCCCAGCGCGTTTTTGCTCGGTATTGAAGGCCGCATGATCGGTCGCCACAACCTGCAATGATCCCGCCTGCAAACCCGCCCAAAGGCTGTCCTGATGGTCTTTTGAGCGGAAAGGCGGTGACATCACCCGGCGCGCCGCGTGGTCCCAGTCCTTGTTGAAATACTCGGATTCGTCCAGCGTCAGGAACTGGATGAGCGGCTCGCCGTAGACCCGCATGCCCTTCTGACGCGCGCGCCGGATCGCTTCATGCGCCTGCTCACAGGACACATGCACAATGTACAGTGGCACACCTGCCGCATCGGCAATGGTGATGGCGCGGTTGGCGGCCTCGCCTTCAAACTCGGGCGGGCGTGAATAGGCGTGCCCCTCCGGCCCGGTGATGCCCTGATCGAAATACTTCTGCTGCATCTCGGCCACCAGATCGCCGTTCTCCGCATGCACCATGGGCAGCGCGCCCAGTTCGGCACAGCGCTTGAAAGAGGCGAACATCTCATCGTCCTCGATCATCAGCGCGCCCTTATAGGCCATGAAATGCTTGAAGGAATTCACGCCCATCTCGACGGCATCCTTCATCTCGTTGAAGACCGTCTCGTCCCAGCCGGTGATTGCCATGTGATAGCCCACATCGGAACAGATCTGCGGCGCGGATTTGCGGTGCCATTCGTTGATCGCGTTCTTGATCGACCCGTCCGCGCCCGGCAGACAGAAATCGACCACCATCGTGGTGCCCCCTGCCGCCGCCGCCCAGGTGCCGCTCTCGAAGGTTTCCGCCGCCGTGGTCCCCATGAACGGCATTTCCAGATGCGTATGCGGGTCAATCCCGCCGGGGATCACATAGGCCCCTTCCGCGTCGATATAGTCATCGCCCTTGAGGTCCTCGCCGATCTGCTTGATCGTCTCTCCCTCGATCAGAACATCGGCTTTCCATGTGCGATCCGCCGTGCAGACCATGCCGCCTTTGATCACTTTGGTCATTTCATTTCTCCTCTTTTTCAGGGCAATCAAATGCCACTTTGACCTGACTCGGGCCGACATCCGGCACCGCCGCCTCATAGATCAGCGAGCATCCAGGGTAGCGGCCGTCCTCCGCTAAAAACGGCGTCCCGGGGTAGTCCGTTGTGCGATTTTGGCCAATCGTGAATGTAGCGTAGTCAGGGTAGTTACTTTGAAAAAATCCAGCGAAAAGAGCGCGCATTCCGGTTTCGCAGTTCATGACCGACGCCCCTTTTTCCAGGAGAACCGAGTTGCCGCTAGGCACACACTGCATCTCTTCGAAAAGGGTCGCGCCCTGCGACAACAAATCAGCGGCTTTTTTGGCGTCGCCAGCTTCCAACTGTGAAATTACTTCACTTTTCGTGCCTTCGGGCAACGTCTGTCGTAACGCCGACCCTAATTCCTTGGCGATCAATTGATTGCCCCTGTCGGCAATGATGAAACCCAAGCCGTAACCTGCCGCAGCAATCCCGAGTGCCGCGGCGACGCCACCAAAGATCATTCCGAAGGACTTTCCTTGCGGCATATCTCTACCCCACAATCTCCGCCGTCTCGACCACCGCGTGCAGCAATACATCTGCACCCGCTGCGGCCCAGTCCTTGGAAATCTCTTCCGCTTCATTGTGGCTTAACCCGTCCACACAGGGGCACATCACCATGGCCGTGGGGGCGACGCGGTTGATCCAGCAGGCGTCATGACCTGCACCCGAGATGAGATCCCTGTGGGAATATCCCAACCGTTCCGCTGCCGCGCGCACCGCGCCGACGCAGCCTTCATCAAAGGCCACCGGATCGAACCCGCCGACCTTCTCAAAGGCAATCTCCAGCCCTATGTCGTCGGCAATCTTCTGACCTTCGACCCGCAGACGCGCCTCCATATCCTCGATCACGCTCAGATCGGGCGAGCGGAAATCGACTGTGAAGACCACCTTGCCCGGGATCACGTTGCGTGAATTGGGATAGACGTCGATATGCCCCGCAGCGCCCACCGCATGGGGCGCATGGCTCCAGGCGATCTCGTCCACTTTCTCCAGCACGCGCGCCATGCCCAGCCCGGCATTCTTGCGCATGGGCATCGGGGTCGAGCCGGTGTGGCTGTCCTTGCCGGTGATCGTCACCTGCGTCCACGAAAGCCCCTGCCCATGGGTCACCACGCCGATATCCTTGCCCTCAGCTTCCAGAATGGGTCCCTGTTCAATGTGCAACTCAAAAAAGGCGTGCATCTTGCGCGCGCCCACTTCCTCTTCGCCACGCCAGCCGATGCGTTTCAGCTCATCGCCGAATTTCTTGCCCTCCGCGTCCTCCCGGTCGTAGGCCCAGTCCTGCGTGTGAATGCCGGCAAACACACCCGACGACAGCATCGCGGGCGCGTAGCGCGTGCCTTCCTCATTGGTGAAATTGGTCACGACAATGGGGTGTTTGGTCTTCACGCCCAGATCGTTCAGCGTGCGGATGATCTCCAGCCCGCCCAAAACGCCCAAAACACCGTCATATTTGCCACCCGTCGGCTGCGTGTCGAGGTGGCTACCCACATAGACGGGCAGAGCATCGGGGTCCGTCCCTGCGCGATGCGCAAACATATTGCCCATCTGGTCGAGCCCCATGTCGCAGCCCGCCGCCTCGCACCAGCTTTGAAACAGCGCCCGGCCTTCGCCATCTTCATCCGTAACTGTCTGCCGGTTATTGCCGCCTGCCACGCCGGGTCCGATCTTGGCCATTTCCATCAACGTGTCCCAAAGACGGTCTGGGTTGATTTTCAGGTTCTGTCCGGGCGCGGGCATGGCTGGGGTCCTTCCTGGCGGTAGTTTTCATTGACCAGCGGCAAATTTTACCATTTGGTAAAGACACGATTGCGATTAGGCCGGATCAAGTCAAGACTTCCTTTCAACGATATGTGATTGGAATCCGGCAACAGCATTTCGGGCGCCCAATTATGTGGCGGTCATCAATGGGGTGGAAACGCGTTTGCCAGACGGGACCGACAAGAAACCAAGCCGCATCCAACAGCGAAACCGCGGCCGTATTCTGGATGCAGCATTGGAGGTTTTTTCCCAACATGGCTATCGTGGCGCGACGCTTGATCAAATCGCCGAAACAGCAGGTTTAAGCAAACCGAACATCCTCTACTACTTTGATGGCAAAGCAGAAATTCACGTCACTTTGCTCAACCAGCTTATGGAAACATGGCTGGACCCGTTGGTGACATTGGATCCGAAGGGGGACCCGCTGGAGGAGATTCTCAGCTACGTCCACCGGAAACTGGACATGGCCCGCGATCTGCCGCGCGAAAGCAGATTGTTCGCCGGAGAGATCCTTCAGGGCGCGCCGCGTATGGGGCCACATCTGCAATCCGATCTGCGCCCCCTTTTCGAAGAAAAATGCGCGGTTATTCAAAACTGGATGGATCAGGGGCATTTGACCCAAATTGACCCGCGCCACCTGATTTTTTCCATTTGGGCCACGACCCAGCATTACGCCGACTTTGCAACTCAAGTGCAGGTTTTATTGCAGGATGATCCCGCCGGTCACGAGGACGCAGCCACCTATCTGACCACGCTTTTCACCCGCCTTCTCACGCCGTAAGAAATTGTTAACCCTGGTGAAAAATAGATTTTCGGCTTAACGGGCTGTTAACGTTTACCTTGCCTTAATGGTTACGGGTGGCGGCTTCAGATTGATGTCAAGATCGGAGCTTACCATGAGTGCAATATCCTTTATCGCCCCATACGCGCCGCAGCCGGTCGCACCCTCGCAGGGTGACCCGCAAGTTGCCGGCGTGCAACCTGGCCAGCCTATGGCCAACACGTCCACGAACAACAATGCCAACACCGCCTCGGATCATTCCGGACAAGGCGCTGGTGACGGCACGGGTACGGGCGGGGCCCAGCTTGCAACGCTTCTCAAAAGGGGACGCGTCGCAATGCTGCCTGTCGATGCAACTTCAAAGTCAGTGGTGGAGGCGCAGACCGGCCCGACCACCGACTATCTGGCCCAACAGGCGCAATTGCGCGCGGAATCCGCAGCACTTCAGGAGGCTCAGGACGCAGAGCGGGCGAAGGCGCGCGCGGAGGCAACGGCGCAAGCCGCCGCCGAGGCGGCAGAGCCGGAGTTTGAGCTGCCCAATCCTTTGCCAACGGCGCCCATTCTGGCCGGTGATGCAAAAAACTGAGGCTACTCCGCCGCTTTTGCGCCGGGATTATTCGGATGCGTGGTCCAGTTGGCGTAGTCCCGCTCCACCACCTTGCCGGTGCGAGGATCAACCATTCCCGGGGTCATCGCCTCCATGGTGATGCACGCCTCCACCGGGCACACGTTGACGCAAAGGTTGCAGGCCACGCATTCCTCGTCGATGACCGTAAAGGTGCGGTCGTCCGACATGGCGATGGCCTGATGCGATGTATCTTCGCAGGCTGCAAAACAGCGTCCGCATGAGATGCACAAATCCTGATTGATCTTGGCCTTGGCCACGTAATTCAGGTTGAGGTGCTGCCAGTCGGTCACATTCGGTACGGCGCGTCGGACGATCTGGTCGACCGACGTCAGCCCCTTGCTGTCCATGTAGTCGCTCAGGCCCGAAATCATTTCCTGCACGATCTTGAACCCGTAGGTCATGGCAGCCGTGCAGACCTGCACATTGCCCGCCCCCAGCGCCATGAATTCCGCCGCATCGCGCCAGGTGGTGATGCCACCAATGCCAGAGATCGGGATTTGCGACAGCTCCGGGTCACGCGCAATTTCCGCAACCATGTTCAGCGCAATCGGTTTCACTGCCGGACCGCAATAACCGCCATGCGCGCCCTTGCCATCAATGGTGGGTTCCGGCGCGAAAAGATCCAGATCGACGGAGGTGATCGAATTGATCGTGTTGATCAGGCTGACCGCATCCGCGCCGCCCTTCATGGCCGCCTCAGCCGGTTTGCGGATGTCGGTGATGTTCGGCGTCAGCTTCACGATCACCGGCATGCGGGTGTTGGCCTTGACCCAGCGGGTCACCATTTCGATGTATTCCGGCACCTGCCCCACGGCTGAGCCCATGCCGCGTTCCGACATGCCATGCGGGCAGCCGAAGTTCAGTTCGACCCCATCCGCACCAGTGTCCTCGACCAGCGGCAGGATGAATTTCCAAGGCTCCTCCTCGCAAGGCACCATCAGCGACACAATCATCGCCCGGTCCGGGTAGTCGCGCTTGACCACCTTGATCTCATCAAGATTGGTCTGCAACGGGCGGTCGGTGATCAGTTCGATGTTGTTGAGCCCCAGCAGCCGCCGGTCCGCGCCGTAGATCGCGCCATAGCGCGGCCCATTGACATTGACCACATGCGGATCCAGCCCCAGCGTTTTCCACACGACCCCACCCCAGCCTGCATCAAAGGCGCGGCGCACGTTGTATTCCTTGTCCGTCGGCGGCGCCGAGGCCAGCCAGAACGGGTTCGGGCTCTTGATGCCCACAAATTCGCTTGTCAGATTTGCCATTTCAGTTCCTCCGTGGGGGTGGGTCAGACCGCTGCCCCTGTCAAAGCCGCATGAATGTCCAGTGCCGCGTCGCGCCCTTCGGCCACAGCCGTCACCGTCAGATCATCGCCACCGCTGGCGCAATCGCCACCCGCCCAAACGCCGTTGACTGACGTCCGGCCCGTATCCGAGACCTTGATCTTGCGACCTTCCAGCTCCGGCAGCCCGTCGCCTTCAAGGGTCTGGCCGATGGCCTTAAATACCTGATCTGCGCTCAGCCGCAGCTTATCACCGGTTTCCGCCATGTCATCGTCCACATAGCTGAATTCGATCTCGCGCACGGCACCATTGCCGATCACTGATTTCGGCACCGCGTGGGTGACAATCCGCACGCCTTTCGAGGCCGCCAGATCCTGTTCGAACACGCTCGCATTCATCCGGTCGCGGCCCCGCCGATAGACAAGTGTCACGTTCAGCGCGCCAAGTAATTTTGCCTGAACCGCCGCGTCAATGGCCGTCATCCCGCCGCCGATCACGACAACGTCGCGCCCAACCGGCACCTGCGCCAGATCGCTGGCCTGCCGCAGATCAGCGATGAAATCTACCGCGTCCAGAACGCCGTCCTTGTCAGCACCCTCGGCCTGCAGCGCGTTCACCCCGCCAAGCCCCAGCCCCAGGAAAACCGCGTCATGATCCGCCGTTAGCTGCTCCAGCGTCACCGCATCCCCCAGCGCCATGCCGGTCTTGATCTCGATGCCACCGATTTGCAGCAGCCAATCCACCTCCGCCTGGGCAAACCCATCCACGGTCTTGTAGGTGGCAATGCCGAATTCGTTCAGCCCGCCGGGCTTGGGGCGCGCATCATAGACGGTCACATCATGGCCCAGCATAGCCAGGCGGTGCGCACAGGCCAGACCCGCAGGCCCCGCCCCCACCACGGCCACAGTTTTACCCGTGGCCGCAGCACGGGAGAAAGGATGTATCCCCTGTTCCTGCAAATGATCCGTTGCATATCGCTGCAACTGGCCGATCAGCACCGGCTTGCCTTCGGCCGCCTCGCGCACGCAGGCCTCTTCGCAAAGCTGCTCTGTCGGGCAAACGCGCGCGCACATACCGCCCATGATATTCTGGCTGAGAATCGTTTTTGCCGCCGCATCCGGGGTACCCGTGGCGATTTGCCGGATAAAAAGCGGGATATCGATATCCGTCGGACAAGCCGTGATGCAGGGGGCGTCGTGGCAAAAGTAACAGCGGTCCGCCGCCACCAGCGCTTCGTGCCGATCAAGGCGCGGATGCAGATCAGAGAACTGCTCAGCGTAGTCTTCGCCGCCCAATCGTGCAGGAACAATACCCGGTGTAAATGCATTGCTGGACATGGTTTTCCCCATTCTGGCGTGATCATTCGGAAAAAAGTTCTCACGAATTGATTTTTTTATCAACTGGTAAAATTTTTTTCGGCACAGCTAAACCACGCGGTGTTCAAAAACCATGCGACACACGGCTGGCGGGAATTTGCCGATGCAATCGTGTTCATTGCTGTCATCAGAATTTGGCTTGCTTTTGCAGGAAGCTGCTCCAATATCGGAGGCGCGACGCGACAAACTATCGACCACTGCTCCTTACGGCCCAGTCATTCGATCTGCTTTCGACCGAGCCAAGCTGCCGCATTCCGCGGGCAGGACATTCTAAGGAGAACACGGAGATGGCCTCAGGCACCGTGAAATGGTTTAACACGACAAAAGGCTACGGCTTTATCGCTCCCGATGGTGGCGGAAAAGATATTTTTGTACATATTTCTGCAGTAGAACGTGCGGGTCTCACCGGTCTGGCGGACAACCAGAAAGTCACATTTGACGTTGAAGCGGGCCGCGATGGCCGCGAAAGCGCCGGCAACCTCGCGCTGGCCTGACGAAGATATCTAGCACTGATGAAACGGGCGCTATGGTGCCCGTTTTTTGGTTTTCAGACCGGTTTCGAAAACGTCGCGAACCTGTCAAGCACGCAGCGTATCAAGGCCCCTCCCAATCGACGTTCGTTGCCGGACTGACCTGCAAGCGCTCGTCCGGCCAGGGTTTCAGTAGCGGCAAGACTTCTTCTTCGGAGCCGTTGAACCACTTTGAAACATCGCCCGGCTCCAAAATCACACCCATACGGTGATGGACATCCTCCACATCGGCAGAGGGCGCGCAGGTCAGAGTCGCCACCTGATCCACCTGCACACCGCCCGGCCCCGACCAACGATCCGTGATCGCAGCGAACAGCAGCAATCCACCTGATTTCGGGGTGATCGACCAGGCGGTTTTGCGGCGTTTTTCACCGGTCCATTCGTACCAGCCGTTCATCGGGACCACAGCGCGCCCGGTGCCAAGATAGGCGGATTTGTCGAACACGGTTTCGCTACGCGCATTGACCAGCGTCTCCATCACCGGACGGCCACGGGCATTGACCCGCCCGACCGGGATGATCCCCCAGCGCATGCGGCTCAGACCCTTTGCGGTCAGAACCACAATCTCCTGCCCCGGTGCCACGTTCTGGCGTGGCGCTTCATCCGCGACGGGGCTGGCGTCGCAATCCAAGGTTGCGCCCAATTCCGCCATGGGTGTCGTCAGAAAGAACCGCCCGGGCACCGCGTTACTCCTGCGCCCGGTCGATCAGTTCCAGCACGTAAGGTCCCAGAGCCGCGACGATCTGTACGACACCTTCCGCATTGGGGTGGATGCCATCGGGCTGCATGAAGGCCCGCACCGATGCGGGATCACCGCCCGCCACATCCAGCCCTTCGAAAAAACTCGGCGCATGCAAGGCGCCGAATTCCTCGGCCAGCGCGGGATACATCCCATCAAACTCGGCCTTGTATTCTGGGCCGTAGTTGCCCGGTGCCTGCATGCCAACCAGCAAAACCTCTACATCTGCCGCCGCAGCCGCCTGCATGATCCCTTCGAGGTTGGCGCGGCTGACGTCCGGTGCGATGCCACGCAAAAGATCGTTGCCCCCCAGCGTCACGATCATCGCATCCACTTCCGGTGTCAGCGTCCAGGCCGCGCGGCTCAACCCGCCCGCCGTGGTATCCCCCGACACACCCGCATTGATCAGCCGCACCTGCGCGCCCTTTGCGCCCAGCCAATCCTGCAACTGCGGCACGAATCCCTGCTCCGCCACCAGCCCGTAGCCCTGCGTCAGGCTATCTCCGAGGGCGGCAATCACAACCTCCTCGGCCGCCGCCGCCCACGGCCAAATGCCTGCAATGCAAACCAAAACCTTGTGCATCTTGATCCAGCCTCCATATGCCACAGGTATAGCAAAAAGGTGCTAACACTTATGACCGACCTCGTGTTCTCTCTCAAAGATGCGGTTTTGTCGCTGGATGGCAATGCCGGACGTGTGGATATCCTGCACGGCATCACGCTGGAGGTTCACAAGGGCGAGAGCCTTGGGCTCATCGGTCCGTCCGGATCCGGCAAGTCCTCGCTGCTGATGCTGATGGGCGGGCTGGAGCGCGCCACCGGCGGTCAGGTCGCGGCCCTTGGGCAGGATCTGACGCATATGTCCGAAGATGCACTGGCCCGGTTTCGCCGCAATCATATGGGCGTGGTTTTCCAGTCTTTTCACCTGATCCCCACGATGACCGCGCTGGAAAATGTCGCAACCCCGCTGGAACTGGCCGGGGAGCGGGACGCCTTTGACAGGGCAGCGGCGGAACTGGCCGAGGTGGGCCTTGCGCATCGTGCCGATCACTATCCCTCGCAGATGTCTGGCGGCGAACAGCAGCGCGTGGCCCTCGCCCGCGCCTCCGCGCCGCGCCCCGATATTCTGCTGGCGGATGAGCCCACCGGCAATCTCGACGGCGCAAATGGCGCGGCCATCATTGACCTGCTCTTTGGCTTGCGCGACCGGCATGGCGCGACGCTGGTGCTGGTCACCCATTCGCGCACGCTGGCGGCGCGTTGTGACCGGGTGGTCCGCTTGGGTGACGGGCGGATCGTGCCCGAGGCGCGCGCCGCCGAATGAGCCTGCGCCTCGCCTCCAGATTTGCCCGGCGCGAATTGCGCGGCGGTCTGCGCGGCTTTCGCATTTTCCTCGCCTGTCTGGCCCTTGGCGTCGCGGCCATCGCCGCTGTGGGGTCTGTACGTTCCGGCATTGAAGCGGGCCTCGCCCGCGAAGGGGCGGCCCTGCTCGGTGGCGACGCGGAAATGGACTTCACCTACCGTTTCGCGACACCGGAGGAGCGCGCGTGGATGGACAGCGTTGCCGTCAATGTCTCCGAGATTGTGGATTTTCGGTCCATGGCCGTTGTGGGCACCGGCGACAACACGCAGCGCGGTCTTACCCAGATCAAGGCGATTGATACGGCTTACCCGCTGGTCGGACATGTGGAACTGGCCCCAAACATGCCCCTCGCGGATGCCTTGGGCGATCACGGCGGCCTGCCCGGCGCGGTCATGGAACGGGTTCTGGCGGATAGGCTCGGCCTTGACGTTGGCGGCAGTTTCCGGCTCGGCACCCAGGATTTTCACCTTGCCGCCATTCTGGCCCGTGAACCGGACAGCGCTGCGGGCGGTTTCGCGCTCGGGCCGCGCACGATTGTGCGCACCCCCGACCTTGAAAACTCCTCCCTGCTCGCCCCCGGCACGCTGTTTTCAACCAAATACCGCCTCGATCTACCGCCCGGCACTGATCTGGCAGTCCTTGAGTCTGACGCGCGCACCCAATTCGAAACCTCGGGCCTGCGCTGGACCGATGCCCGCAACGGTGCGCCCGGCGTTTCGGAATTTGTGGATCGGCTGGGCGCTTTCCTGATCCTTGTCGGGCTGTCGGGTCTCGCGGTCGGTGGGGTTGGCGTTGCTTCAGCGGTCCGCGCCTATCTGGCGGGAAAGACCAATGTGATCGCCACCCTGCGCACGCTTGGCGCGGATCGGGCCACGATTTTCCAGACCTATTTTCTGCAGATCGGCGTTCTGGCGATTGTCGGGGTCGGGATCGGCGTGACCTTGGGGGGTCTCGCCCCCATGATCCTCGCCCCGGTCATCGAATCGCGCCTGCCGATACCGGCGATCTTTGCCCTCTACCCGGCACCGCTCCTGGAGGCCGCCATCTACGGTTTGCTGACGGCATTTCTCTTCACGCTCTGGCCCTTGGCGCGGGCCGAAGAGATTCGCGCCGCAACCCTTTTTCGCGATGCGCTGACCACCGGCAGGGCGCTGCCTGCGCCGCGTTACGTCGTGGGTGCCATCCTCACCCTTGCCCTGCTGCTGACGCTGGCAGGTTGGTTTTCGGGGACATGGCGGCTGACGCTCTGGACCGCGGGGGGGATTGCCGCAGCTTTGGCCCTTCTGACTGTCACGGCCATTTTGATCCGCGCCCTGTCACGTCGCTGCACCGGTATTGTGCGTGGACGGCCCCGGCTCAGATGGGCGCTCTCAGCAATCTCCGGCCCGCGTGAAGGTGCTGTATCTGTGGTGCTGTCACTTGGCCTCGGCCTGTCGGTTCTCGCGGCCGTCGGCCAGATTGATGGCAATCTGCGCAATGCCATCACCGGCAACCTGCCGGATGTGGCACCCTCCTACTTCTTTGTGGACATCCAGAAAGACCAGATCAACGGCTACACCGAACGGCTGAAAACCGACCCGGCGGTCAAACGCATCCAATCAGCCCCCATGCTGCGGGGCATCATCACGCGCATCAACGACAAACCCGCACGCGAGTTGGCAGGCGATCATTGGGTGCTGCAAGGTGATCGCGGCGTCACCTATACAAATACCATGCCCGAAAACACACGATTGACTGCCGGCGATTGGTGGGCGGAAGGCTACACCGGCCCCCCCCTGATCAGTTTTGCCGCCGAAGAGGCCGAGGAAATGGGCCTCGAGATCGGCGATACCCTGACCGTCAACATCCTGGGCCGGGACATCACAGGCACCATCGCTAATTTCCGCGAGGTTGATTTCTCCACCGCCGGGATCGGTTTCATTCTGTCGATGAACCCCTCCGCGCTGGCGGGCGCACCCCATAGCTTCATCTCCACCGTTTACGCCGAGGAGGCTGCTGAGGCGCAGATCCTGCGTGACCTTGCCAGCCGTTACCCCAATATCACCGCGATCCGGGTGCGCGACGCCATCGACCGCGTCGCAGATGTTCTGAGCGGATTGGCAACGGCCACCTCCTATGGCGCTGCCGCAACCCTGATCACCGGCTTTCTGGTGCTGATCGGAGCTGCCGCCGCCGGGACCGAGGCGCGCGTCTATGAGGCCGCGATCCTGAAAACCCTTGGGGCCTCCCGCCGCAGCATTCTGCTCAGCTTCGCCCTCAGATCGGTGCTTCTGGGGCTTTGTGCCGGGATCGTCGCCTTCTTTGCGGGAATCCTCGGCGGATGGGCGGTCAGCACCTACATCATGGATACCGATTTCACCGTCATCTGGTCCTCTGCACTGATGATCATCGCAGGCGGTACGGCGGCCACATTGCTGGCGGGCCTGGCCTTTGCCTGGGGCCCGATCAACGCCCAGCCCGCCCGTATTCTGCGCTCTGCCGAATAGCGCGCCGGCGCCTCAGGCGATGAACTTCTGGTATCCCGCCTCATCCATGAAGTCATCCATCTGACCGGGATCACTGACGGTCATCTTGAAGAACCACGCCTCGCCCTGCGGGTCCTCGTTGATGCGACCGGGGGTCTCGGCCAGGGCAGTGTTGACCTCGACAATCTCACCATCAACCGGCGCCAGAATATCGCTCGCGGCCTTGACGGATTCGATCACGACCACTTCATCATCCTTGCTGACCGTCGTGCCTTCCTCGGGCAGTTCCACAAACACCACGTCGCCCAGCTGTTCGGCAGCATGGGCCGTGATGCCCACCAGCATCACGCCATCTTCTTCTTCGCGCAGCCATTCATGCTCTTCTGTGAACTTCATCCTGTCTTCTCCTGTTCTTCCTGTCTCGATATCAACTGATAAGCCGGCATGGGCGGCACCATAAACGCCCCGGCAACAAGGTGACGCTAGTGCGTGCCCGGCAGATCGGTCAAGGCACCTTGCCCCCCCGCCCCCGGAATGATTGACTGCGTCCAATTCTGCATGAGGCGACCATGAACGATCCCTATTTCTTTGGCTATGGCAGCCTTGTGAACACCAAAAGCCATGACTACCCGGACCCACGGCCCGCAACCCTGCACGGCTGGCGCAGGGCCTGGGTCGCCACACCGCGCTTTGGCGTGGTCCTGCTGACCGGCGTGCGCGCGCCCGGCCACAGCATTCAGGGGCTGATCGCTGCTGTTCCCGGTGCCGACTGGGCGGCCCTTGACGCACGCGAAGGCGGGTACAATCGCCTGTCCGCCAACGGATCGGTCACCCATGACCACCCCGCCACGCCAGAGATCGCCGTCTATGCGGTCGCGCCGGAAAACCGGCTGGAACGGGCCGAACATATGATCCTGCTCAGCTATCTCGACGTGGTAGTACAGGGATTTCACGAGGTCTTTGGCGAGACCGGTGTGCAGGGTTTTTTCGACACCACCGACGGTTGGGACACGCCGATCCTGAACGATCGCGCCGATCCGGTCTACCCGCGCCACCAAGAGCTGACGAAGGATCAGACGGCCCTTGTGGACCATCATCTTGCGCGGCTATCGGCGCAGGTGAAGCAGCGACATGAGGCGCCCCTGCCGCCCGAATTCTGAAACCGGCGCAGCCGCCGCCCCGGCAGGGGCAACTATCACCCGTCGTGCCAGCGCCCAGGCCAGCAGGCCAAAGATCACGCCTGTCAGCGCCTGCCCGATCAGCACGCCTTGCGCTCCGAATATCCCCGCCCCCAGCAGCACCAGCGGCAGCATGCCAACCGTATTGCGCCCCCAGTTCAGAAAGGTGGAATAGAACGGGTGGCCCAGGTTGTTGAACGCCGCATTGGCCACAAAGAGCACCCCGTTGAAGAAAAAGAGCAGCGCCAGCGGGCCGCAGAAAAGATAGACCAGATCGCGCGTGACACCGGTGGCGGTGAATAGATCCGCAATCGGCGCGCGCAGCAGATAAAGCAAGCAGGAAACGCTCAGGATCACGATACCGTTGAACAGGATCGCGGCGCGAAACCCCGCGCGCACCCGGTCATGATCACCCGCCCCGTGGTTCTGGCCAAGGATCGGCCCCACCGCCCCTGAAAGCGCAAAAATAACGCCAAAGGCCACCATGCCCAGCCGCCCGACAATCGCCATCCCGGCGATGGCCTCCTCCCCGAAACCGGCCATGGCGCGGGTGACAATGGCCTGCCCCACGGGCGTGGCAAGCTGGGTCAGAATGGCCGGAAAGGCGATGGTTGCAATGGGGATCAGATCGCGCAGCATGCCGCCCGGACGCGGGCGTCCGACGCCGCCATAAAACTGGATCAGTGGCAGCAGGGCGGCATAGGCGATCACCAGCCGTGCCGCGACCGAGGCCAGCGCCGCACCGGTCAATTCCAGGTTCAGCCCGAAGATCAGGATAGGGTCCAGCACCGCATTGACCGCACCGCCGTAGATCGTGGCCATCATCGCCCGGCGCGCATCGCCATGCGCCCGCAGGATCGCCCCGCCCATCATCCCGATCATCAGAAACGGCAGGCTGGGCACGATGATTTGCAGATAGGACACCGCCAGCGCCGCGATCTCTCCCGTGGCCCCCAGCAGCGCGACCAGCAGCGGCAGATTGGCCCAGACCACGGCCGCAAAAACGACGCCAAAGCCGAACCCGTAGAGCAGTGAATGGGTTTTGCGTTCTTCCGCCAGTTGCACGTCCCCGGCCCCCAATGCCCGGGCGACAAGTGCCCCTGCGGCAATCGACATGCCGATGCCGAAGGAGGTTGTGAAAAAGAGGATCGTTGCGGCATAGCCCACGGCGGCGGCCAGTTCCGCCTTGCCCAGCATGGCGATGAAGATCATGTCAACGAAATCGACCAGAAACAGCGCCATCAGCCCCACGGAGGCGGTCAGCGACATCACCGACACATGCCGAAAGAGGTTGCCCGTCAGGAATTTGGCCTGCGCGTCAGCCATGGCCCGCCGCCTTTTGTGCGGGCCGCCCGGTCATCCGCGCGCCTTGACCACCTGCAAAAGCGGCATCAGCGCGGACATGTCCGGCCCATGCGCCTGCCCCGTGAGCGCCTTTCGCAGCGGCATGAAAAGCCCGCGCCCCTTGCGCCCGGTGGCCTCCTTGACTGCCGCGGTCCAGGTGCCCCAGGTCTGGTCGTCAAAGGGGGCCTCCGGCAGCAACGCCATGGCCTCAGCCACAAATTCCGCGTCTTCCGCGTCGATCTGCGGCTCGGCCCCGTCGCGCATCATCTCCCACCAGGGAGCAAGATCGCTCAACGTGGTGATGTTTTCGCGGGTGACCTCCCAGAACTGCGCGGCCTTGTCATTGGGCACGCCCGCCGCCGTGATGCTGTCCTGCACCGCCGCCAGCGGCTGGCCCGCCAGATGGCGCGCGGTCAGCGGAAGAAGGTCATCCACATCGAATTTGGTCGGCGCGGAGCCAAAGCGGCCAATGTCAAAGCCCTCGATCAGTTCGGCCATATCGGCGCGCAGTTCCACCGGGTCAGACGAGCCCAGCCGCGCCATCAGGCTCAAAAGCGCCATCGGCTGGATGCCCTGCGCGCGCAAATCCCGCAGGCTGAGCGTGCCGAGACGTTTGGACAGCGCCTCCCCCTGCGGCCCGGTCAGCAGCGAGTGGTGTGCAAAATCCGGCACCGTGCCGCCCAGGGCTTCGATGATCTGGATTTGCGTAGCGGTATTGGTCACATGGTCGGAACCCCGCACCACATGGGTCACGCCCATTTCCGTGTCATCGACCACCGAAGCCAGCGTGTAGAGCACCTGCCCGTCGCCCCGGATGAGCACTGGATCGGACACGCTGGCCGCATCAATCGAGATATCGCCCAGAATGCCGTCTTTCCATCCGATGCGTTGCTGATCGAGCTTGAAGCGCCACACGCCATTGCCCCGCTCGGCGCGCAGGGCATCTTTTTCGGCTTCCGATAGTGCCAGCGCCGCGCGGTCATAAATCGGCGGTTTGCCCATGTTGAGCTGCTTTTTGCGTTTCAGATCGAGTTCCGTCGGCGTCTCGAAAGCCTCGTAAAACCGCACCTTTTCGCGCAGGGCATCTGCCGCCGCGTGATAGCGATCCAGCCGCGCCGATTGCCGCTCCACCCGGTCCCAATGCAGGCCCAGCCACTCCAGATCACGCTTGATCCCATCGACATATTCTTCCTTGGAACGTTCCGGATCGGTGTCATCGATGCGCAGGATAAACGTTCCGCCCGCTTTGCGCGCGATCAGGTAGTTCATCAGGGCGGTGCGCAGGTTGCCAATATGGATGTAGCCGGTGGGCGATGGGGCAAAACGGGTGGTGGTCATGACTGTCTCCTGTTGCAGCGCGTGGTGTCACAGGGGCGCGCAATTGTCCAGCAATCCGGCTTATGTGGGCTGCACCGGCCAACGGGTGGCCAGATCTTCCAGACCGGCGCGGATCAACCTCTTCAGCACGTCCAGATCCACGTCCTCCAGTTTGTTGATGTAAAGACAGGATTTGCCGATCTTGTGCTTGCCCAGACCCGACAGAATATGCCCAAAATCGGCGTATCCGGGCATGATATAGACCGACAGTTTAGCCTTGCGCGGCGCAAATCCCGTCGCGAACCATGTGCCCGTACGCCCGGATTTGTAGGTATAGTCATAGGTGCCATAGCCCAGCATGCCCCCGCGCCAGAACTGCGGCTGCCAGCCGGTGGTCTCCTGAAACAACCTGTCCAAGTGAGCGGCTTCGCGAAACCGGCGCTCTGGTGTGACCGTTTCCAGAAAGGCCGCAACCTCTGCATTTGCACTCATGGGGTCCTCCTCGCAGAAATATGATCGGTTTGTGGCGATTTGGCATTGGCGTCAGCCACCAGAACACTACCCTTGGTAGCGTCCAACACAAAAGGAAAATGATCATGTCTCATCAGATCACCCTGTCCCGTCGCGCCGCGCTGACCGGTGCGGCGGCCCTGCCTCTGGCCGCGGCAACCGCTGGCGTTGCGCGCGCCGGTGCGGAAATGAAAGGCGTCGCAATGAGCCCTTTCAACCGCGTCAAGGTCGGCAATTTCGAGGTCACGACACTGCTCGCAGGCACCCGTGCCGTTGAGGGGCCGCACAACATCTTTGGCCTGAACGTCGATGCCGATACCTTTGCCTCGGTCTCTGCGGCGGCTAATCTGCCCACCGATATCTCGCAATTCTTCTTCACGCCCACGGTGGTCAATACCGGCTCGGAGCTGGTGCTTTTCGACACCGGACTATCGGCGGCTGGCACCACCGCAGCACTGGAGGCCGCCGGGTATACCGCCGATCAGGTCGATGCCGTGGTCATCACCCACATGCATGGGGATCATATTGGCGGCATGACAAAAGAGGACGGGTCGGCCACCTATGGCAATGCGCGCTTTGTCACGGGCCGGGCCGAATTCGACGCCTGGGCCAAGGCGGATAACGATAATTTCAAAGCCAAAATTCAGCCCTTTGCGGAGAATTTCACCTTCCTTGAGGATGGCGGCGACGTGGCCTCCGGGCTGACGGCAATGGCGGCCTTTGGTCATACGCCCGGGCATATGACCTATAGGGTGGAATCAGACGGCACGCAGCTCATTCTGGGGGCGGATTTTGCCAACCACTATGTCTGGTCGCTGGCCCATCCCGATTGGGAAGTGAAGTTCGACATGGACAAAGCGGCGGCGGCGGCCACGCGGCGGCGCATTCTGGATATGATGGCCGCCGACAAGACGGCCTTTGTCGGCTATCACATGCCATGGCCCGGTGTGGGCTATGTTGAAAAGCGCGGCGATGGCTACGCTTACGTGCCGCACAGCTACCAATTGATGCTGTAACAACCCGCGGGGCGGCGGTCTGGCCTTGAGGTCAGATCAAAGCCGCCCTGCCTGCCGGAACCGTTCCCAGGCGAAACGCACATATTCGGTGCGAAACGAATGCCCTCCTTCAAAGAGGCAGAAATCCAGAATATCCTCTGCGTCGTTGCGCCTTTCTTCGCACCGCAGCGCGTCATGGGTGCTGGGGTGGGACGGACCAAAACCACCGTATTGCCCGTACATGTCCAGCGCCTCGCGAACTTCCCCCTGTTTGGTTTGCAAAATACGCCGCCCTGTCAGTGGCACCGTGCGGTCGGCATCACCGTGGATGTGAATGACATTGGCCACCGGCCCTGCGCAGGTTTCCGGCGGCGTCAGCCAGAAGGTGCCCGAGATTGGCGCGAAAGCAGCAAAGCGGTCGCTGCGCGCGCAGGCAAGGTTCCATGTCATCATGCCCCCCGCGCTGAAGCCAGTCGCCATGACACGGCTGTCATCCACCGCGAATCGCCGGGCCGCATCCTCAAGCACCGCATCGAAATAGGCGAATTCCTCCGCCCCGTCGCTGTCCATGTGGCGCGGCGCATTCGGGATCACCCAGTCGTCGTCCTTCGACTTCACCGCGATCAGCGCAGCCCCCAGCTCCGACGCCATGCGCCGCAGCGACCCATTGCGCATCACCCCCTGAGCCGAGCCGCGATAGCCATGCGAGAAGACAATTGCAGGCACGCGCGTGGTACCATCGTGCCCTTCGGGCATGGCAATGCGGTAGTGCCGGTCGCCCAGCACGCAGTCCGTGTCAGGCCCGCAGGCATAGGCCGGCAGGGCGGCGGTAAGGCACAAAAAGGACACGGTGGACAGCAGGCGCATGAATAATCCTCACAACTTTTGCCCGGACATTGGCGTGTCGCCAGCGGCCACTCAAGTCACAACATCGTAAGGTTGGCGGCTTCAGGAAGGATCGCGCCAGCGGTTCACAATCGGATAGCGCCGGTCCAGCCAGAACGCCCCCTTGGTCAAACGCGCGCCCGGGGCGGACTGAAAGCGCTTGTACTCGGAAATGTAGATCAGATGCTCGACCTTTTTCGCCACCGCACGCTCAAAACCGGCCGCCACGCAATCCTCTATGGACCCCGCCTGATCGACAAGAATTTCCAGCATCGCATCCAGGTCAGGATAATCGGGCAGGCTGTCGCTGTCTTTCTGATCTTCACGCAACTCGGCCGAGGGTGGTTTGTCGATTACCCGCGGCGTGATCACCTCGCCTGCTGGGCCCATCATCCAGTCACGGTGATTGGCATTGCGCCAGCGGCAGGTCTCGAACACGCGCGTCTTGTAGAGATCCTTGATCGGGTTATAGCCGCCCGCCATGTCGCCATAAATCGTCGCATAGCCCACGGCTACCTCGGATTTATTGCCCGTGGTCAGCAACATCTCGCCGAACTTGTTGCTGAGCGCCATCAACAACAGCCCGCGTAGGCGCGACTGGATGTTTTCCTCCGCCAGACCGGGCGCATGCCCTTCAAACAACGGGGCCAGCGTGCCGGTGATCGCCGCCCGCCCCTCGGATATGGGCACGTAATCATATCGGCAGCCCAGCGCCTTTGCGACAGCTTCCGCGTCTTCCAGCGATGCCTTCGATGTGTATTCAGAGGGCAACATCACGCAGCGCACATTCTCCGCGCCCAGCGCATCCACGGCGATGGTCGCGACAATGGCTGAATCCACACCGCCTGACAGGCCCAACAGCACCTTGCCGAACCCGGTCTTGCGGCAGTAATCGCGCAAGGATTGCACCATGACGCGGTAATCCTGCTCCCAGGCGTCGGGGTGCGGCGCCTTTTCGCCCTCCGCGATACGCCAGCCCTCAGGCGTTCGCTCCAGATCCACATGGGCCACGGCCTCCACCAGCACCGGCAATTGCACCGCCAGATGCCCGCCGGGGTTCAACCCGAAGGAAGCGCCATCAAACACCTGATCGTCCTGCCCACCGACCATATTGAGGTAGATGAGCGGCAAATCCGTCTCGATCACGCGGGCCACCATGTGATTGAGCCGGGTCTCGAACTTGTCGCGGTAATAGGGCGATCCGTTGGGCACCAGCAGGAACTCCGCGCCCGTCTCGGCCAGGGTTTCGGTCACATCCTCATGCCAGGCGTCCTCGCAGATCGGGCTGCCCACCCGCGAATTGCCCACCGAATAGGGCCCGCCCAAAGGCCCCGCATCAAAAATGCGCACCTCGTCGAACACGGTCTCATTCGGCAGATGATGCTTGAGCACCTGACTGGCGATGCGTCCGCCCTTGAGAATCAGATAGGCGTTGTAAAGCTTCGTGCCTTCAACCCATGGGGCACCGATGGCCAGCGCAGGCCCGTCGGCACAATCGGCGGCCAATTGTTCGATATGGGCGGCCACATCCAGCTGGAAGGCGCGGCGCATCACCAGATCCTGCGCATTATACCCGGTGATGAACATCTCCGGCAGCGCCACGAGGTCCGCACCCGCGTCGCGGCCCGCTTCCCAGGTCTGCCGCGCAAGGGCTGCATTACCCTTCAGATCCCCAACCGTCGGGTTCATCTGACCCAAAGTGATACGAAAACCATCCGCCATAGATACAGGCCTCTTTGCTCGATTTGTCGTGATGTAGCAGATTGCGCCCGCGTGAAAAGCCCATCGCCGCCCAATCTGCAAAAGAAGATTGCCCCCCGGTCGGGCTTTGCTTAAGTTCTGGCTGGGGTCCTACGGGGGGTCGGGCTTCGCATCACGCCGTAAAAGAATTGCAAGGTTTGTTATGTTTCTTCGACGATTGATCTTCTGCCTCGCGGTTTTGCCTGCGCCTTTGATGGCGCAGGAGGGTCAGGTTCTGACCAAACAATATGATGACGGCGGGGTCTATGAAGGCACCTTCCGAGGCGGGGTTCAGCATGGGTCGGGCACCTACAAGCTGCCCAACGGCTATGAATATTCCGGCCAGTGGGTCGATGGCGAGATCAAGGGCGAAGGTGTTGCGCGTTTTCCCAACGGCTCGGTCTACGAAGGACTCTTTGCCAAGGGCAAACCCGATGGCGTCGGCAAGATCATCTTTGCCGATGGCGGCACCTATGAGGGCGAGTGGCAGGGGGGTGCCATCATGGGCACCGGCATTGCGCTTTATGCCAATGGCGTGCGCTACGAAGGCCAGTTCCGCAATGCCAAGCACCATGGCAAAGGCACGATGCAAAGCCCGGGCGGCTATGAATACAAGGGCGATTGGATCGACGGCGCCAAGGAAGGCTTCGGCACCATCACCTACCCTGACGGGGCCGTTTACGAAGGTGAAATCCGCGGCGGCAAACGCGCCGGTCAGGGCACCCTCACCATGCCCGACGGTCTGGTCTATGTCGGCCTCTGGCGCGACGGCCAGATTGACGGCACCGGCAAGCTGACACAGGCCAACGGTGACATCTACGAAGGCCAGCTTTCCGGAGGACGCCGCGAAGGTCAGGGCAAGGTGATCTATGCCAATGGCGATGTCTACGAGGGCTCCTTTGCCAATGACCTGCGCGATGGCCAGGGGACGTTCACGGCTCAGGACGGCTACACCTACACCGGGTCCTGGGTTGCGGGCGAGATCGAGGGCAAAGGGCGCGTGACCTATCCTGACGGGTCGGTCTACGTGGGTGATTTTTCAGGTGGGCTTGCGGATGGCACCGGTCTGATCACCTATCCTGATGGCTCCACCTATGACGGCGCGTGGAAAACCGGGGTGATCGACGGCGAAGGCAAGGCGACCTACACCAACGGTGTGGTTTACGAGGGCGGTTTCAAAAATGCCCGCAACCATGGTCAGGGCACCATGACCTATGCGGATGGCTACAAATACGACGGGAATTGGGTTGACGGGCAACGTCAGGGGCTGGGCACGGCAACCTATCCTGATGGCACCATCTATTCGGGCACCTTCGAGGATGGTCAGCGGCATGGGGCCGGCAAGATCACCATGCCAAGCGGGTTTACCTATGAAGGGTCCTGGGTCGAAGGCGAGATTGAAGGCGAAGGCGTGGCCACCTATGCCAACGGCGACGTCTATGAAGGTACGTTCAAGGCTGGCAAACGACAGGGCACCGGCACCATGCGCTATGCGACCGGTGAAGAGGCCAGTGGTGATTGGGAAAACGGGGCTCTGACCGACGGCGGCTGAAAAGCACGTTCAAATTTCGACCCCGCAGCTCGGCGATATGGCCCTGTTTTGCAAACCGCTCCTGTCGGGGACACGCCCGAAATCCGCGCCTTCATAGTGACGCCATCAGGCCGCGTTTGCCTGCGTCTTTGCCAGACAGGCTGCGTCTTCGATAATGCGGATGGGCCCCCCAGAACCCCGAGCTTCAGGCCAGCGAACCGGCACCATCCATTGATTTGCAAAACAAAACCGGCTCTTTCGCGTTTTTCTTTTTCGACCAGTACATCGCTGCATCAGATTGCGACAGGAGCGTCTCCCACTGCGTGCCGGGATTGGCGACCGATACCCCAACCGAGGCTTCCACAACGTGATCATGATCGGCAAAGCTGATCGGTTTCCTGCCCAGTGCGGAAAACCGGTCGGCAACGGCAATCGAACGTTCCTCCGGGTTGCGATCCAGAACCACGCATAGGAACTCGTCCCCGCCGAGCCGGGCGACGTAATCTGACGGACCTGCGGCCTCCACCAGCCGCTCCGCCGTGACCTTGAGCGCTATATCGCCGGCACTGTGCCCATGCGTGTCGTTCAACTCTTTGAATTTGTTCAAGTCTATGTAAACCGTTGCCAGCTGCCCGTTCTCCAGCATCGCCGCCACATCCCGGCGCTGCAGCAGCGCTTCCAGACCGGCACGGTTGAGCAATCCAGTCAGCTGATCCGTGGTGGCAATCTGTTTTGCCCGTTCAAGCGATTTGTGCTGATTGTGAAAATACCGGGTCGCCGATCCGCAGATACCCAGCAGACCAAGGCAAAAAAGGATCAGGCTGGGCATCATCTCACGTCTCAGCTTTGTGCCGGTATGTTCCGCCACCCAGTTCAACGCCACCAACGGCTGACCCATGGCGTCTGCCAAAAACGGCGTATCGTTACCCGCATCACCCGTCTCGTGTTCAAAAGACAGGCTATTCACCCGTGCCCGTTTGGCGAGAGTCGACAGCCAGTTCTGGTCCAGCTTGGTAATGCCGATCATCATCGGGTAAGGCGCGCGCGGGACTTCTGCAACATCATCAGGCGTGATCCAGGCCGCCGCGGCAAGATAGAACTGCTGGTCAATCTCGACGACGCCGGAGACAGATTGATAGTCTTCTGCTGCATTCATTCTCAACTGCGAAACCAGACCCCTGTAGGCAGCTGCGTCAAACATGCTATGCGCCCGCGCACCCAAGCTTTCATCATAGGCATGTCGCAACTGACCGCTCTCATTCAGAATAAAAAGCTGGTCGAACAATTCGCTCTCGGTCGCGCCGGAGCCAATGTTTTCGTAAATCTCCGCAGCATCGTCAGCTTGCACAACCTCATAGGCAAGCGTCCAATACGCATAATCCTCGACCGACAGGACAAGCTTTTTGGTATGTTCCTCAATCGACAGGTTCAGCACATCCTGTGTCCGTTCCCGTTCGGTCTGATCAATGCGCCCGGTCATCCAGAACAGCATGCCCAGCACCGATGCCGTTGCAAATACCCCCAAAAGGCCATGCATCCAGAAGATATACCGCCACGAGATTTGTTGCATCGGCCTCTGCCCTTTGTCAAAGGACATCACTCTAGATTGAACCCCTTAAGACAGGGTGAATTCCGGTAAAGAGCGCAGTTTGCCGGGTGCGGATTCAGGTGCCAGCGGCCACAAGGCGTTACGCGCCATCTGGACCGGGTTGCAGAAGTAACCGATGATGATCCAGCCCCGGTTCAGCGGGGAGGTATCTCATTTGACGGAGCCCGCCATGCCCCCGGATATCATCATCCACAACGGTGTCCTAATGACCTTTGATGACGCGCGGCCGTCGGCGCAGGCGCTGGCAATCGCAGACGGCCAGATCACCGCCCTTGGCTCGGATGCCGATGTGCTTGCGCTGGCGGGTGACGCGACGATACGCATCAACGCGCATGGCGGCACGGTGCTGCCCGGGTTCATCGACAGTCATGTGCATTTGTTCGGCGGCTCGGTCGAACTGGATTGTCTTGATCTCTACGGTGTCGAAGGGCTTGACGCGATGTGCGCCGCCATCCGACCCTATGCCGAGGCCAACCCGGGTGACGATCTGGTTTTCTGCGTCATGGCCGATTACGGCATTCTGGGTACCGGCAAGACCCCGACCCGTCAGGACCTCGATCAAATCCTCAGTGACCGGCCGCTGGCGATGTTCGCGCCCGACCATCACACCATCTGGGCCAATACCGCAGCGCTTGAGACCACGGGTCTTTTGCCAGGCGGCACGGTTGATGCGGGGTCCGAAATCGTGATGGGCGATGATGGGCTGGCTAGTGGTGAGTTGCTGGAACCCGGGGCCTACAGCCCCATTCTGGCGCTCACCCGCCACGGCGGGCGCGAGATGCTGGGGTTGACGACGGGCAAGGACCCCGTGCCGCCCGCCACGCTGGCTCAACGCACGATGGACAAGGATGTCCTTGCACGGGGGCTTGCGCATTGCGCGGCGCAGGGCATCACCGGGCTGCATCTGATGGACGGCAATACCTATCAGCTCGAACTGCTGTCCGAACTGGAGGCCGAAGGGCGGTTGCTGTGCCGCTGCCACGTGCCGTTCCACATGAAGGGGACCGACCCGCTTGAACGGCTCACGACCGAGGCGCCGGTGATGCGGGACCGATTTCAGGGCGACATGGTGCGGTGCAGCCATGTGAAGATGTTCATCGACGGCGTGATGGAAAGCGGCACCGCCCTGATGCTGGAACCCTATCCGGGCGCGTTGGGGGCGAATGGCAATACCGGTGATGAGGTCTTCACCCAGGATCATTTCGTGGCCTGCTGCATCGAAGCCGACCGTCTTGGCTTCCAGATCGCCGTCCACGCTGTTGGGGATGCAGGCGTGCGGCGCACAATCGACGCTTTCGAGGCGGCACAACACCACAATGGTCGTCGCGACAGCCGCCACCGGATCGAACACATCGAGGTCATTCATCCAGATGACATTCCGCGGCTGGCGGATCTGGGGATCGTGGCCTCGTTACAGCCCGGCCACGCGCCCACCGGGCATTTCTTTCCGCCCGGCAGCGAAGATCAGTATTTGCATCCCCATCAGATCGCGGGTGCCTTTGCCTGGCAGAGCATTCGCAAGGCGGGCGCCCGGGTGATATTCTCGACAGACTGGCCGGTGATCCCCGTCGATGTGATGCCCAACATCAGGGCGGCCATTGCGCCGCTCGATCTGGGCCCCGAATGGGTTGATCAGAGCCAATCGCTGGAAGAGACCCTTGCCAGCTACACGCGCGACAATGCCTGGGTGGAATTCAACGAAAGGAACAAGGGTAAGCTGAAGGTGGGGATGCTGGCCGATGTGGTGGTCATGAGCCACGATCTGACCACCCTCGCCGCAGAGGAGATCACCACCGCCTTCGCCTGCGTCACCATCTGCGATGGCCAGATCACCTATCAGCGAGACCGGTGAGCAAGCAGGAAAACTGGATCGGCGCGATGCCCAAAAGCAGAATGGCCGCCGGTGAGAACAGCGGCCATCCGGTGTTGCGCTTAGGTTTCCTTGTCTGACCGCGTGGCAAGCACGACATCCAGCGCGATCCTCTCCCCACCCCGAAAGACCTCCACTTCGGTTTCCGTGCCGGCACTCTCGGAGGCAACATTGCGGGTCAGGTCCCGCATATCCGCGATATCATGTGCCCCGAACCGCAGGATCACATCGCCCGCCTGCAGACCGGCCTTCTCTGCGGGGCTGCCTGCCACCACATCTTCGATCATCACGCCCTGATCGGCGGTCAGACCCAGCACATGGGCCACCTCCCCGGTCACCGGTTTGATCTGCACACCCAGCCAGCTGCGCTCGATTTCGCCATCGTCCTGAAGATCCGCCACGATATCCGTGACCAGATCAGAAGGCACCGAGAACCCGATGCCGACGGACCCGCCGCCGGGCGAATATATCGCAGTATTCACGCCAACAACCTCGCCCGCCATGTTGAAAAGCGGCCCGCCGGAATTGCCCCGGTTGATGGCGGCGTCGGTCTGCAAAAAGTCATCGAACGGGCCGGAATTGATGTTGCGCGACTTGGCCGAAATGATGCCGGAGGTCACGGTGCCCCCCAACCCAAAGGGGCTGCCCACGGCAAGCACCTCTTCACCCACGCGCAACTCCTCTGATGAACCGAAGGCCACGGTCGGAAAATCCTGCCCTTCGATGTCCAGCAGGGCGATGTCGGTCAGCGGATCGGACCCGATCACGGTGGCGTCGTGGCGCGTACCATCCGCCAGTTTGATGGTCACCGTCTCGGCACCTTCGATGACGTGATGGTTTGTCACGATCAGCCCATCGTCGGAAATGATGAAACCCGACCCCTGGCCCTGTCGCGGTCCGGGTTCCGCCTGCGGCGTCATGCCCTGGCCAAACCGCTTCATGAACTCCTCGAACCGTGGATCGTTCAGGGGCGATGACTGGCTGTTGGCGTTTTGAACCTTCGCCGTGACTTCGACGAAAACCACCGCCGGGCTCACCTCTTCGACCAGATCAATGTAACCGTTGCCGCCGTTGGCCGCCGCCATGGCCGGGCTCATGGACAAGGTGCCCAAAACTACGGCCGCGCCGGACAGACCTGCGGACCCCATCAGGGTTCTGATTGTGCTCATCTCAAATCTCCATCTGTGTTTGTGATGGTGATCTAAGGGGTCATTCTCACCCGTCCCTGTCGCGAAGTTTAAATATTCTTGAACCTGCCCGCCCCTCCGGCATCCGTCAAAGCACCGGACCGATGGTGGCGATCACGTTGTTCCAGATACGCAGGTGACGCGGCCAGCCCAGAACCTCGCCCAACGCCACCACATCGGAGCGCGCAACATAGCTGGCCTGACGCTCCCCGATCGCGCGGGTCACGGCCTGATCCTGCAACAGGATATTATTCTCGTAATTCAGATCGAAACTGCGCAGGTCCAGATTTGACGAACCGATAAGGGAAATCCGACCGTCAAGGGTCAGGGTCTTGGCATGCAGCAAGCCGCCTTTGAATTCATGGATCTCGCAGCCCGCTGACAGAAGCTTGCGGTAATAACTGCGGCTGACGGCGGCCACGATCCAGCTGTCATTGACCTTGGGAAAGATCAACGTCACCCGCACGCCGCGATGCGCAGCTGAACAAAGCGCTTCCAGCACCGTCGCGTCGGGCACAAAATAGGGCGTCGAAAGCGTCAGTTCACGCTGCGCGCAGGCGATCAGTGTCGAAAACAACTGCGGCGTCGCCCCCCGGCGCTCGGTGGGCCCATCCCCCATCACCTGCGCCGGGAATCCGCCCTCAACCGGTTGCGCGGTCAGCGCGAAGCTCTCAAAGCCTTCCCCGGTGGCCTGCATCCAGTCACTCAGAAACAGCAGTTCGTTCTGGGTCACGACCGGCCCGGTAAGCCGCAGCATGATATCAACCCAGGGCGCGTATTTCGCCTTCACCAGAAACTCCGGGTCCGCTGAATTGCGGCTGCCGCAATAGGTGATCTGACCATCAATGACCGTAATCTTGCGGTGGTTGCGCAGATCGATGCGGCTGGTCAGCAGGGTTCGGACCGGGTTGTCGAGTGGCAGCGCCACGGCCAGTTGCACACCGGCCTCCTTCATCCGCGACCAGAGTGCGGAGCGGATCAGGGCGCGTGAGCCCAGCCCATCCGCCATCGCGCGGCAGATCACACCCCGCTCTGCCGCCCGGATCAGCGCTTCGGCCACCTGCGTGCCGGTCTTGTCACCAAGCCAGATATAATAAAGCACGTGGACATGCTGACGTGCCCCGTCGATATCTGCAACCAGCCGCGCATTGGTCTCCGCGGCATCCGCCATCAGTTCGGCGCGGTTGCCGCCAACGGTATGAAACCCGTTGATCGACCCCGCGTAGCGAAAGGCTGGCCGGTAAAGCGGGTCAATCAGGCGATCGGTGTCCTGCTGGTCCCCCATCAGCGCAGCGGCCTTGGTGCGAATCTCGCCAAATATCTCTTTGTGACGCTTGTTGGCGCGGTTCCCGAGGTCGGTTTCACCAAAGAGAAAATAGATACAGCCGCCAAAATAAGGCAGGATATTCAGGATGATGAACCAGGCCAGCCGGGCGGGGGGCGACAGGTTATCACGCAGCAGGATACGCGCGGTGAAGGCAGTAACGATGACCAAGTGAACAAAGAGCAGAAAGGTCATCAGGCGGGCTCCGTCACGTCAAAGTCAATCACCACCGGCAAATGATCGGACGCGCGCGCCGCCAATTCCGAGTGGTGAACATAGGCCGCAGTGGCGTGCAGCCCCCCCGACAGCACAAACCTGTCCAGCGCCGCCGAGGGCCGTGCCGTGTGAAAACTAGGCCCCGGGGAGATCACTTTCAAAGGCGCGGGAAACCGCAGGCGCGCAGCATTCCATTCATTGAAATCACCGGCCAGGATCACCGGATGGTCACGCGCCGCCACAACCTGTTGCAGCGCCTCCAGCTGTTTACGCCGCATTCCCGGTGTCAGCCCCAGATGCACGCCCACAACCTCGATCCGGGGGCTTTCAAGGCAGACGGCGACAGCGCCCCGGGGCTCTACCGACGGCAGGGCAATGCGCGCGGGCGGGTGACAGTCGACATCATGGCGCACCAGAATGGCGTTGCCATGCCACCCGTGGCTCAGCGGGCGCATGGAGACCTCCGTCAGGCTGTAGCCAAGATCGTCTTCGAGGCGCTCCAGCGGCAACACCCCACCGCGCGTCCCAACCCGGCGATCCGCCTCCTGCAGGACCACGATATCCGCGTCGATTTCCGCCAATACGTCCACAATCCGGTCCGGGTCGCGCCGCCAGTCCAGCCCAACCGCCTTGCGGATGTTGTAACTGGTCAAGCGCATGGTTCAGCCCTTGGCAATATCGTCATAATCCCCCAATCGCAGGTAGCCCAACTCCCGGTACAGCCGGATGGTGGGGCGCATGCCGAACAAGATCGACCCCACCAGAAACAACCATGTGCCCAGAACCGTGGTCTGCTCGTTGAAAAAGAGAATACTGCCGATGACAAACAGGGCCGCCGCCAGAAAATCGACAACCGTGTAGGCCAGTTCGCAATAGGCATAAAGCCTCTTGTGCCGGTCAGATTTCACATGATTTTCGGGGTTGAACAATCGCATTTTGCGCCCTTTCGCGTTTTGGCTCATGCAAGCCCCGGCAAAACCGCCTTGGCCCCTGCAACGATCATTTCTACCGCGATGGCCAGCAGGATCATCCCCATCAGGCGCGTCATGATAACGCGCATGGTATCGCTGAGAACTTTGCCGAAAAAAGACGCAAAGAAAAGCACCGCAAAGAGCATGGCCAGAATGGCACCGACAATCCCGCCCACGGCCAGAAGACCGCCCAGCCCCTTGGCGTGACCGGCATAGATGATCAGGGTTGCGATGGTCCCCGGGCCGACGATCATCGGAAAGGCGATGGGATAAAAGGCCAGCCCGGACAGATCCTGCATATGATCTTTTTCCTGATCGGTGCCGTGGTGCGAGACGATACTACTGCCGTTCAGCATCGACCACGCGATATGCGCCAGCACAATGCCACCGGCGATGCGGAACTGATCCACCGTGATGCCAAAGAACCCGATGATCTTTTGTCCTGCAAACAGGATGACACCGCACATGATGGCCGAGAAAAACGTGACCTTTATGGCCAGTGTGCGCTGCTCGGCGACGGTAAAACCAACGGTTAGCGCCAGAAAGATCGGCAAATTCACGAAAGGGTTCATGATCGCAAAGAAAGCGCCAAAGGCGCGGGTCAGTTCGGCAAAATCCATGCTGGGTCCTTGATCTTTGTTGTTGCCCCGATCCTAGAGCCGGATTTCCGGTTCCGATAGGGCGTAGATAATTGCAACTGCGCCCTGCCTGACCTCCCCGAACAGGCAGAGCGCGTCCTCCAGGAGGGGGCCGGATTGACCTGGAGGAAGCCAAAGAGCCAGCATGGGATGACCGCGTCAGGCACCCCGGGCATCACCAGCCTGACACGCTAGTCTGGGATCAGCTTTGCGCGAAGTTCAGGAATTCTTGAAGTTTGGGAAAACCAGGGTGGCCTCAAAGCCGGGCGTGGTATTGACCAACAGCAGATTTGCGTCATGCAGCTCTGCAATGGCTTCAACCAACGCCAGACCCAACCCGTGCCCGGGGGCCGAGCGATCAGCAGCGGCCCGGGCGAAAGGCGCGCGCACGGTGTCCAGCGCTTGGGGTGGAATGCCCGGACCATCATCCCTGACACGAAAGAATGCACCGGCGCTGTCTGCCCCGATGCCGATCTCGATTTGCGCCCCCGGGCCAGCGTGAACGCAGGCGTTTTGCACAAGGTTCACCGCGGCCTGCTGGATCATCGCGTGATCAGCGATAATTGTCGCGTCTCCCCCCGTGATCGTCAGCACCTGATCCTGCTCTTCCGCGGCAGGGTGCAGAAATTCGACGGCCTTTTCGGCGATCTCCTGCAAGGCCACCGGGGCAAACTGGCTGCGATCTTTCGTCGCCTGAATACGCGACAGTCGCAGCACCGTTTCAAAGATGCTGTTCAGCTTGTCGGTCTCGGCCAGCGCGTCGTCGATCCTGTCCAGCGCATCCTCGCCTTTCTCAACCGCATCCGCCGCCTGCTGCATGGCAATCTGTGCATGTGACAGCGGGGTTTTAAGGTCATGCGCGATGGCTGATGCGGTCGATTTCACGCTGGCCACAAGGCGTTCCAGACGCGCCAGATTCTCATTCATGCGGCTGGCCACTCGGTCAAACTGATCCTGCCGGGCACCGACCCTCAGGCGCGCGGCCAGATCACCTCTGGAAATCCGTCGCAGAGTGGTCTCCATCTCATCGAGCCGCCGTTGCGACCGATAGGCAGCCCATAGACCCAGACCAATCGTCACCAGCGCCAAAACCCCGCCAAAAGCGCCCAGACCAAGGGTCAGCCGCGCCTTTGCCTTTTCCACCATACCGCTGTTGCGACCGACCACCAGCGTCAGCGCGTCAAGCTTGTCGACCCACAGAACATAGCGCCCCGCAATGCGGCCCCCGCTCAATACGCTGACCTCGCGCGTGTCGATGCCGATAAAATCCGGCCGGACCGACAGCGGCCCCGTCAGGCTCAGGTTACGCCCGTCAAAAAGACCGTAGGCGCGGTCGGTCAACTGCCCCTGCCCGCTCAGCGCCGCAATCGCTGCCGTCAGCCCGGCACGCCCCTGTTTTTGGTAGATGCTGGTCAACAGCTCGCTTTCGATCCGCGTCAGGGTGGCGAGGTCCTCGCGCAGCGTGGTCTCCACCGACCGCACCAGGGCCCAAGAGGCCGCGCCGTATAGCACCAGAAAAACGCATGCTACGCGCAAAGCCGCCTTGAAAGGCTCGCTGCGGATCAGGCTAGCGAGGGGCACGAAGCGTGTATCCCATCCCGCGCAGCGTATGCAGCAACGGCACATCAAACGGCTTGTCAACTTTCTGACGCAGCTTGCTGATGTGGGTTTCAACGACCGTGGTGCCCGGGTCGAAATTGAAATCCCAGACCCGCTCAAGGATCAGGGTGCGGCTGATCACCCGGCCCGCGTTCTCCATCAACAGCTGCAACAGCGCGAATTCCTTGTTCAGCAACTCGATGGTCTGGCCCTGCCGGTGGGCGGTGCGTTGCAACAGATCCAGCGTCAGGTCATGCACCTCCAGCGACGTGCGCTCCGAAGCGGTCTTCGGTCTGCGGGACAGGGCGGTGATCCGCGCCAGAAGCTCGGAGAAATGGAACGGCTTGACTATGTAGTCATCACCCCCCGCCATCAGCCCGTCGACCCGGTCATCGACATCCGACAGAGCCGTGAGGAAGATCACCGGCAGGTCACGTTTTGCCGCGCGCAGGGCCTTGACCAGCGACAGCCCGTCCATGCCCGGCATCATCCGGTCCGCGATCAGCAGATCTACCTCGTTGTAAAGACAGTGCGACAGAGCCTCGCGCCCGTCGGTGACCCAATCGACCACGAACCCCTGCTCAACAAGTCCCCGTTGAACAAACTCCGCAGACTTTACGTCATCTTCTGCCAGCAGGATTTTCATGAGACCGGAATATGACCGCATCGTCGGGGCTGCACAATATACCGGCCTGAATACCGGACGGATGCGGGTGTTAACACCGGGGTCATATTTCTTACCGCACGGTCTGTTAAGCGCGGCGGGCCCTGCACAATCGGTGCACAGGTTGTGCACGCCCTGTGTACGGGTGGTGCCTCCTGCTTCAGCCCGGATTTACAGGCGTTAACCGTGATTCGCCCATCTGGTCCAAAAATTCGGGCGCGCGGCGCATTTACACCTGCGCGCCCGCATCAAGGCGGCGCAGAAAATCCTCCGCCTCTGCAATCACCGTTTCGCGTTTCTCCGCGTCCATCCGGTCCCAGGTGCGATACATGTTGCCCATCCGCGCATTGCCCGAAAACCGGTCGCGGTGACGGTCCAGAAAGTGCCAGTAAAGCAGGTTGAACGGGCAGGCCCCCTCACCCGTTTTCTTGCTGACCGAATAGGCGCAGCCCTTGCAGTAATCCGACATCCGGTTGATGTAGGCCCCGCTCGACACATAGGGTTTTGACGCGATGATCCCGCCATCGGCAAACTGGCTCATGCCCACCGTATTGGGGGCCTCGACCCATTCAAAAGCGTCCATGTAAACGGCCAGATACCATTCGTGCACCTGCCCCGGGTCGATACCGGCCAGCAGCGCGAAATTCCCTGTGATCATAAGGCGTTGGATGTGGTGCGCATAGGCCTCATCGCAAGTCTGCCCGACGGTTCTCGCCAGGCAGCGCATCTGCGTTTCAGCCCCCCAGAACAGCGCCGGCAGGTCACGTTTATGGCCCAGCGCATTGCGTGTCGGATACTCCGGGCCTTCCAGAAAATAGATGCCGCGCATGTATTCGCGCCAGCCGATGATCTGCCGGATGAACCCTTCGGCCGCGTTGATCGGCACGGCACCTTTTTCATAAGCGTTTTCGACCTTCTGGCAGACCTCCAGCGGATCCAAAAGGCCGATGTTGATATAGGACGAGATCACCGAATGATAAAGGAAACGGTTGTCCGACAGCATCGCGTCCTGATAGTCACCAAAAAGCGGTAAGGCCTTGGAAACAAAGTGATCCAGCGCCTGCGCCCGCGTAGTGGCAAACCAGAAGGGGTGCAGCGTGCCGAAATGCGGGGCAAACCGCCTCTTCACAAGCGCCAGCACCGCCGCAACCACCGCATCCGGCGCAAAGCGTTTCGGCCCGTCGAAAGCAACCGCATCAGGGGCGGGCTTACGGTTCTCGTGATCGAAATTCCACTTGCCACCGACGGGCGCATCACCCTCCATCAGCAGGCCCGTCTTGCGCCGCATCTCGCGGTAGAAATACTCCATCCGAAGCTGCTTGCGCCCCTTGGCCCAGGCTTCAAACTCCTGATGTGACGCGATAAATCGATCATCCGGCAGAATATGCGTCTTGATCGGGGCGTGTCTGAGGTGGGTGATCAACCGCCACTCACCGGGCTCTGTGACCAGCACCTCGGACGCGCCGGTTTCCTCGGCCCGGCGCAGCAACTCGCCCACGATGGAGCCTGCGTTATGCGTGTCATCAAGCTGGCTGTACCGGACGTCCCAACCGGCCTCCCTCAGCGCGTCGGCGAACTGGCGCATCGCCGCCAGAACCAGCGCGATTTTCTTGGGGTGGTGGTGCACATAGGTGGTCTCATCCGCCACTTCGGCCATGACCACGATGTCGCGGGCGGGGTCAGCGTGGCGCAGGGCACTCAGGGACAGGCTCAACTGATCCCCCAGTACCAGAACCAACCGGCTCACCAGACGACCTCCTTGCCCGCCCAATCGTAAAATCCGCCCGTCTGCTCGGGCGACAGATTATCCATCACACGCAACAGGTTAGCCGCGGCCTCCTGCGGCGAAACGGCGGGGTGACGGCCCAGGTATTTTTCCGTGAACCGGGTGGCTACGGTGCCGGGGTGCAGGGCGACGCAGACCGTCTGCTTATGGGTCCTGGCCAGTTCAATGGCCGTGGTATGCACGATCTGGTTCACCGCCGCCTTGGCGCTGCGGTAGCTGACCCAACCGCCGATCCGGTTGTCACCGATAGAGCCCACGCGCGCCGACAGCACCGCGATGCACGCCTGGCTGTCGCGCGGCAGCAAACGCGCCGCATGGCGCAGGATCAGCGCAGGCCCGACAGCATTGACCGCAAACTGATCCATCATGGCGCGGGCCGTCACACCCTTGATGGATTTCTCCGGTGCCGCGCCTGCGATCTCCAGCGCGCCCGTGGCCACCAGAACCAGATCGTAGCTGCCCTGCAAGGCGCTCAGGTGCTGGTCCACGATGGCGTCATCGGTCACGTCAAATCCATCGTCTGAGCGCGACAGTGTGGTCACCGTGTCACCCCGCGCCCGGCAGTTGGCGGCCACCGCGCCGCCGACCCCCCCCGACGCCCCTATGATCAAAACTCTTTTCATTCTCGGCGACTTAGCGGCATGGATAGAGGCTTCAACCCCCCTGCGCCCGGGAAGGATCGCATTTGGCGCAAAAACCACCTTCCCATTTGCTTCAGGCTGAGTATAAAAAGGCCCATGGCACCGGTAAGACATATCCCCACCTGCCCGCGCACCGCTTTGCGCCCTGCCGCCGCTCTGCTGCTGCTAACCCGCCTCTGAGCGTGCCTGTCGGCGCGTCCGCTCAGAGGATCGTGCAGCGCGCCAAGGGAAAACAGCAGAAAACCGAAAGAACCAGACATGACAGATAAAGCCAAACAGGATCGCGTCCTGATTTTTGACACCACGTTGCGTGACGGCGAGCAATCTCCCGGCGCGACCATGACCCACGCCGAAAAGCTCGAAATCGCCGGGCTGCTGGACGAGATGGGCGTCGACATCATCGAGGCCGGTTTCCCCATCGCTTCGGAGGGAGATTTCGCCGCTGTCAGTGAGATCGCCAAAAACGCTCAGAATTCAGTGATTTGCGGGCTGGCCCGGGCACAGTTTGGCGATATTGATCGTTGCTGGGAAGCGGTCAAACATGCGCGCCGTCCACGCATTCACACCTTCATCGGCACCTCGCCGCTGCACCGGGCGATCCCCAATCTCGACATGGACCAGATGGCCGACCGCATTCATGACACCGTCACCCATGCGCGCAACCTCTGCGACAATGTGCAATGGTCGCCGATGGATGCGACCCGCACCGAAGAGGATTACCTCTGCCGTGTTGTGGAAATTGCCATCAAGGCGGGGGCCACCACGATCAATATTCCCGATACCGTTGGCTATACGGCGCCGCGCGAATCTGCCGAGCTGATCGCGATGCTGCTGCGGCGCGTGCCGGGCGCGGATGAGATCACCTTTGCCACCCATTGCCACAACGATCTGGGCATGGCGACGGCAAACAGCCTCGCAGCCGTTGAAGCCGGTGCGCGCCAGATTGAGTGCACAATCAATGGCTTGGGCGAACGCGCGGGCAATACCGCCCTCGAAGAGGTGGTGATGGCTCTGAAGGTGCGCAATGATATCATGCCGTTCCAGACCGGCGTGGACAGCACCAAGATCATGAATATCTCGCGCCGTGTGGCAACCGTTTCCGGCTTTCCGGTGCAGTTCAACAAGGCCATCGTGGGCAAAAACGCCTTTGCCCATGAAAGCGGCATCCATCAGGATGGCATGCTGAAAAACGCGGAAACCTTCGAGATCATGCGCCCCGAAGACGTGGGCCTGTCTGAGACCAATCTGGTGATGGGCAAGCATTCCGGTCGCGCCGCCCTGCGCTCCAAGCTTGAAGATTTGGGGTTCGAACTGGGTGACAATCAGCTCAAGGACGTCTTCGTGCGGTTCAAGGAACTGGCCGACCGCAAAAAGGAAATCTACGACGACGACCTGATCGCCCTGATGCGCACGTCTTCGGATGCTGAAAACGACCGTCTGAAACTGAAGTCGCTCAAGGTGGTGTGCGGCACGGATGGCCCGCAACAGGCCGATCTGGTGATGGAAGTGGATGGCAAAGACCACGCGACAACCCAGACAGGCGATGGGCCCGTGGATGCGTCTTTCAATGCCATCAAGGCGCTGGTGCCGCATGAGGCACGGTTGCAACTGTATCAGGTGCACGCGGTCACCGAAGGAACGGATGCTCAAGCCACCGTTTCTGTCCGCATGGAAGAGGAGGGGCGCATCGTCACCGGGCAATCGGCCAACACCGATACGGTGGTAGCCTCGGCACTGGCCTACATCCACGCGCTGAACCGCCTGTTGGTCCGTCGTGAAAAAGGTGGCAAGGACAAACCCGAAATCAGCTACAAAGACGTAAGCTAGCCGGATTTGAGCAGGTCGCGGTTTTCGCGACCCGCTCACTTTGACAGACGTGCGCAAGCTTTTGCCTAATGAAATCCGGCAAGATTGAGATTTACCCTGAAGTACGGGCCATGTGACCAGGGTAACGAATGTCGAGCAGCGTTGATTTCATGCAACTAAAGTGATCGACAGTCCGCTCAATCTCGCCCGACCGTAAAATTAGCACGTTTGCAACAGGATATTGGCGTCATCGTTAACGCCTCTTTCACCTTAACCCGCCTAAGCCTATAAGGGGTTAAAAGCCCGCCTCTTCGGAGTCGCGGGCCAAGGCAAATTCGAGCAAGGTAAATCGCAATGTTTGACAAAATCCGCGGGCTGTTTTCATCCGATATGGCCATCGATCTCGGAACCGCGAATACGCTGGTCTACGTAAAAGGGCGCGGCGTGATTCTGTCGGAACCTTCGGTGGTCGCCTATCACGTGAAGGACGGCGTCAAGAAGGTGCTGGCCGTTGGTGAAGACGCCAAGCTGATGCTCGGGCGGACACCAGGTAGCATCGAGGCGATCCGGCCCATGCGCGAAGGTGTTATCGCCGATTTCGACACCGCCGAAGAAATGATCAAGCACTTTATCCGCAAGGTCCACAAACGTTCGACCTTCTCCAAACCCAAGATCATCGTCTGTGTGCCGCATGGGGCGACGCCCGTTGAAAAGCGTGCCATCCGGCAATCGGTTCTCAGTGCTGGCGCACGGCGTGCGGGTCTGATCGCGGAACCGATTGCGGCGGCCATCGGGGCTGGCATGCCCATCACCGACCCTACTGGCAATATGGTCGTGGACATTGGCGGCGGCACCACCGAGGTCGCGGTTCTCAGCCTTGGTGATATCGTCTACGCGCGCTCCGTTCGCGTCGGTGGCGACCGGATGGATGAGGCGATCATCAGCTACCTGCGTCGACAGCAGAACCTTCTTGTTGGCGAAACCACCGCTGAGCGGGTAAAAACATCCATCGGCACGGCACGTATGCCTGATGACGGGCGCGGCACTTCCATGCAAATTCGCGGTCGCGACCTTCTCAATGGCGTACCGAAAGAAATAGAAGTGACACAGGCCCAGATTGCGGAAGCGTTGGCGGAGCCTGTGCAACAGATTTGCGAGGCGGTCATGACCGCGCTGGAAACCACTCCGCCCGATCTGGCGGCCGACATTGTTGATCGCGGGGTCATGCTCACGGGCGGCGGCGCGTTGTTGGGAGATCTCGATCTTGCATTGCGCGAACAGACCGGTTTGGCCGTTTCGATTGCCGATGAATCCCTGAACTGCGTGGCGCTGGGAACCGGCAAAGCACTGGAATACGAGAAGCAATTGCGCCACGCTATCGACTATGACAGCTGAGACCTGAAGGTAATTTGCCCGAAATCTGCGGCAGGGTTTGCCCAGGCTGACGAAGGGGCAGGAGACGCCAAGAAATGGCAACGGACCGATCGAATAGCAGCGAATTTACCGGCCCGGTACGTCGGCTGCTGCTGAGCGTTCTGGTTTTGTGTCTTTTGGGCATTTTTCTGGTCTGGCGCATCGACAGCCCGCGCGTGGAGCGGTTCCGTGCGCAGGTTGCCGACCGCTTTGTCCCCAACCTTGAATGGGCGATGGCCCCGGTTACCGGTGTCGTCAACCTGCTGCAGGACTTTCAAAGCTACCAGCGGCTGGCAGAACAAAACAGCGAGCTGCGATCTGAACTACGCCGGATGCAAGCCTGGAAAGAGGCCGCATTGCAGCTGGAGCAGGAGAACGCCCGCCTGCTGGATTTGAACAAGGTTCGGCTGGATCCCCGGTTGACGTATATTACCGGCGTTGTTCTGGCAGATAGCGGATCGCCTTTTCGTCAATCGGTGCTGCTGAACGTCGGTGCCCGCGATGGGGTCGTTGACGGGTGGGCCACGATGGATGGCATTGGTGTCGTTGGGCGCATCTCGGGAGTTGCGCAGAACACCGCACGCGTGATTTTGCTGACCGATGCCTCCAGTCGTATTCCGGCGATCATCCAACCCTCCGGGCAGAGGGTGATCGTGTCGGGCGACAATACCTCCGCACCTCCCATCGACTTTCTCGAAGATAGTGATCTGGTACGACCGGGACACCGTGTCATCAGCTCAGGCGATGGCGGTGTTTTCCCCGCCGGGCTTCTGATCGGTCAGGTCGCCTCCGATCCGGCCGGTAAACTGCGCGTGCGGCTGGCCGCCGATTACCAACGGCTGGAGTTTCTGCGGGTGCTGCGCCATCACGGCACCGATCCGGTCACTGACACGGCCCGTATCATCGGCCCTCAATTGCCCACCCCCGCTCAGATAGCACAAGAGGAGGTCAGCCAGTGAGCGAGCTTCCTCAAACCAGACTTTGGACAATGCGTCTCGGCTTCACCTTGCTGGTGTGTGTCATCCTGTTTTTCCACCTTTTGCCACTCGACACGACGCCGCGCCGGTGGGTTGGGCCGGATCTACTTTTGGCCTTCGCTTGTGCGTGGTCAATTCGGCGTCCCGAATACGTTCCGGCGATTGCCCTCGCGTTGCTTTTTTTGCTGGCCGATCTCCTGTTGCAACGCCCCCCCGGGCTTTGGGCGCTTCTGGCACTTGTGGCATGCGAAAGGCTGAAAAACCGCGCGCGGGGACTGCGTGACACAGGGTTTGCCCGCGAATGGCTTACGGTTTGCATTGTGGTGGCAGGCGTCGCTTTGGCATATCGCGCGCTTTTGATAATCACCCTGGTGGAATTGCCTGCCTTTGGCTTGACGCTGTTCGAGACGATCATGACAATGCTCTTCTATCCGCTTGTCGTTGCGGTCACCCATGGGTTGATGCGCGTGCGCAAGGCCATGCCCGGCGACATGGATGGGTCAGGAGGCCGAATATGAAACACTCCGCCTTTCGATCAGGGGTTCTACAATGAAAAAAACCCGCGCGGAAACAGACTTCAGCCATCGCCGCATCACGCGGCGTGCGGCCTTGCTGGGCGGCGCACAGCTATTGTTTATTGGCGGGCTCGCGGCACGCATGCGGTTCCTGCAGGTTGATCAGGCGGATCAGTTTCGGCTTTTGGCCGAGGAAAACCGGATCAATGTTCGTCTTATCCCGCCATCGCGCGGCGAAGTTTTCGACCGCAATGGCCTCAGGCTTGCACAGAATGCGCCATCCTACCGCATCGTGATTGTGCGCGAAGATGCAGGGGATACCGATCTCGTCCTTGAAAGGCTTTCCAGGATCATTGCCTTGGACGAAGAGACGTTAGAGCGTACAAGGCTGGAATTAAAAAGATCGCCCTCCTTCCTGCCCGTCACGATTGCGGAAGATGTCAGTTGGGATGACATCAGCCGTGTCTCTGTGAATGCACCGGCACTGCCTGGCGTCACGCCGGAGGTCGGGTTGAGCCGAGTTTATCCGCAAGGGTCTGATTTTGCGCATGTATTGGGTTATGTCGGCCCGGTATCAGATTATGATCTGGAAAAAATCACCGATCCCGAGCCCGTATTGCGCATCCCCCGCTTTCAGATTGGCAAGGTCGGCGTGGAAACGAAACTGGAACCGATGCTGCGCGGGAAAGCCGGCGCGAAAAGGGTCGAGGTCAATGCTGCCGGACGGGTCATGCGCGAGATTGATCGGCGCGAAGGCACCCCGGGGTCTGATCTGCAACTGACCATCGATGCGAAACTGCAGGGCTATGTTCAGGCCCGTTTGAGCGAGGAAAGCGCAAGTGCTGTTGTCATCGACTGCGACAACGGAGATCTTGTTGCCTGCGCATCAGCACCCACGTTTGATCCCAATCTCTTCGTCCGGGGCATCTCCGTCAAAGATTACAAATCCCTGACGGAAAACAAGTACCGGCCGCTCGCAAGCAAGACTGTGCAGGGTCTCTACCCTCCCGGATCGACCTTCAAAATGATGACGGCTATGGCGGCTCTGGAAGCTGGCCTGATAGGGCCCGACGAAACAGTATACTGCCCCGGGCATCTGACGGTTTCAGGCCGCCGTTTCCACTGCTGGAAACGAGCCGGGCATGGCTGGGTCGATCTGCAAACCTCTCTCAAACGCTCTTGCGACGTCTACTATTATGATCTGGCCATCAAGATTGGGATCGAAAAAATCTCTGCCATGGCAAAGCGTTTCGGCCTCGGCATCCGGCATGACGTCCCGATGTCTGCCGTTGCACAAGGGATCGCGCCAACGATGGATTGGAAGGCAACCAATTACGGTCAGGACTGGCGCGTTGGTGACACGGTAAATGTCTCGATTGGCCAGGGATTTATGCTGGCCTCACCGATGCAGCTGGCGGTGATGAGCGCGCGTATCGCCACTGGTCGCGCGGTAGAGCCGCGCCTGATCAAGTCAATCGATGGCGTTGAAACGCCCTCTCGCGGTGGCGAAGATCTCGGTTTGAACGAAAATAACCTGAGAAAAATGCGCCGCGCTATGAACGCGGTCGTCAATGATCGTCGCGGCACTGCCTATGGCTCCCGGATCATCGAGGACACCATGCGCATGGCGGGGAAAACCGGCACCAGTCAAGTGCGCAACATCACAGCAGCCGAACGGCGTGCGGGCGTCATTCGCAATGAAGATTTGCCTTGGGAACGGCGCGATCACGCTTTGTTTGTAAGCTTCGCCCCGATTGATAAACCAAAATACGCCGCTGCTGTTGTGGTCGAGCATGGTGGTGGGGGCTCAAAAGCTGCAGCCCCCATTGCACGCGACATCATGCTGCAAGCGCTTTACGGCGCTGCCCCGCCGCTTGAAGCCTACCCCGCCAAGGATCGCGAACGCATCGAGCTACAGCAGGAAAAACTCCGCGATATGCAACCTCAGGCTTCCTTCATCGGGCGGGATCAGGCATGAGCTATCTTGAATATGCGGTCAAAACAGCGCCGACCGGCTTTCGCAAGATCCTCCATCTGAACTGGCCCGTCGCCATCCTGCTCGCATCGGTCTCCGGCGCGGGTTTCTTGATGCTTTATTCCGTAGCGGGCGGGTCGTTCAGCCCGTGGGCGGAACCTCAAATGAAGCGGTTTTTGATGGGCTTCGTCCTGATGCTCGGCGTCGCCATGGTGCCGATCTGGTTTTGGCGCAGTTTGGCGGGAATTGCCTATCTGGTCACCATCGGGTTGCTCGTCGCGGTGGAGCTTTTCGGCACGGTGGGTATGGGCGCTCAGCGCTGGATTGACCTGGGATTCATGCGCCTGCAACCCTCAGAGTTGATGAAGATCACGCTGGTGATGTTTCTGGCCGCTTATTACGATTGGTTGCCCGCCAAACGCACGTCCCACCCATTCTGGGTTATTTTGCCTGTCATCGTCATCATTATCCCGACGTTTTTGGTATTGCGTCAGCCAGATCTTGGCACATCCATTTTGCTGCTGGCCGCCGGGGGCGGTTTGATGTTTCTGGCCGGTGTTCATTGGGCATATTTTGCCGCCGTTCTGGCCAGCGCGATCGGCCTCGTCACGACCGTATTCAAATCGCGCGGGACGTCCTGGCAACTGATCAAAGACTATCAGTTCCGCCGTATTGATACATTTCTCGATCCCAGCTCTGATCCGCTGGGTGCGGGATATCACATCACGCAATCCAAGATCGCACTGGGGTCAGGGGGATGGACCGGGCGCGGCTTTATGCAAGGAACCCAAAGCCGTCTGAATTTCCTGCCTGAAAAACATACCGATTTCATATTCACCACCCTGGCGGAGGAATTCGGATTTCTGGGTGGTTTTTCCTTGCTGGGTCTCTACGCGCTGATCATCGTCTTTTGCGTCTGGTCCGCCCTGATGAACAAGGATCGGTTTTCATCCCTTCTCATTCTGGGCATCGCGCTCAACTTCTTCCTGTTCTTTGCCGTGAACATGTCGATGGTCATGGGGCTGGCACCGGTTGTCGGGGTACCTTTGCCTCTCGTCAGCTACGGTGGTTCGGCCATGCTCGTGTTGATGCTGGCGTTCGGACTGATGCAGAGCGCCCATGTCCATCGCCTCAGGTAGTTTTCTGGAATGACCATCAACGTATTGTTCGCCGCCCATATTGATCGTTGGGAGACTTACCGGAGCCCGCTGAAATCCGCGTTTTCGGCGCTTGACCTCAACGTACACTTATCGCCGGAGATTGCGGCCGCAGAAGTCGACTACATCGTCTACGCGCCCAATTCTCCGCTTCAGGATTTCACCCCTTTCAAACGCGCCAAAGCCGTGCTGAATCTATGGGCCGGAGTCGAAGCTGTGGTCGACAACGATACCCTGAACATCCCGCTCGCCCGCATGGTCGACCCCGGCATGACACGGTCGATGACGGAATGGGTTGTTGGTCATGTCATGCGATACCATCTTGGGATGGATCGCCACATCAACAATCCTGATCACACCTGGGAACCGCATACGCCGCCCTTGGCGGCGGAGCGTAGCGTTTGCATCCTGGGCCTGGGCGCGCTTGGCAGTTCGGTGGCCCAAACACTCAAAAGTCTTGATTTTGATGTGAGCGGATGGAGCCGCCGACCCAAATCAATAAGCGGATTGACTCTGTATCACGGAGCCAACGGCTTGGCAGATGCGCTTTCCAATGCCGAGATTCTGATCTTATTGATGCCCGATACGCCGGAGACAGAAAACACGCTCAACGCAAAAACCCTCGCCCAGTTGCCTGACGGGGCATTTATCATCAATCCCGGGCGGGGACCGCTGATCGACGACGCCGCTCTTCTGACAGCTTTGGACAGTGGCAAGATCGCGCATGCAACGCTCGATGTGTTTCGAACCGAGCCATTGCCGCAAGATCACCCATTCTGGACCCATCCGCATGTCACAGTGACCCCTCATGTTGCGGCAGAAACGCGGCCAATCACGGCTTCTCAGGTCATTGCCGAAAACGTGCGGCGCGGCGAGGCAGGTGAACCCTTCATGCACCTTGTTGACCGCGCCAACGGCTACTGAGCTTACTCCGCCGCCAGGCCACGCCCTTTCAACAAGGCTTCGACCCCCGGCAAACGCCCCCGGAATGCGGTGTAGAGTTCCGCCGCATCGCGACTGCCGCCGGTTGACAGAATATGTTCTTCGAGCGCCTGCGCCCGTTCGGGATCAAATGCGCCGCCAGCCTCCTCGAAGGCTTCAAAGGCGTCCGCATCCATCACCTCCGACCACATGTAACTGTAGTACCCGCTGGAATACCCGTCGCCCGCAAAGACATGCGCAAAATGCGGCGTTGCATGGCGCATCGTGATCGCATCAGGCATGCCCAATGCGGCAAGCACTTCCGTCTGTTTCTTCATCGGATCTTTGGGAGCATCGCCATCGTGGAAGGACAGATCAACAAGCGCTGAAGCGACATATTCAACTGTTTGAAACCCCATGTCATAGGTCGCTGCTGCCAACACGCGTTCCAGCATGTCTTCGGGCATGGGCGCGCCGGTTTGGGCGTGGGTTGCAAACTCTGCCAGAACGGCCGGCACATCGAGCCAATGTTCATAAAGCTGGCTTGGCAACTCGACAAAATCCCGTGCAACGGAAGTTCCGGAAACGGTCTCGTAGGTCACGTCGGAAAGCATCTGATGCAACGCGTGACCAAATTCATGGAAAAGCGTGCGCGCATCGTCATAGGAGAGCAAAGCCGGATCACCCTTGGCGAAATTGCACACATTCAACACTACGGGCGTTTGCGCTTTCGGGAATTTCGCCTGCGACCGTATGGCAGAGCACCATGCGCCAGAGCGTTTTGATCCGCGCGCAAAGTAATCCCCGACGAACACCGCCACATGGTGCCCGTCCCGTGTGACCTCCCAGGCCCTGCAGTCAGGATGATAAAATGCCACCTCCAGCGGCTTGAATTCCAGCCGGAAAAGCCGCGTTGCACAGGAAAAAGCCGCGTCAATCATACGGTCAAGCTGGAAGTAGGGTTTCAGGGCAGCCTCATCCAGATCATGCTCGATCACCCTGCGTTTTTCGGAATAATAGCGCCAGTCCCAGGGTGCCAGTGGCCCGTTCACACCGTCTTCCTGCATCATGCGGGTCAAGATTTCGGCATCCGCCTCGGCCCGCTGTCGCGCAGGCGCCCATACCGCCATCAGCAGATCCCGCACGGCCTCCGGGGACTTGGCCATTTCTGTTTCCAGCTTGTAGGCGGCGAAATTCTCATAGCCGAGGAGTTTTGCTCGTTCCTCGCGCAAACTCAGTATTTCTGCCGCGATGTCGCGATTATCCGTATCACCGCCGTTGGCCCCGCGTGCTGTCCAGGCGGCGAAGGCCTTTTCGCGCAAATCTCTTCGCTCGGAAAACTGCAAAAACGGCACAATCAACGACCGCGACAAGGTGACAACCGGACCGCCCGCCTGCTTTTCTTCCCCGGCGGCACGGGCAGCGTCAACTACGAAATCAGGTAATCCTTTCATGTCGCTTTCTGAGAGGGGCATGAACCAATCCCGCTCATCGGCCAGCAAGTTTTGGGTAAACTTGGTGCCAAGTGTAGCCAGCCGTCCCTTGATCTGCTTCATGCGCTCTTTTTGATCTGCGGACAAAGCGGCACCGGATCGCACAAATCCGCGATGGGTCAACAAAAGAACCCGTGATTGTTCTGGCGCTAACGTCAATGTATCGCGTTGATTCCAGACCTCGGCGACCCGCGCGAACAAGGCCTCATTGCTCGAAATTTCCGAAAAATGAGCTGCAAGCAAGGGGGAGAACTGCCGCTGCAAATCCTCTCTTGTCGGGTTACTATCTGCTCCGGCAACGTTGAAGAAAACCCCCAGAACCGTGTCCAGCATCTTGCCCGCTGCCTCCAGCGCCTCAATCGTATTGGCAAAAGTCGCTGGCGCGTCCGTCGTTGCTATGGCATCAATTTCAGCCGCATGTTGCGCCAACGCCTCCTCGACAGCCGGGGCGAAATCTTCGTCCGTGATCTGATCAAAAGGGGGAATCTGAAAAGGTGCCTTCCAGTCTTGTAGCAACGGATTTTTCATGGATATCTCCTTTGAGGCACAAGCTAGGCCGCACCTTCTGGATGCACAACCACCCCCCTTGTTCTTTTCCAGCGTCAGCCCGTTCCTGCTTGCGCGATCCCGCAGGTCGGACAATCTTCCCGGCGCGCGACTGAAATGGTCCGGCTTTCACCGTAAAGCGCGTCGTATATGACCATCTGTCCGCGCAGGGCCGCACCCGCGCCAGTGATAATCTTGAGAGCTTCAGCGGCCATCATCGCCCCAATGACGCCGGGCAAGGGGCTCAGCACCCCCGCCTCCGCGCAGGATGGTGCCAGATGGGGGGCCGGTGCTTGCGGGAAAATACAACGATAGCAAGGCGCGCCATTTGCCGGATCGAACACACTGAGCTGTCCTTCCCACTGGCTGAGCGCGCCGGAGATAAGTGGGATTTTGCGCGTCACCGCGACGCTGTTGGTCAGATATCGCGTCTCAAAATTATCGGTTCCATCCAAGACAAGATCATAATCTGCAAAGAGCTCGGCCGCGATGTCTTTGGTCAAACGCCGGTGATAGGGACGTATGGTCACGTGAGGATTTTGCGCGATCATCTCTAATTGGGCGGAGAACACTTTGGGTGTCCCGATCGCCGCATCTTTGTGGATGACCTGACGTTGCAGGTTCGCGTTCTCAACTACATCGTCATCAATCACGCCAATTGTACCTACCCCGGCAGCTGCCAGATATTGCAATGCGGGCGCGCCCAGACCCCCTGCGCCGACCACCAGAACGCGAGCCTCTTTGATCTTTTTTTGCCCCGGTCCGCCGATTTCACGCAGCACGAAATGGCGGGCGTAACGATTGAGTTCCGTATCGCTGAAAGCAGGTTTGGGACCGTCGGTCTGGGGCCGCGCCTGGGCCGCATCCGCCTTTGTGCGGAGAGCTTTGAGAACCCGCCGATAAACCAGCACTATGACTGCAAAGCCTCCTATAAGAAGCCAGGGTGCGGCGCTGCCACCTGTCGCGAGACGCAGCGCGTTACCGGTGGGTAAGGTGAGTTGAATGATCAAAACTCCTACGTAAAGAACCGCGAGCATCATCAACCGTGTTGAACGGGGGGCGCCCATGAGCGCGCCGAACCCCCAAAGCGCGGCCGCCATGATCAGGACTAACAGCATCAATCGCCTCCGGTTGAGCCAAATCCACCGACCCCGCGCGCCGTCTCGCTAAGCTGTTGAGATATTTCAAATCGACCGCGAACAACCGGGGCAACAACCAGTTGCGCAATACGCATGCCATGGGTCACGACAAATGCACCCTCACCCGCGTTCAACAGGATCACGCCAACGGGTCCACGATAATCGCTGTCAATTGTGCCCGGGCTATTGACCAACATGATGCCATGCTTCAACGCAAGCCCGGAACGAGGGCGCACCTGAACCTCATACCCCTCCGGAATTTCAATCTGGAAACCCGTAGGAACCAACGCCCGCGCACCCGGCTGTAATGTCACTGCACCATGGAGCAGATTTGCGCGTACATCTGCGCCAGCAGCTCCCGCCGTCTGATAGGTGGGTAGCGGCACCTCGCGGTCCGCCCCGTCGACCCAGGTCACTTTGATCTGAACCAAAATATCACCCTCTGCCACCGGTAAAAATCACGCCAATGCCTGTGCGATGCGTTCCGCCAACCGCCTGGCGACGTCGGTCTTTGGCATGGTAGGCCAGTTCTCGACACCATTTTTATCAATCAGCATCACCGTATTTTCAGAGCCCCCCATAACCCCACTGCCGGTCGAGACATCATTGGCCACGATCCAGTCACAGCCTTTACGCTTCCACTTCGCAACGGCGTTATCAACAACATCGTTGGTCTCTGCGGCAAATCCAATCACCAGCTTCGGGCGGTTCTCTTCAAGATGCGACACCTCTTTAAGAATGTCCGGGTTCTCTGCAAACTCAAGGCGCGGCACACCATCCTTGGATTTCTTGAGCTTTCGCTCGCTTGCACCCGCCACGCGCCAATCCGCCACCGCGGCGGCGAAAATACCAGCTTCCACAGGTAAAGCGGCGTGTACCGCCGTGAGCATTTCCTGGGCAGTCTGTACGGAAACGACTTGTGCACCTTCCGGCGGAGAGACTTCAGCCGGCCCAGTCACGAAAATCACCTCTGCGCCGAGTGCAATCAACCCACGAGCAATTGCGGTTCCCTGCGCGCCCGATGATCTGTTCGCGATATAGCGAACCGGGTCGATGGGCTCATGGGTTGGACCGGAGGTTACGAGAATGCGCTTGCCTGAAAGGGGTCCATCGGTCAGATGCGCCTCAATCGACGCGATGATTTCCATGGGCTCGGCCATCCGCCCCGGACCGAATTCACCGCAAGCCATATCCCCCTCGTTGGGTCCTACCACTTGTGTGCCATCTCGCCGCAAGGTCTCCAGGTTGCGTTGCGTTGCGGCGTGCTGCCACATGCGCACATTCATCGCGGGCGCGATCATGACCGGCGTGTCGGTTGCCAGAAGCAACGTGCTTGCCAGATCGTTCGCTACGCCGCTTGTCATCTTCGCCATCAAATCCGCCGTGGCGGGCGCAACAATGACCAGATCGGCAACGCGGCTGAGTTGGATATGACCCATTTCCGCTTCGTCCGTCAGGTCAAAGAGATCACGGAAAACTTTGCGCCCTGCCAAAGCCGATACAGACAGTGGCGTGACAAACGCTTCTCCGGCGTTGGTAAGCACCGGTGTGACGACTGCCCCTCGTTCGCGCAGCCGACGGATCAGGTCGAGCGATTTGAAGGCGGCGATACCGCCACCGATGATCAATAAAATATGTTTTCCGGTCAGCATTTTGCGCCCTTGTCCGGGGTGAACTTTCCCAGACCATAAGCCGCCAACAAACCGATCACCAGCCCCCGAAGCTCAGTTGAAGGCATCACATGGATTGCCACGATCCACCGAAGGTCCGTCCACGATCGTGTCAAAAACGCCATCCGGATCAGTCTCTGCCTCACCCTGCCCCAGCGAAAAAATCTCTATGTCCGGGTCAGAAAACGCCAGCAAAAAAGGCGCCCCCCAATCGGTTCGGGCATGACCATTGCCCGTTATCACCACAACGGGTCCGCCCGTCTGTGATAGCGCCTTGCTAGACGCGCGCGCCAAAACAGCATCTCGCAGGCGTTGGATGGATACCATGGTCGGAAGAATCTCTTCCGGCAACGCATCGCAATGGGCGATGCGCTGTATCTGTTCACGTTGCATTTGCTCAACCTCAGACAAAGCCTTGTCTATTCCGAACCGGATCGCGTCTTCCGCCCCGAATGCCGCGCCCAATGGCGCAGTCATCAGATTGCGCACTTCGTCACGAGGCACACCTGCCCCGTAGATTCTGGCCAGAGGTGCCGCCTCGAAAACCGGATAGTACATCGCAAAATCCGGCCAGCCTGAAGTCTCCCATGCCAGCGCGGATTTCAGGGCAGCCTCATCCTGGCGATTGTCCTCCGTGACGGCCTCAGCTTGCAAAGGTGTGAGCATCTCGAAGACCAGAGCTCTGGGCTCCAGCGCTTCGACCCAGCGGGCTTGCAGTTGGTGATGACCGGGATTGTCGTGCTGCTCACCGATGAAAACCACATCGGCAGCGCGCGCAACCTGCGGCGGCGGCGGAATAATATCTTCTGACCAGACAGAAGATGCAGTCGAAAAGACTGATCCGGCAATAATCAGAAGCGGAATAATGGACGTGTTCACATCAGGAAGTGATGCACTTCGCGCGATTGCGTTTCAAGTGATTTACGCATTTTCCCAAAGGCCGCCGCCTCAAGCTGCCGGACGCGTTCCTTGCTGAGAGACAACTCCTGCCCCAGGCTTTCCAGCGTGCGCGGTTGATCCCGAAGCTTGCGCTCCCGCACGATGAACCGCTCCCGCTCGTTCAGATCGTTCATTGCTTTCAGCAACCAGGCGCGCAGTTGTTCGGTGTCGTGCTGGTGTTCGACGGTTTCTGCCGCCTGGACACTGTCATCTTCCAAGGCATCAATCCACTCGCGACCCTCATCCTCTGTCGATTGCGTCGCGTTCAGTGAGTAATCCGAACCCGACAATCGCCCCTCCATCATCTCGACATCGTGCAGGGGAACACCGATCTCAGATGAAATCATCTGGCGCAGCTGATGGCGGTCCAGCGTCTCGCCCACCGCAGCACTCTCACGTTCGAGGCGGGCCTGTACGCGACGCATGTTGAAGAAGAGAGATTTCTGTGAAGACGTCGAACCGGTCCGAACCATCGACCAATTGCGCATCACGTAGTCCTGGATAGAGGCTTTGATCCACCATACGGCATAGGTAGAGAAACGAACGCCGCGGTCTGGATCGAATTTATCGGCCGCTTTCATCAGACCCAGACCTGCTTCCTGGATCAGATCGTTCATGGGCGCGCCGTACCGCTTGAACTTTGAGGCCATTGAGATCGCGAGCCGCATGTAGGCCGTGATCAGTCGGTGAAGGGATTTTTCACATCGATCGTCGCGCCAGGCATAGGCCAGTCGCAACTCTGTTTCCGCGTCCAACAACTCGGCCTTCATCGCTTTCCGCGAGAGCGACATATCTCTTACTGTATCCAAAGCCATAGCGACATCTCCCAGTCAGATGAAGCACACCTTGCCGTGTACAATTGATATAGATACGCACAATGCAGACGATTGGTTCACCGCAAAGGTTTATAAAATGTTGCCAAAATTGAGCTTCGTACTAGGGGGTGCGGCCTCGGGTAAATCGGTTTGGGCCGAAAACCTTTTGTTAAGCAGTCGTTTAGCTCCGGTTTACATTGCGACATCAAGAATATTTGATGACGAAGTAAAAATGCGGGTCGAGGTGCATAAATCCCGCAGAAATGACAATTGGCTCAATTTTGAGGCAGATTTGAATCTCTCTCCCATCTTGTCCCGATTGGAATCAGATCAAGCCGTTTTGGTGGATTGTGCAACCATGTGGTTAACCAATCAAATGATCGATGAACGCGATTTGGATGCCGCACAATCCGATCTTTTGACTGCACTCGCCGGGTCGCCTGCGCCCGTTGTTATCGTCTCAAATGAAGTTGGTCATGGGATTGTGCCAGACAACACGTTGGCCCGAAAATTTCGAGAGGCGCAAGGAAGGCTCAACATCGCCCTGGCCGCTCAGGCAGACACCGCTGTCATGATCACGGCGGGATTACCGAGCGTTTTGAAGGGACGTCTGCCATGACAACCTGGCATTGGGTTCGACATGGTCCGACCCATGAGAAAGCCTTTGTCGGCTGGCGCGACGTACCAGCGGATTTGTCGGATGCCGATCAGATCGCCCGGTTACGCGCCTATCTGCCGCAGAACGCCCTGCTGATCTCCTCGGACCTGATACGTGCCGTACAGACCGCGGACGCCATTGCCGGCAGCCGTCACACGCGCCTGTCGCACGACCGCGGATTGAGGGAGATGAACTTTGGTGTCTGGGACGGAATGCACTTCAAGGACGTCGCCGAGCGGGACCCTGACCTCAGCCGCGCCTTTTGGGAAATGCCCGGTGATGTGCGACCACCCGAAGGCGAAAGCTGGAACATGACGGCGGAGCGCGTTGCGTCAACTGTGCTGCGGCTCACGGATGCCCACACCGCGCAGCATATTATTGCCGTTGCACATATTGGTGTCATCCTCACCCAGATACAGCGCGCGCTGGAAATCACGCCTGAAAAGGCAATTGCGCAGAAGATCGATAATCTTTCTGTTACCCGTATCACGTTGACGACAGAGGGGGCGCGTGTCTCCGAGATCAATCACCTTCCGTGATCGGGCAGCGCACAGATCACAATTTGCCTAACTTGGTGCTGCACGACTAGGGTCCATCCATGACCTATGATCTATATATCGGTGATCGCACTTTCTCGAGCTGGTCCTTGCGTGGCTGGCTGATGTTGGAGAAATTCGATCTCTCATTTCGCTCTCACATGATCGGGCTTTACAGCGGCACCATGACATCTGATCTGGCGAACTTGGCACCAGCGCGCCTTGTTCCCGTTCTGAAAACAGCTGACGGCCTTGTGGTGGGAGAAACCATGGCAATGGCAGAAACGCTGGCAGAGCGACATCCTGACAAGGCGATGTGGCCAACCGACCCGGCCCAACGCGCACGCGCCCGATGGCTCTGCGCGGAGATGGCGTCAGGCTTCTTTGCACTGCGAGACGCCTGCCCGATGCAGCTGCAGCATGTGAACAAGGGTTTTGAGGCATCAGAGGCAGTTCTTGCTGATCTTGATCGTATTGAAGAGCTTTGGGCCGGAGCGCGCAGCTTGTCAGATGCGGAAGCTGGCTGGATATTCGGCGACTACTCGTTGGCTGATGTTTTTTATGCCCCGGTCGCGGCGCGGATCATCGGGTACGATCTACCCGTTTCGGATCAGGCGCGCGACTACTGCATGCAAGTCATCCGCGATCAGGTATTTCAAAGATGGCGCGCTGAGGGTCTCAAAAAGACTTACGATCCTTTCCCCTATCCCAAAACGGCACAAACGCGCGCCTGGCCAGTCTGATCCAGACACGGGTCGGAGTTAACCTTTCATCAACCCCCGTAAAGTACCGATTAACCATATCGATCCAAAGGGGGTATCGTGGTATCTTTGGCCCATTCGGTTGCTTTTCGGGGGGTGGAAGCCTGCCTTGTCGAAGTGCAATGTTCATTGTCTCCGGGTTTACCCGGCTTCAGTATCGTTGGCCTGCCCGACAAGGCCGTATCCGAAGCAAAAGAACGGGTACGCGCAGCGCTGGCTTGCATGGCTATCGCTTTCCCGTCCAAGAAAGTCACCATCAATCTCAGCCCCGCGGACCTGCCCAAGGAAGGCAGCCACTTTGACCTTCCCATTGCCGTCTCCCTTCTGGCCGCTCTGGAGATAATCCCAAAAGACATCACCCAATCCGTGATCGCTCTGGGAGAGCTTTCTCTTGATGGCAAAATCGTACCTGTCACAGGCGCGCTGCCCGCCGCGATGACGGCAGCGAGCGAAGGGTTTGACTTGCTATGTCCCGAGGAATGCGGGCGCGAAGCCGCTTGGGTAAGTGATGCACGTGTTACCGCCGCCAAATCGCTGGGCGATGTCGTGCGTCATTTCACCGGCCAGGTACCGATCGCACAGGCGCGTCCCGGTGAAGTTGCCCCTACACCCCAGACCATGGATTTGTCAGAAGTCAAAGGACAGGAGCGTGCCAAAAGAGCGCTGGAGATTGCCGCGGCTGGCCGTCATCATCTGATTTTTGTAGGCACACCAGGTTCCGGAAAATCCATGCTGGCCCAACGATTGCCCGGAATATTGCCGCCCATGACCGCGATGGAAGCGCTTGAGACGTCCATGATCCATTCGATCGCCGGCCTGCTGGATGAAGGCGGCATTACACGCGACCGGCCCTTCCGTGATCCGCATCACACCTCATCCATGGCAGCGATCATCGGCGGCGGCCGGTTGGCAAAACCTGGTGAAGTTTCCCTGGCCCATAACGGCGTTCTCTTCATGGACGAATTTCCCGAATACCAGCGCAACGTTCTGGAAACCCTGCGCCAACCGCTGGAAACGTCGCAGGTCATGATCTCGCGGGCAAATGCGCATGTGAAATATCCCTGCCGCTTCATGTTGGTTGCCGCCGCAAACCCATGCAAATGCGGATATCTCTCCGATCCAGAAAGAGCCTGTGCGCGGGTGCCATTCTGCGGAGAAGACTACCTCGGGCGCATTTCAGGCCCGCTTATGGACCGCTTCGATCTGCGGATCGACGTGCCACCCGTGGCCTATACGGATCTCGATTTACCTTCGAACGGAGAAAAATCCGCGACCATCGCCGCGCGCGTGGCCGCAGCCCAGGCGGTGCAGCACCACCGCTTCGCACATCACGCAGACATGCGCACAAATGCCGATGCCGCAGGCGAGGCTCTTGAAGAAATCGCGAAGCCAGACGCCGAAGGGCGCGCGCTACTCTTGCGAGCGGCAGAGCGTTTCAAGCTTTCCGCGCGCGGCTATCACCGGGTGATGCGCGTTGCGCGCACCATCGCTGATCTGGATCAATCCGAACACGTGCGCAGCCCGCACGTCGCAGAAGCCGTCAGCTTTCGTCTTGCCAGTCCGGCAGAGGCTTAACCTTTGCGGAGCTCGATCGCCTCCCAGATTTTCGCGGCAATATTCACGCCATCAAAGCGCTCCAGTTCCTGGATGCCGGTGGGTGACGTGACGTTGATTTCTGTCAGGTAGTCACCGATCACATCAATACCCACAAAAACCTGCCCCTTTTCCTTCAGCAACGGACCAATAGCGGCACAAATCTCCAGATCGCGTTCCGTCATGCCAATTTTTTCTGGCCGACCGCCAACATGCATGTTCGAGCGGGTCTCGCCCGCTGCTGGCACCCGGTTGATTGCGCCCACCGCTTCACCGTCCACAAGAATGATGCGTTTGTCGCCTTTCGACACATCGGGAAGGAACTTCTGCACGATCAATGGCTCGCGCGAAAAACCGGTGAAGAGCTCATGCAATGAACTCAGATTGCGATCATTCGCGTCCAGACGGAACACCCCGGCGCCGCCGTTGCCATAAAGTGGTTTGAGAATAATATCTCCGTGCTTTTCCTTGAAGGCCTTTATGGTGGAGAGATCGCGCGCAATGCTGGTGGGTGGCGTCAGATCCGGATAATCGAGGACCAGCAGCTTTTCCGGATAGTTTCTTACCCAAAACGGGTCGTTCGCCACCAGCGTTCCCGGTGTCAGACGATCAAGAAGATGGGTTGAGGTGATGTAGTGCATGTCAAACGGTGGGTCCTGACGCAACCAGATGACATCGAAATCCGCGAGGTCGACTTCGCGGGCATGGCCCAGTTGAGCATGCTCGCCCTGGACGCGTTGCACGCGCAAATCGTGCCCGCGCGCAGTAATCCGTCCTTCCTGATAGGCCAGGTGGTCCGGCGCATAGTAGAAAAGCTCATGCCCCCTCGCCTGCGCTTCCTCCGCAAGGCGGAACGAGCTGTCCGCATTGATGTCTACGTTGGCGATCGGGTCCATCTGAAAGGCAATTTTCATAGCCACTCCTGCATTGCTGCCCCTTACATGGCGCAGCATCCCCTAAGGTGCAATGCCCTCACAATCTCATGATGCATCAAATGCGTTCGGGATGATCTGAACTGACCCCACGCTGTCAACCAATGCCGCGTCAAAGCGAGCTTCGGTCAGTAGTCCTGCGGGCTGAGTACTCAGATATTGCTCAGCCGAGACCGTGATACGCTTAATTTGAGAGGCCACGATATAGGATGCCGCGGCTGCGAAACTCTTGCTTTTCTTGACCTCAATGAACACGACCACGCCATCTTTGCGCGCAATGAGGTCGATTTCGCCACCTTGTCCCCGCCACCGCTTTTCCAGAATGGCAAATCCCCGGCGCTCATAGGCTGCTGCCGCACTCTCCTCAGCGGCACAGCCTGCATGAAAAGCCATTTGACCCATTGCAACACGCGCATTTCTTGCCGCCATGCTTCACCCTTTTGATAGCTCCAAAGCCAGTTGATAGACTTGGCGACGGGGCAATTTGTGCGCTTTGGAGACCATATCGACGGCATCCCGCATCGACATCCTTTCCAACGCGCCTTCCAGATCACCCCGTAAGTTATCTTCGCTAATGGTTTCTGAACGGTTACGGTCAATCAGGACCACAACCTCGCCCTTTGGGGCGTTACCCGCATAGGCTTCGGCTAGTTCCCGGAGTGTTCCACGCCTGGTCTCTTCGAATTTCTTGGTCAGTTCACGGCACACAGCGGCGGAACGCGTAGCGCCGAGCGCAGCTTGCGCATCCTCCAGCATCGCTGCCAGCCGCTTTGGGCTCTCATAGAATACTAACGTGCCGGGAACGTCTCGCAGGGTTTCCAGCGCGCTACGACGAGCGGCTTTGGCACTTGGCAAAAAACCAGCGAAGTGAAAGGCATCTGTTGGCAAGCCCGCCAGAACAAGCGCGGTCAAAATCGCTGAAGGGCCCGGTGCACAGGTCAGCAAATGCCCTGTCTGCCCAACCGCCCGGCTCAATTCGAAACCCGGGTCGGCAATCAGGGGCATTCCGGCCTCCGAAGCATAGGCAACAGAACGTCCCTCTTCGATGGCTCGGATCAGGCGCTCAGTGACCCCCGCCCCACTGTGATCGTGCAACGCAACCAAGGAACGACCGGCCAGCGGCACCCCGTGAATATCCATCAATCGCCGCAAACTGCGTGTATCCTCGGCGGCCAGCACATCGGCAGAGGCCAAGACATCAAGGGCGCGCAGTGTAATGTCCCGCGCGGTACCGATAGGGACGCCAATGAAGTAGAGACCTGCGCTCAAAGCCACCTTTTGGAAATTCAAAGCTGGACCCGCCTTTCGTGACGTTTATGATTGCTCCAAATCCGCGCATCCGCGCGAACACCCTGACTGCTGGAGTACCCGCATATGTTTGCCGTTTTCCCATTCGCCCGCAAGGTCTTGCGCGCCGCCCTGTTACCTCTTGTTGCGCTGGCCGTTGCAGCGTGCGATCAGGTTCCCGGTGGCTTCGGGATCGGGCCCAGCATCAACACGGGCGAAGCTGTGCCAGTGGCTTTGCTTGTGCCTAGCGGATCCGGACAGACCGGCGATGCGATTTTGGCACAAAGCCTTGAAAATGCGGCAAGACTGGCAATGCGGGATCTCAATGGCGCGACCATTGACTTGCGTGTTTATCAAACGGCGGGCGACGCCGGAACGGCCGCTGCACGCGCCGAACAGGCCATTGATGAAGGCGCAAAGATCATCCTCGGGCCGGTTTATGCAGCTTCCGCAAATGCGGTTGGCAACGCCGTATCCGGGAAAGGTGTCAGCGTTCTGTCATTTTCCAACAACGCCGCGATTGCTGGCGGGAATGTTTTCATCCTTGGCCAGACCTTTCAAAACACGGCAAATCGAATGGTGGGCCACGCACGCGCTCAGGGAAAAGAGCGGTTTGTGGTGGTTTATGGGCAGGATGATGCCGGCACCCAGGGTCGCGACGCGATTAGCAATGCGGTCAATGCGCAAGGTGCCTCAGTGGTAGGCTCCGTTGGCTACGCGCTATCGCAGCAAGACGTGATCGCAGCCATCCCGCAAATCAAGTCTGCCGTGCAAAGCAATGCCGCGGACGCTGTTTTCATGACAACCGACACGGCGACGGCACTTCCGCTTCTGTCACAATTGCTACCCGAAGCCGGGGTCACAACCGCGACATCACAATTCATCGGCCTCACGCGCTGGGATATTCCACCTCAGACACTCAGCCTACCAGGCGTGCAGGGCGGATGGTTCGCGGTCCCCGACCCTTCTGCAACCGCCAATTTCAGCGCGCAGTACCAAGGCGCCTATGGCAGCCTGCCTCACCCCATCGGGGGCCTCGCCTTTGATGGCATTGCAGCGATCGGCGCGCTGGTCAGCCAAGGGCAGTCGGATGCCCTGACTGGAGGGGCACTGACACAAGGCGCCGGGTTCCGGGGTGCCAGCGGCATTTTCCGTTTGCGTCCTGACGGCACGAACGAGCGCGGACTTGCGGTGGCTACCATTTCGGACGCTCAGGTCGTCATACTCAGCCCGGCACCGCAATCGTTTGGCGGCGCGGGTTTCTAAGGCTTCAGAAATGGCCCTTTCAGTTCAGCAGATTGATGTGCCCACGGTGGGCGATTTGATCTGTGCGTCCGAACAGATTTTTGACACGCAGGCATTCAACCGCGACCTCACGGCGGCCTTGCAGAAAGCATCCACGCCTGCCGACATTCGTTCGCAGGCCGTGAAAATTCTGAAAGCTCAGCAAAAAAAGGGGCGTGCTGAGATCGCAGAGGCTTTTCAGAACCATCCCTTCGAAGCGCGACCGATGACGCGTGCCTATACCTATCTGACCGATTGTTTGGTGAAATCTGCGCTGCATGTGGCGCAAGAGGTGTTGCATCCGAAACCCAACCCGACGGCCAGCGAGCATCTCGCCGTGATCGCCGTGGGCGGCTATGGCCGCGGAGAGATGGCCCCATTTTCAGATGTCGATCTGTTGTTTCTGACGCCTTACAAGATCACCGCCTGGGCCGAGAGCGTGATCGAATCCATGCTCTACATCCTGTGGGACCTGAAACTCAAGGTCGGACATGCCAGCCGAACCGTTGCAGAATGCCTGCGTTTGGGAGCCGAAGATTTCACCATCCGCACGGCCATGCTGGAACACCGCTATCTGGCGGGCGATGAAGCGCTGACCCAGGATCTCGCCGACCGTCTGCGCACGGAGCTGTTTTCAGGATCCGGGCGGGAATTTGTCGAAGCGAAACTGAACGAGCGTGAAGCCCGGCACATCAAGCACGGTCAGCGCTATGTGGTTGAGCCGAATGTCAAGGAAGGCAAGGGCGGATTACGTGACCTACAATCGCTCTACTGGATCGCCAAGTACATTCACAGCGTCAAAGATGCTGCTGATCTGGTGGGTCTGGATGTCTTCACCGCCGATGAATACCGTGGGTTTGTCGCCGCAGAAAATTTTCTGTGGGCGGTGCGTGGACATCTTCACCTGATCAATAACCGCGCGTCGGAACAGCTGACATTCGACATGCAGGTCATGGTGGCCGAAGCCATGGGCTATGAAGACGCGCGGGGCCGTCGCGGCGTTGAAATCTTCATGCAGCAGTTCTTCCTGCATGCAACCGAGGTGGGTGATCTGACCCGCATCTTCCTGACGAAACTGGAAGCTGATCACGTCAAGGCGGAGCCCATTCTGGAACGGATATTCCGGCGGCGTCCAAAGGTTCGGGAGGGGTTTAAGGTCATGCGTAACCGCATTGCGCTGAAAGATGACCAATCCTTTCTGTCCGACAAGCTAAATCTCCTGCGGCTCTTCGAGGAAGCGTTGCGCACGGGCATGCTGATCCACCCCGATGCGATGCGGTTGGTCAAATCCAATCTAAACCTGATCGACGACGATGTCCGCGCGGCCCCCGAAGCACGGCGCATTTTCTTCGATCTGCTGCTCAAACACGGCAACCCGGAACGAGCGCTGCGCCGGATGAATGAGCTGGGCGTGCTGTCTGCCTTTTTGCCGGAGTTCGAGCATATTGTCGCGATGATGCAGTTCAACATGTATCACAGCTACACGGTGGATGAGCACATCATCCAGTGTATCGCAAATCTGGCCCAGATCGAACGGGGTGAGCTTGAAGAAGACCTGCCCGTTGCCTCCTCGATCCTGAAGCGCGGGGTGGATCGCAAGGTTCTCTACACCGCACTGCTCATTCACGACATCGGTAAGGGACGCCCGGAAGATCACTCCATTCTGGGGGCACAGATGGCGCGGAAAATTGCGCCGCGTCTCGGGCTGTCGAAAACGGATACGGATACCGTCGAATGGTTGGTGCGCTACCATCTGCTGATGTCCGACATGGCCCAGAAACGCGATATTGCTGATCCACGCACGGTGCGCGATTTTGCCAAGGCTGTCCAAACCGTGAAACGGCTGGATTTACTCTGTGTGCTGACGGTCTGCGATATTCGCGGCGTTGGACCGAATACGTGGAACAATTGGAAAGCTGTCCTGATCCGCGCGTTATACCGTCAGACCCGGCGCGCGCTGGAAACCGGTCTGGAAGACCTGAACCGCGAAAACCGCGGTGCGGAGGCCAAACGCGCGCTGCGCGAGGCCCTCAGCGACTGGCCCCGCAAGGACCTGCAAAAAGAAACCTCACGACACTATGACCCGTATTGGCAGGCGCTGCACGTAACGGCACATGTGGTCTTTGCACAGATGCTAAGGGATGTGAAAGACGATGAAATCCTGATTGACCTGCATCCCGATGACGACCGGGATGCCACCCGTGTGTGTTTTGTGATGGCCGATCATCCGGGGATCTTTGCACGGCTTGCCGGTGCACTGGCGCTGGTCGGGGCGAACGTTGTGGACGCGCGCAGTTACACGACCAAGGACGGTATGGTGACCGACGCCTATTGGATACAGGACAGCGACGGCAACCCCTATGATGCCGCGCGCCTGCCACGACTGCGCCAGATGATCGAAAAGACGCTGGGCGGTGAAGTTGTCGCGCGCGAAGCCTTCAAATCCCGCGACAAGATCAAGAAACGCGAGCGTGCCTTCAAGGTGCCAACCCACATCACATTCGACAATGACGGGTCCGAAATCTACACGATCATCGAGGTGGATACCCGCGACCGTCCGGGCCTGCTGTATGATCTTGCCCGCACATTGGCGGCGGCGAACGTCTATATCGCAAATGCAGTCATTGCGACCTACGGCGAACAGGTGGTCGACACCTTCTATGTGAAGGACATGTTCGGCCTCAAATACTATTCTCAGAGCAAACAGCGCACGTTGGAGAAAAAACTCCGCCAGGCCATTGACGAAGGCGTTGAAAGGGCCAGCGCGTGAAGCCCATCCGCCTGATGTCCGGCTTTTTCACCGTTGGCGGCTGGACCTTGATGAGCCGTATTCTGGGCTTTGTGCGGGACGCTATGATCCTGGCGTATCTGGGCACAGGGCCGCTGTATCAGGCCTATGTCGTGGCCTTCAGATTGCCCAACATGTTTCGCCGTTTCTTTGCCGAGGGCGCTTTCAACATGGCCTTTGTGCCGATGTTCTCTAAGCGCCTGGAAAGCGGCGATGACCCCGATGGTTTCGCCTCTGACGCTTTTGCGGGGCTGGCCAGCATCCTGATCATACTGACGCTGATTGCCATGGCCGCCATGCCATGGCTGATCTACGCGCTGGCCTCTGGTTTTGCAGGGCAGGAGCAATTTGGTCTTTCCGTCGAATTCGGGCGCGTCGCCTTTCCCTATGTTCTCTTCATCTCGCTGGCGGCTTTGCTGTCGGGCATGTTGAATGCCGCTGGCAGGTTCGCAGCGGCGGCAGCGGCACCCGTTCTGCTTAACATCCTGCTGATCTCCGCCATGGCGACTGCCGCCTATCTTGGCGGGGATATCGCGCGCGCGCTTATCTGGGCCATTCCCGTTGCCGGTGTCCTACAATTGGCGCTGCTCTGGCATGCAGCCAAACGCGCAAGGTTTTCGATCATGCCGAGGCGGCCCCGTCTGACACCGGACATGCGACGGTTGATCAAGGTCGCCATTCCGGCGGCGCTGGCGGGTGGGGTCGTACAGATCAACCTGCTGGTCGGACAACAGGTGGCCAGCTATTTCGACAAGGCCGTCGGATGGCTCTTTGCAGCGGATCGGCTTTATCAACTTCCCTTGGGCGTTGTGGGCATCGCGGTTGGCGTCGTGCTGCTACCTGATCTCTCGCGCCGCCTTCAGGCCAACGACGATGCAGGAGCCAAACTGGCCTTGAGCCGGGCTGCCGAAATATCCCTCGCGCTGACGATCCCGGCGGCCGTGGCTCTGATTGTGGTGCCATTCCCCTTGGTGTCTGTTTTGTTTGAACGCGGAGCTGCAACGGTCGATGACACGGCGGCCATCGCCACCGCCGTTGCCATTTACGGGCTGGGGCTTCCTGCATTCGTGTTGCAAAAGATACTGCAGCCTCTGTTTTTTGCACGCGAGGATACGCGCCGACCCTTTCACTACGCGGTTGTGTCCATGGTGGTGAACGCAGCGGTCGCCATCGGGCTTGCACCTTTCATTGGTTGGATTGCGCCTGCCATCGCAACGACCCTGGCCGCCTGGCTGATGGTTGCTCTGCTGCGCACAGGTGCCGCCGAATATGGCGATGTAGCGCGTTTCGATACGCGATTTCGCCAACGCATATGGCGTTTGGTCCTGGCTTCCGGCCTGATGGGCATTGCTCTTTGGTTCAGCAATGTTGCCCTGAGCCCGTTTTTAGGCCTGCCCTGGTGGCGGGCTCTGGCGCTGACCGCCCTCATTGCGATAGGCATGATCAGCTATTTCGGAATTGCGCATATAATCGGGGCGATCAAACTCTCCGAAATCAAAGGGGCGTTTCGACGATCTGCCTGATGTCGCCTAGTTGCGCCGCAAGACCGCCAGGACACGCGCAATGCCACCGGGCACCAAAACCGCTGAGGCTGCGAAACCGAATACAAAGCCGAAAAGATCGGCCAGCCATCCGTTGCCCACATCAAAAAACACACCCCAGATCAATTGCAGACCCATCAGCATCGCAATGAGGCTGAATGCGCGCAATTGCTCCTCACCGCGCGCCGCGAGGCTTTGCCACATCACAAAAGAATACCCGCCGATCAGGCCATAGGCAGAGGGAAACCCACCGACGAGCCATTCCGGATCATTCAGTAAAAGCGCGTAGACCAAGGCACCGAAAATTCCGCTCCCGAAGAAGAGGATAAGGACCGCGATTTGCCCCATGATTTCGCCAACCAGTTTGCCCAGTGCCAGCAGAAAGACAGCCGCGAATAGCGTGCCGGTAAAACTGGTGTGCACAAATGGGTAGGTGAGGAAACGTATCATGTGTTCGGGCAACCAGCGCCCATTGCTCACCATCCAGTCGAAAATATCGCCGGAAAATCCGTAGGTTTGAATGGCGGCCAGACGCCATCCAACCGCTTCAGGCCCGCCGATCAGACCTTGTGCGCCCAGACTGAATGCCGCCTCCGGCAGGGCCACGGCCAGAAAGAGGACTACAACGACAGGCGGCAGTGGATTGACCGGAGGCGCTTCTTTGTGGTCGTGCATGGGCTCATTCCTTGACGATACTCCGGCCCATGGGTAAGCCAGCGCAAATTGCATTTCCAGCCCGAATGGAGCCTGACATGACCACTTCGACTTTTACGCCACGTGTCTTTTCCGGCATTCAGCCGTCGGGCGGGCTGACACTTGGCAACTATCTGGGCGCAATCAAGCGATTTGTCAAAATGCAGGATGAGGGCATGCCGACCGTCTACTGCATGGTGGATCTGCATGCTGTGACGGTCTGGCAAGACCCGACCGACCTGCTTCGGAACACGCGCGAATTGGCAGCGGGTTTCATAGCCAGCGGCATCAGCCCGGAAAAGTCGATCCTCATCAACCAGAGCCAGGTGCCCGAGCACGCGCAACTGGGATGGATTTTCTCCTGCGTGGCGCGCATGGGCTGGATGCAGCGGATGACCCAGTTCAAAGACAAGGCGGGCAAGAACACGCAGAATGTCTCGCTTGGTCTTTTTGGCTACCCTGCGCTGATGGCCGCGGATATTCTGATCTATCATGCCACCCATGTGCCTGTAGGCGACGATCAGAAACAGCATCTGGAGTTGACGCGCGATATCGCGGCCAAGTTCAACCACGACTACGGCGTTAACTTCTTTCCGCTGACCGAACCGGTCATTGAGGGCGCCGCGACGCGGGTAATGTCCTTGCGCGACGGATCCAAGAAGATGTCAAAATCCGACCCATCGGATGCATCTCGGATCAATATGACAGATGACGCGGACACAATTGCCAAGAAAATTCGCAAGGCAAAAACCGACCCCGATGCCTTGCCGTCTGAAGTTGACGGTCTCGCGGAACGCCCCGAAGCCCGCAACCTGGTGAACATCTTCGCAGCGCTGAACGATCAGACAGTCGAGCAGGTTTTAAGCGAGGTCGGCGGCCAGCAATTCGGTACTTTCAAGCCGCTATTGGCCGAACTGGCGGTCTCAAAGCTCTCTCCTATTTCGACGGAAATGGCCCGCTTGATGTCCGAGCCTGACGAGATCGATCGCATCCTGGGGCGTGGGGCCGCCCAGGCGCGCGAGATCACGGTGCCAATTCTGGAAAAAACCTATGAAATCATGGGGATGGTGCGTTAGGCTTTGTGAAAGAGGTCAGACAGTATGCTAATACTGCTGCTCGCCTCGATTTCTTGTTGCCAAGTGCGCGCTTGCGCGACCGTTGCTGCGGAAAGACGCTCCTTTGCGTCCGATATCGCGATACTTCCCGCGGTGAAATACGCAATGCTGAACGAAAAACAGCCATTTGCGAAGGTCAGGTAGAGCACCGAAATGAAGTGGTTTTCTTCAGGAGCGAACAAACCGCTGAGAAAAAAGGTGACCGAGAGAACCATAAAGAAGAGGCTGATCAGACCAATTGTCCACTTTCTTGAAACGCCAAACGTCGGCCTCAAAATCTGAACAGGGTTTTCGGCATATTGCCCATAATGCCGCCAAAAACCCACTGCGGCGCCGATGATGCCGGCACCCACGATGAAGAAAAATTTTGGCCACAACACCGCCAGAGACAGCACCAAAGCCAGACAAAGCGACAAGTATCCCGTGTGAGTGGAATGCGTGACTTTTCTTACCAGATCAGCCAATCTGGGGAATTTTCCGAAGCGTGACATGGTGTTACCTCCCCGTAACAATAAAAATCATACCACGAGCAGCGAAAATTCTCTTAGTTTCTTCCCGCAAAGGGCGAGTTTTCGCCGATCGTGATTTTTTAGTGACGCACAGGGGATGCGCGGTTTCGTAGCTGGCGACACGGCCCGTCGACCCCTATGTGGGGACAAATGCAGAAACTCGAGGGGATCAAAAATGGATAATGCCAAACAGGCTTCGGTTGGTCACATTCATCTGAAAGTGGCCGATCTGGATCGCGCGATCCAGTTTTACCGGGATGTTTTGGGGTTTGATCTGACCCAGAGATATGGCGACGCCGCAGCGTTTCTGGGAGCTGGCGGCTATCACCATCACATCGGGCTGAACACCTGGGACAGCGCGGGTGGGACACCTCCGCCCAAGGGTCACACCGGACTCTATCACGCGGCTTTTCTTTATCCCGATCGCAAGAGCCTCGCGAGCGTTTTAAAACGGGTCCTGGATGCTGGCCTCTCCTTGGATGGCGCTGCAGATCATGGTGTGAGTGAGGCTGTGTATCTCAAGGACCCTGACGGAAACGGTATTGAACTCTACCGCGATCGCGCTCCGAATGCCTGGCCTCGCGACAGCGATGGAGAGCTTGCAATGGTAAACGAGCCATTGGATGTGGCGGCCTTGCTCAAGGAGACCGACTAACCGCTTTGGCGCGCAGGCTTGGATGCATGGACAATTCCAACCTGCTGGGTCAGTTTCCGATCAACTGAATACAGAGAGAAAACGATGGCGACAGGCTTTTTCTGGGATGAGAAGTGCTTTTGGCATGCCGGGGGCAACTACGCCTACACGCTCCCTCTTGGCGGCCATGTTCAGCCTTTGGCCGCGGGCGGTCTACCTGAAAACCCCGAGACAAAGAGACGTCTCAAGAACCTGATGGATGTAACGGGGCTTTCGTCCGATCTCGACATGCGCTCCGCAGCCATGGCCAGCCGTGAAGATTTGTTGCGGGTGCATCCGGAAGGCTATCTGGATGAGTTCAAGCGCTTGTCTGACGCGGGAGGCGGGGAACTGGGGCGTCGCACGCCCTTTGCTGCCGGAGGATATGAAATTGCCGCTCTCTCCGCAGGGCTTGCCGTGGCTGCCGTTGATGCGGTGATGACAGGCGCGCTCGACAATGCCTATGCGCTGTCACGTCCCCCCGGCCACCATTGTCTGCCGGATTTCCCAAACGGCTTTTGTCTTCTGGCGAATATCGCCATCGCCATTGAGCACGCGCAATCAAAAGGCATGGCGCAACGTGTTGCCGTTCTGGATTGGGATGTGCATCACGGCAATGGCACAGAAGCGATCTACTATGATCGTGACGACGTATTGACCATTTCGCTGCACCAAGAAGGAAACTATCCACTCGATACCGGTGCAATCGCCGACAGAGGGCGTGGCGCAGGCGAAGGGTTCAACATCAACCTGCCCTTGCCTGCCGGAGCTGGTCACACCGCCTATCTGCATGCGATGGACACAATCGTACTGCCCCGGATCGCTGCGTTCCAACCCGACATTATTATTGTTGCCTGCGGCTTTGACGCCAGCGCGATTGATCCCCTGGCACGGATGTTGGCCACAGCGGACACGTTTCGCCAGATGACATTGCGCATCAAGCAAATCGCGGAGGAGAATTGCGGTGGCCGTCTGGTGCTTGTTCACGAAGGCGGCTATTCTGAGGTCTATGTGCCGTTTTGCGGCCACGCGACGCTAGAGGCTCTCTCTGGTAGCAAAATCACTGCCCCTGACCCTCTCGGCCCAGCCCTCGACGTTCGACAGCCAGGTCCACGGTTTGACGCCTTTCTCAAAGGTGAAATCGACTACCTCGCTCAACAACTCTAACCGCTGGATTCCCTTAATGCCCAAACCAAACCCCGACGCCCTTGACTTCTTGTTGACCAGACGATCACGCCCGGCCAAGACATTGATAGGCCCGGTGCCATCAGCAGACGCATTGAAACCTCTGCTGTTGGCCGCGGCGCGCACCCCTGATCATGGCAAACTGGAACCCTGGCGCTTTATCGTCGTGGAAAAACCCGCAATGGCCAGACTGGCCGGGATCGCGGAAACCCGTGGAAAAGCGCTGGGACTAGATGCCGATCAGATCGCCAAGGGTCGCACACAATTCGATCAGGGCCACCTAGCTATTGCCGTCATCGAAGTTCAAAAACCTTCCGAGAAAATTCCAGCGCTTGAGCAGACCTATTCCGCCGGTGCCGTTTGCCTGGCGCTGCTGAACGCCGCACTTGCGTCCGGTTGGGGGGCCAATTGGCTCAGCGGCTGGCCAAGCCATGACCGCCCCTTTATGCAACAAGCGCTCGGTCTGGAACCCCATGAACGTATCGCAGGCTTCATCCATATTGGCACGGAAACAACCGCCCCACCTGAACGGCCCCGCCCCGATCTCGACAGCATCACCACCTGGATAAACGTATGATCCTGAACGCCTTTTTCGCTGCCTTGGGCCAATTGCCAGACCCGCGTTTCAGGCGGGTACTACTGCTTGGGGTCGCACTGACCCTTGCCTTGCTTATCGCTGTTTCCGCCGGCTTTGTCTGGCTATTGTCGGGGCTGGTAGGTGACCAAACGACACTGCCGTTCATTGGTGACGTGCGCTGGCTCAATGACCTGGTGGGCTGGGGGTCAGCATTTTTGCTGGCAATACTCTCGGTCTTCTTGATGGTTCCGGTGGCCTCTGCGATCACCTCCATGTTCCTCGACACCGTGGCCCAGGCCGTCGAAGACGAGCATTACCCCCATCTGCCAAAAGCGAGCGCTGTCCCCATTGGCGATGCCATTCGTGATACGGTGAATTTCCTTGGGGTATTGATTGGTGCCAACCTGTTGGCCCTGATCCTGTATTTGATCTTCGCACCCGCCGCGCCGTTGATTTTCTGGGGCCTGAACGGATTTCTGCTCGGTCGTGAATACTTCATGCTTGCTGCCATGCGCCGCGTTGGCCGCACCGAAGCCAAAGACCTGCGATCCCGTCACATGGCGACAATCTGGACTGCTGGCGTGTTGATGGCCATTCCCTTGTCAGTGCCGCTTCTGAATCTGGTGATCCCGATATTGGGTGCAGCAACCTTTACCCACCTGTTCCACTTGACTCAACTGAAGGAGCGCCGCGGTTAAACCAGTCCAGATCGCGCACGGTGATCACTTCAAAAACGATGATCGAGGCGATGATCGCCCATAACACCAGACTGACCGCGGTAGTGATCCATGCCTTTTTGCGCAGGTTATGAACTTCTGGCGCCCCTGCGTGGGTACCGGGCACGACCTCACCCAGATCACCCTGTGTTTGCACCCGAATGGGTAGAACGACCAGAAACGTCATTGCCCAGATGACCGCGAATAAGACAAGTGCGGATGTTATCCCCATCGGGGCGTCTCCTTTTCAAAGGTCAAACCTGTTCCAGTTCGACAAGGCATCCATTGAAGTCCTTGGGGTGCAGAAAGAGGACGGGTTTGCCATGCGCACCGATCTTCGGCTCGCCAGACCCCAGTACCCGCGCACCGGTTTGCACGAGGTGATCGCGGGCCGCCAGAATATCATCCACTTCATAGCAGATATGATGAATGCCGCCTGCGGGGTTCTTATCCAGAAACCCCTGAATAGGGCTTGCTTCACCCAGCGGATAAAGCAGTTCAATCTTGGTGTTGGGCAACTCAATAAATATGACTGTCACGCCGTGATCAGGCTCATCCTGTGGCGCGCCAACCTGGGCACCAAGCGCTGAACGGTATTGTTCGGCAGCGGCGTCAAGGTCAGGCACCGCAATGGCGACATGGTTCAAACGACCGATCATGGGGCGTGCTCCAACGCTATTTTTACTGAGCGAGTTTATGCTGTGATGCCACGGCTTATGCAAGTGACGGACCGCCGCAGGCAGGCCTGCTTCGCCATTAACGCGCTGTTAGCCATATATGCGCCATGCTGAGTCGAAACCCGAGTCACCCTGGAGGCGATTATGGACAAGAACGACCCTTTTGCTGCGACAATACCCGCGCCCACGGCCACACGCCCGTTGCTTGGATTGACGGTACTTGTGATCGAAGACAGCCGTTTTGCCTGCGAAGCGATGAGGCTGTTGTGCTTGCGCAGCGGCGCGCGGATCAGACGCGCAGATTGTCTGCGATCGGCCCGTCGCCACCTGCAGGTCTACCGCCCTTCCGTTGTTATCGTCGATCTCGGTCTCCCTGACGGGAACGGCGTGGATTTGATCACCGAGTTGACCCAATCCGAACCACGCGTTGACGTGGTTTTGGGCACTTCCGGTGATACAACCGGGCAAGAGCTGGCCCTACAGGCTGGCGCTGACGGGTTTCTTGAAAAGCCGATCACATCCCTTGCAGCGTTCCAGCAGGCCGTTTTGTCCAATCTTCCAGCAGATCGCCAGCCTGTCGGGTTGCGGGAACTTTCTGACGAAGTGATACACCCTGACCGCATGGCCTTTCAGGATGACATGGCGCATATCGCCGATGTTCTGGAAGACCCACCTGATGATCGTGCACTTGATTATGTGGCTCAATTCCTTGGCGGCGTTGCAAGATCTGCACAAGATCACGGATTAGAGAAGGCCGCCGCCGCCTTGGCGAAAAAGCGTGCGGCAGGTGAGCCGGCCGGCTCCGAAACGGCAGTGATAGCGGGCCTTATTCAAGAGCGGTTGACGCAGAAGCTAGCTATCTGATGCCGGCAAAAGTGCCGGGTCGCTTGCAACGCGCACCAGCTGCGTCAAGTCACCCAGGCGCTCCCGCTGCCGACCATCAGTGTCAAAGTTTGATGGGGCGAGCCAGGCTTCGAACGCGGATTTCAGGGCTGGCCATTCGGCATCAATGATTGCAAACCACGCAGTGTCGCGATTGCGGCCTTTGATCACTGTGGCTTGACGAAAAACGCCTTCAAAACTGAACCCATATCTCTGTGCGGCCCGGCGCGAACCCAGATTGAGTGCGTTGCATTTCCATTCGTAGCGCCGATATCCGTTTGCGAACGCCCACTCCATCATCAGGTACATCGCCTCTGTCGCTGCGCGTGTGCGCTGCAGCGAAGGGCTGTAATTGATGTGGCCCACCTCGATCGAGCCATTTTGCGGGTCAATCCTGAGATAGCTCGCAACCCCTTCCCAGTTTCCACTTTCCAGGTTGCGAACGGCGTAAAACAGCGTCGAAGGATACCCTCCCGCTTCCCTGACCCAGCGGTGGTACAGCGCTGAGGATGAAAACGGGCCATAGGGCAGATAGTCCCATACCTGATCCTCACCCTCGTAGGCCCGGTACAGCAAGGCGGCATGTGCGTCCGCATCCAGACGCTCAAGCTCTGCGTATGAACCCTTCAGGGGAATGCCTTCCGGGGCGGGTGGCACAGACCAATTGGGTACGGGAAAACCCAAAGCGGGTTTCATATCGTCAGAACCTTGCATGTGGGGAGGTTAGACTGCGGTTGGCACGACGCCAACCACAATTCACAGGGTCATTCCTGCGGGATCACACGCAGGCCAAGCTCCATAAGCTGATCGCTTGTCGGATCGGAGGGTGCCGCCATCATCAGGTCTTCGGCACGTTGGTTCATTGGGAAGAGAATGACTTCGCGAATATTACTCTCCTCAGCAAGCAACATCACGATCCGGTCGATCCCGGCAGCACAGCCCCCGTGAGGAGGTGCGCCATATTGGAACGCATTGACCATACCCCCGAACCGCTTGCGAACTTCGTCTTCGCCGTAGCCTGCAATTTCGAAGGCCTTGAACATGATTTCAGGCCGGTGGTTCCGGATCGCACCCGATACAAGCTCATAACCGTTGCAGGCAAGATCATACTGGTAGCCGAGAACATCCAGAGGATCGCCTTCCAAGGCCGCCATGCCCCCCTGTGGCATCGAAAACGGATTGTGTTCGAAATCGACCTTTCCCGTTTCAGGGTCTTTTTCATAGATTGGGAAATCCACAATCCACGCGAAAGCAAACCGATTTTCATCCGTCAGGCCAAGCTCTGCGCCGATGACATTGCGCGCCTTGCCAGCGATCGCCTCGAAGGTCTTTGGTTTTCCGCCCAGAAAGAATGCGGCGTCGCCTACTTCAAGGCCTAACTGCTGGCGGATCGCCTCCGTACGCTCCGGCCCGATATTTTTGGCCAATGGGCCTGCGGCCTCCATTCCATTGCCCTGATCGCGCCAGAAAATGTAACCCATGCCTGGCAGACCCTCTTTCTGCGCGAAGGCATTCATACGGTCGCAGAATTTCCGGCTTCCACCGGTCGGCGCCGGAATTGCACGGATTTCGGTACCTTCCTGCTCCAGCAGTTTGGCGAAGATTGCAAAGCCGGAGCCTGCGAAATGCTCCGACACGACCTGCATCTTAATCGGGTTGCGCAAGTCAGGTTTGTCAGATCCATACCAGAGTGCTGCGTCTTTATACGAAATCTGCGGCCATTTCTGATCAACCGTTTTGCCACCGCCAAACTCTTCGAATATGCCGGACAAAACAGGCTGGATGGTGTCAAAAACATCCTGCTGTTCGACGAAGCTCATTTCCAGATCAAGCTGATAGAAATCAGTGGGCGAGCGGTCCGCCCGCGGATCCTCGTCACGAAAACATGGCGCGATCTGGAAATACTTGTCGAACCCGGACACCATCAACAGTTGTTTGAATTGCTGCGGGGCTTGTGGCAGCGCGTAGAATTTCCCCGGATGCAGACGCGACGGCACAAGAAAATCGCGCGCGCCCTCAGGGCTCGAAGCTGTGATGATCGGCGTCTGATACTCTCGAAACCCGCCGTCCCACATCCGGCGGCGGATCGACGAAACAACATCTGAGCGTAGCGCCATATTGGCTTGCATTTTTTCGCGGCGAAGATCGAGATAGCGATAGCGCAGACGGGTTTCTTCGGGGTACTCCTGCTCCCCGAATACCTGCAACGGTAACTCCGCCGCTGCCCCAAGAACCTCAATGTCGCGCACAAAAACCTCAATCGCCCCTGTCGGAATCTTGGGGTTTACCAGCGAAGCATCGCGCGCTTTGACTTCGCCATCGATGCGAATGCACCATTCCGCGCGCACTTTTTCGACATCGGAAAAAACCTTGCTGTCCGGATCGCAAAGCACCTGTGTGACGCCATAGTGATCGCGCAGATCAATGAACAAGACGCCACCGTGATCTCGCACCCGATGCACCCAGCCAGACAGGCGGACATTTTCGCCCACATTTTCAGCGGTAAGGTCGGCGCAGGAGTGGCTGCGATAGGCGTGCATGGACATATCCCTTCAGGGTCAGAATTCGCGCCAGATACACCTTTTGGACACGGGGAAGTCAAGGCGTCGGCGGCCAAAATACCCAACCGTGAGGGCATGCAGATCATCAAAGCCGCCAAAACCCTTGCAAATTGAATGTCCACGCAAACGCAGCGGCACCGAATTCATCCCAAAGGCGGACATTTAGCAGGCTCATCTTTCGAAATGCTCGGACCGCGGAATTTCGGTTTTGTCTTGCGCCAATCCGAAATAATTGACCTAAGGCAGGTAATCCCCATTTTGATACCGCACCATATCGAACCGCCAGGTACCCTTAAGGTAGGCGATGGCCTGGGCTCTCTTCCGCGCAGACAGAAGATTTATGGGCGACGCGATCTTGACCAACGCCCTGACCGCAGCCCGTAGGACGGGCGCAGAAATACCATGGCGTTGCTCAACATACATACGGGATTGCGCGATGAAATACGCCTTGAACGCAGCACCTTGGATCGAGCTGCCGGACGATTTGCCCCCCAGATGAGAAACGGTCGCCTGATGCTCGATGCGAAGGGTCCAACCGGCTTGCCGCATGCGGTAAACAAGGTCATCATCCTCATGGTAGAGGAAGATGTTTTCGTCAAAGCCGCCAACCTCGTCAAAAGCTTGCTGCCGGCAAAACAATGCCGCACCGGTAAGAATGTTCACCTGCACGCTGTCTTTGTTGCCGGGTGCCGCATAGCGACGGTCTGTATATTCTGACTTTGAAATCAGAGCGGAACGCCGGTCAAGTCGCAGGGCACCACGTGCATTCAGGATGGCAGGATTGGTGGCACCCGCTTCGGGATGCATTTCCGCCGCTTCCACCAACAACCGACAGCAATCAGGCGTCAACGTAGAATCCGGGTTGCAGAAAAATACGAACTCCTTGGTGTTGCCTTCCGCACCGCGATTGCACGCTGTCCCGAAGCCGCAGTTTTTATCGAGCGCAATGACCTTCGCCCCCATCGCTGCAGCAATTTCGCGCGATTCATCTTGACTGTTGTTGTCGACGACCACGACCTCAATGCCCTTGGGCACAGATGCGAGAAAATCACCTATAACTTCCGCGCTGTTGTAGGTGACGGAGACTATCCGAATGCGTTCGTGCATGAATTTCAGACCTGAAGATTCTTATTGTGCGACCTCGGTAGCCGGGTTCGCCGGATCGTGCCAGCCCTGTCCTGATATATGGAGAGGGGCGACCGAATCTCGGCCGCCCACCCCTGGAGCTTATCTGCCGTTGTGATAGCTTTCCTGAAGCTTGTAGACGGGCGTGTCGATCCCCTCCATCCGAGCTTTGAGCTGAAGCGACAGGAACTGCGAATAATGACGCGACTGATGCAGGTTGCCTCCGTGCAACCAGAGCGCCTCCTGTTGCGTGGGTTTCCAAATATTGCGCTGTTCGCCTTCCCAAGGACCGGGGTCTTTTGGTGTGTCTGAACCCAGACCCCAGACCTTCCCGACTTTGTCCGCTGTCTCCTGATCGATGAGATCGGCGATCCATCCATTCATTGAGCCGTACCCCGTCGCATAGACAATCAAGTCTGCTTCCAGTTTCGAGCCGTCTTCGAAAAGCACACCATCCTCAACCACTTCACTGACCTGTCCCGCCTTCAGCTTGATGGCACCGTCGATGACCAGTTGGCTGGCACCTACATCAATGTAATAGCCCGACCCGCGGCGCAGATATTTCATGAAGAGGCCAGACCCGTCCGCACCCCAGTCAAGCTGGAATCCCGCCTTTTCAAGACCTGCATAGAAATCGGCGTCTACCTCCTTGATTTTCTCGTAAACCGGGATCTGGAATTCGTGCAAAATCTTGTATGGCAGCGAGGCGAAGATCAGATCCGCCTTTTGCGTTGTCATGCCCGCCTCGACAGCGCGTTCGGAATACAAATCACCCAAACCGATCTCCATCAGGGGATCGGAGCGGACGATATGCGTCGAAGAGCGTTGAACCATGGTCACATCCACACCGGCCTCCCAAAGCGCGGCCGAGATATCATGTGCGGAGTTGTTGGACCCGATGACAACGGCCTTTTTGCCTTTGTAGGCATCGGGACCCGGATGTTTCGAGGAGTGATGTTGATCCCCTTTGAACGTATCCATGCCCGGGAAGTTGGGCACATTTGCCTTGCCGGACATACCCGTGGCAAAGACCAGTTGTTTGGGTTTGAGCGCGACCTTTTCGCCGTCGCGATCAACGGTGACGGTCCATTCCTTGGTGCTTTCGTCAAATTCGGCGTGTTCGACAGTTGAGCGGGTCCAGTAGTTCAGCTCCATGATCTTTGTGTACATTTCCAGCCAGTCACCGATCTTGTCTTTCGGCGCAAAAACGGGCCAGTTCGGCGGGAAGGGCAGGTAGGGCAAATGGTCGTACCAGACCGGATCATGCAGGCAGAGCGACTTGTAGCGATTGCGCCAGCTGTCCCCGGCTCTTTCGTTCTTTTCAACTATGATCGTGGGCACGCCAAGTTGCCGCAACCGCGCACCAAGGGCAATTCCGCCCTGACCACCACCGATGATCACAGTGTAGGGCTGTGTTTTATAGCCAAGCTCTTCTTGTTCTTTTGCACGCTCCTCGGCCCAGGTCAGCCGGCCTTTGCCCGCCCCATGTTTGGCACCCAACGGGCGCTCATAACCCAAGGGTTCTTCATGGCCTTTCAATTCGGTCATGGTGGTGAGCAGCGTCCAGATCAATCCGCCCTGCAATCGGATCAATCCGAAGCCACGCGCAACATTTGTCTCAAAGGAAATCCAGGCCGTTGTGACGCCGCCGTCTTCGGTTGCAACCTCACCCTCTGCAATGCGCCATCCTGTCGGCTTGGTCGCATCCAGCTGAGATTGCAGCATATCCCTGACCTGATCCTGCCCCTCCATGGTCCGAATATTCCAGGTGAAACTCACCAGATCGCGCCAATAGCAATCTGACTGGAACATCGCGACGGCCGCCTCGATGTCCCCTGCCTCAAGCGCCGCCCCAAACGCATCCAGCACCTGCGTCACCTGTTCGTTCGTTGTCGTGTCCAGCATTTATTCCTCCTCCGCTGTGTCGCCACATCTGATTGAGAAAACCCCAGGCCTTTTTTCGACGTAAATCGCCGTGGCTTTATTGTTTGAGGAGCCCCCAATCCGCTCCACCTTAACGAGAGGTTCGGATTCCACCAAAGATTGTTTTATTGCTCAAAAACAAGATTGTCAGAGGGATCGTAGTCTGTGGCGCTCCAATAATCCCACCAGCATCTCCTTTGACTGCTGACGGTGAGCCCGGTGGGTTGCCCGCGCGACATCTGCATTGCCATTCCGGATGGACTGACAGACCAATCGGTGGTCTTCGTTTGACTGCACCGGCATCGGGCGCATGAAAAGCGTGATCGCGCGCGCGCGACGCACCTGATCCTGCATCATGCCCACAATAGACGCCACACGCTGGTTTCCGCCCAATCGCACAAGCTCTGCATGAAAGCGATCATCAGCCGCCGCCCATGCTTCGCGATCCTCTGCATCGATTGCGGCGTCCATATCATCTATCGCAGCGGTCAGTTGAGCCAGGTCACCATCGTCGTAGCCGGCCTCGGCAGCATGTTCTGCCGCAAGGCTTTCGAGCTCGGTCAAGACGTCATAGATTTCGCGCATGTCATCGGGTGAGACCGGTGAAATACGCACGCCTTTGCGCTGTCTTAATTCCAGCAATCCCTGCCCTTCGAGGGTCAATACCGCCTCGCGTATCGGGGTTCGGGACATCTCCAGCCTTGCAGCCAGTTCTGATTCCAGATGGTCTGAACCAGCCGCAAGCTCACCTGAAAAGATCATCGCGCGCAGCTCATGCAAAGCCCGCTGCGCATTTGAGACCGTCTTACCAGAACGCGAGGTCACCCTTGCCTCCCCAATCAATCAGAACACTCTGCTCACAACTGTGCAGAAGGCCTGAAAGCAGGGTGTTTTGCAAGATTTTACGCAGCAATCAATGCCTGGGCCTTGGCTGTGGCGCGATCCGCCTGACCACGATCACCCAAGCCCCTGAAAGCGCGCGCGACCGCCCGCCAGTTTTGAGCCGATGTGGGTTTGATACCGGTCCGCTCATTTGCGAGCGCAAGTGCCAGGTCAAACTGTTTCGCCCGTAATGCTGCTTCAAGCAGCGTCCAGCCAATAATATCGCGCTGTGCGTAGCTCCCTCCAAGCCGATGCGTCATATACCGGATCGGAAGAAGGCGTTCGACACATGCAGTGTAGTTTTCTTTTTTGAAATCCTGCATGGCCAGACAAAAAGGCAAGCCAATTTCCCGGGTCATCGCAACATTGGCGTCGGAGGCGTTCTCCAGATACCGCTCGTTGGCAGAAAGGAGCGCCTTTTGTGCCTCTTCCCGATCATCGCTGACAAAGGTGAGCATCGCATGCACATCGTTGAAAGCATAAAGCGTATCTTGCGCGGCAGGCTCCCATTTGTCGGCCAGATGGCTCCACCTGTCGCCTGCATTCTGCCCGACCAGGTTCATCCGCCAAAGCAAAGCCGCCGCGTCCAGCTCTTCGTATTTGTGACCATCCTTGTTGCGGGAATCGAGATGCGTATCGAAAATCTTGTAAACGTCGTCGTATTGTTCCAGGTCAAGATGGTAGAGGCCGGTGTGCCACCACAAATGGTTGGCAAAATTCGAGGTGCCCCAGGTCGCGGCATAGTCGCGCATAAACCGGATACCGCCGGCCTGCCGACCGCGCATTTCCATCACATGGCTCACGGTATGCACCGCGTAGGGGTTGTCCGGTCGAATGGAAAGCGCCTGGCGGGCCAATTCCTCAGCACGCGCAAAATCACGGTTTTCCTCAAGCCCAAAGGAATAGAATCCAAGCACGAACTCATACCCGGGAATGCTCTCGTCCCACAGGTTGAAAACCCGCGCAACCACATCACGCTGACCCGGAACATCGCCCAGCAACACCATCGTGTAGTGGATCAGTTCCAGCGCCAGCAAATCCATTGGGTACCGGGTCAGGACCGCCTCCCATTTCTGCACTGCCCCGAAGAAGTCACCCTCTATCCAGGCTTTGACGGCCTCGAAATGCCCCTGCTCGCGTTCGTTCCCTTTGGAGATCAACCGCTCGGCTTCTGACAGGCTGTCGAGCATCATCTGATACACCCGAGTTTCCATCGCCTGCGTCAACCAGCCCGCTTTGAACAACCATCCCATGATGAAATCCGGATGTTCCTGCAGCACTTTGTCGATCTCTCCAATCGCATCTCCGCGAAAAGACAACGACATCAAGATGGCGCTTTCCAATCCATCTATCGCCGCGCGATCCGGATAGGAAACCGGAACGCCCCGGATATCTTTAAACGCCACAGGCGCGGCAGAACTCTTTGTTTGCATCTATGATGCTCCCCTCAAAACACAGGTGAGGGCACCCTAATTCCATATGGAAGAAAATTGCACTGCCTTCTCGCTACCTCACGCAGATTCTATTTTGCGATGTCCGATTCAACCGCGTTTTTTCGACTACTGGCCAAACCCATTGCGGGTCTGGGGCGTTTTCATATCGAGAACCCGCCCAGCCACGAGGTTGCGCAGCATTTGAGCTGTGCCGCCGCCAATCGTGAACATGCGGGCGTCTCTCACCATGCGTTCAACCGGTGAATTTCGCGAATATCCTTTCGCCCCATGCATCTGCAACGCATCATTCGTGACTTTCACGGCCATTTCCGAGGCAAAAACTTTCGCCTGCGCCGCCAACATCGGATCGGGAAATCCCGAAGGATCGGTTTGCGCGCTCAGCGCCGCACGCCAGATCATCATGCGTGCCGCATCAATTTGGATCGACATATCTGCCAGCATCCATTGCAACCCCTGAAACTCAGCGATTGGGCGGCCAAACTGCTGGCGTTTTTTTGCAAAATCACGGGCGGCCTCAAACGCGCCGCGGGCAATCCCCAGGGCCACGGTCGCAGCCCCAACGCGCTGCGCGTTATAGGCATTCATCAACCCCGCGAAACCGCGCTCGATACCTTCCGGCGGTGTCAGCAACCGGTCAAGTGGCAAATGCAAATCGCGCAATGCGACCACGGTTTCGGGAATACCGCGCAACCCCATTGTCGGTTCACGCGGTCCGATCTCAAGGCCATCTTCACCCAGAAATGCGATGAAACCGCCAATACCCTTGAAGACGCCATCTTCGACAACACGCGCGAAAATCAGGTGAAATCGCGAGACACCGCCGCCTGTGATCCAGTGTTTCGTACCGTTCAACACCCAGGAATTGCCATCACGTACGGCTGTTGTCGCCATATCCGTCGCCGCACTTCCCGCGTCAGGTTCAGTGATGCAGATCGCCGGCTTGTCTCCGGACAAAACATGCTGTGCCGCAATCTCGCGCTGCTTCTGCGTCCCGTACTGCATTACCGCACCAATCGCGCCCATGTTGCCTTCAACGACGATGCGACCGGATACACCGCAACATCGCGCGATCTCTTCAACGACCAGCGCGATTTCAAAACATGTCAAGCCGGGGCCGCCGAGGGTTTCCGGGACCGACATCCCCATGAAACCGGCCTCTGTCAGATTACGGACAATCTCGGTAGGGTAAGCCTCGCTCTTGTCGGTTTTGGCAGCTTGTGGGCGAACGACCGCCTCCGCGAGGTCCTGCGCGCGCGCCTGCAGTGCCAGTTGCTCGGCACTGAGCGAAAGAGACGGCGAGATCTGCATCTGTCTGTCAAACATCGGTGCTTTCCCTAATGCGGTATCGACAAGATACTTCATCAGAAAATAGAATGGTAACGATATTATCTTGCATTTTTCGTGAGAAAAACTTGCGCTATAGCGCCGCCAAAAAAGTCCCTATCAAGGGATCGGACGCAGCACCGCCAGACAGCAGCGCGCCAACACTGCGCGCGTAGGGAGGTTTCCCGAATGGAACAGAACGCAATCCGGGCCAGACGCCGGTGCTTCCTCGACAGGACGGAACGATGGAAACACCCAATCCCTCTCGTACCATCGCCGCAATGGCATCCAGTGAATCAATCTCCATTGTTGCCTGCACATGGATGTCGCGCGCTTTGAGCTCAGCCTCGATGCCAGCGCCTGCCCAGGTTTGTCGATTGAACCAGATGAACGGCTGTGTGGCCAGCAGCGTTTCCTCGTCGCCCTGCACTTCTTTTGGCGCAATAACGACCATGGGCTCATGCCCGATCAGGTGCCATTCGAGCCCCGGTATGGGCTGGGGCGGCATGGTGCAGATTACGATGTCCAGGTCGCCTTGAACCAACAGATCGGCCAATGCATTTGAGCTGCCGCTGCGCACGTCAAAGGACAAATCGGGATGCAGAGTTTTCAACTCTGCCAGCGCCTTGGGAAGAAAACTGCTCAAAACTGTGGGCACCGCACCGACAGTCAGCCTGCCATGCACCAGTTGATCATGAACAACGCCTTCGGAGGCATCAAATAACGCAATCACCTTACGCGCATGATCCGCAAGCGCCCGCCCCTTCGCGGTAGGCATTGGGGGTCTGACGACCCGGTCGAACAGCACAACACCCAACTCATCTTCCAGGCCCTTGATTTGCAGGCTGATTGCAGAATGTGATCGACCCACAGCATCACCGGCCGCCGCGAATGAGCCGCTGTCAACAACCGCCACGAGGCTCCGCATTTGTTGAATATTCATAAGTGCTGTTTTCTGCCCGCTAGCGCGTCGAAACGCAATCCATCACCTCAAGCGACAAGATCGTCGGCAGGTGCCGGGCGACCTCTTCCCAATGATCACCTTCGTCGGCGCTCAGAAAGACAGACCCGCTATTGGTGCCAAAATAGATGCCCGCCGGATCGCGCACATCCCCTCCCATGGCTTGCCGCAACACAGTGAAAAAGCAATTTTCCTGGGGCAGCCCCTGCCTCAGCGCCTGCCAGCTCTCTCCGCCATTTCGGGACCGCCAAACTGCGGCCGCCGCATCGGGCGGGTATCGGCCAATGCTGTCGCCATTCAGCGGAAGCGTCCAGATCGTGTCTGGATCACGCGGATGTACGCGGATTGGAAAGCCAAAGGTAGAGGGCAATCCTTCGGTGATGTCTTCCCAGCTGCGTCCACCGTTGCGCGACTTCCATACACCGTGATGGTTCTGTTGATAGAGGATGTCGTTGCCACCGGGAGCATGCACAATGTTGTGCACGCAATGTCCGGTCTCTCCGTCTTTGGGCGCGGCCGGATGCGAATGACCGGTGCAGCTTTCTTCGTTGGACAAGCGATTGCGCCGCGCCCAGGTGTTGCCACCGTCTTCGGTCTCAAAAACGCCGGCCGCCGATATACCAATCCACAGCCGATTTGAATCACTCCGGTCCGAAACGATGGTGTGCAGCACAAGGCCGGCACCTCCGGGCTCCCAGCTTTCACGCGACGGGTGATTTGTCAGGCCCTCCAATCGGGACCACGACTTGCCATGGTCATGGCTGGCCAGCAATTCGGCGGGTTTGGTTCCCGCGTATAAAACGCCATGCGCGTAGGCCAGCGACCAGATCTGGGAGAACTCATCGTCAAATTCGACCGAAGGCTTGGACCAATTGATCATTTCCGCAAAATCAGGATCCTGCTCAGCCCATGTATCCATCGACCCGGTGGTCAGCTTGGTAATATCCCAGGTCTTTCCCTGATCCTTGGAGCACCAGACGCCGGCTCCATGCCAATCACTGCCACCACCTGCCCAGATCATCCCGGTTTCCGGGTCCCCGACAACGTGGTTGATGGGCCAGCCCTCACAACACGGACCTGTAACCGACCAATTGGACCGATCTTCATCTCCCGAAAGCAAAAATGCCCCCTTCGTGGTGCCCAACAATATCAAGATAGAGCCAGCTTCCATCGGACCACTCCCAGCTATGCCAGATGATTGTACCGCAATTTTTCAATTTCAGATAGCGCTGGACCAGACACGCCAGCGCGATCCTCGAGCTTCATGACCTGTGACACCCGTCGCGCGGCCAGTCAGAACGCGAGACGGGTTCCAGCATTATTTGCTGGGCGCCCGCGCCAGAATATCCGTCAGCCTGTTGGCAGAAACATCAGCGGCGAGCCCATAGACCAATGCGACGACGCAGGCCAGATACCCGGCAGTGACTTGCTCCAGAGCCACCGCCCCGAAAATCGTGATCAGAATCCCATTTACGAGGGTACGGGCCCAGACGGTTTTTGTGATGCGTTTACTGAGTGCAGATACATCCGGAGGCATTTCGGATTTCAACGGCAGCGCGCGCATCTCCAGCTTCTGTGTCGCTCCGGCGGCATCCACTGTTGCGATTACGGTTTCCGGTTTTTCGAGCGTCAGGTAAACGCAATTACCCGCGGCAAGGTCTTTGAGTCCGGAAGCGAGGGCCCATGTCACGGTTTCAGGCAACACTTCCTGCGAAAGGCCTTCGACGCGCCACATCTGTGCTTCGCCGCCATAAACCACGCGCGGGGGCACAATCCGGAACCCGGTTGACGTGAGCTCACCGGCGATCTGCATGTCAGATTGAGGCAGCACAGTCGGGATCACGGCCAGATTCCCGGCGCGCCAGAACCCATAGGCACGCTCAAGGGCAACACCCGGCGCAACCGGCTCTTTATCATCGCCAAGCTGTCCCAGCACAACCAATCCTCGCGCAACTTCGGTAACATAGCGATGCAGAGATTTGGCGTGGGTTACATAAGACATAACCGGCCAATCGGATTCCGCGCTTTGTGCTGCTTGTTTCAACGCACTGAGGCTGGCCATCATCGCGACATGCGGCATCTCGGGGGCAGCTTCAGGTGGATTGGCACTTGCCGCAGCCTCAATCGCTGATCGCGCGGCATCATCCAGCGCGATCACAAAAGGGTCCAATTCGTTTACCAACCGGTGCCGCAACACGACCGCATATCCTGACAAGAAGTTCTTGAGTGCCACTTGCACTTCATGAAGCTTCTCAGGGTCTATGTCTGCGGTAGCCAGTTTACTCAACGCGTCTTCAACCAGATCAATTTCATCTTCGTAACGGCCCAGATCACCACTTTCTGCGCGCACCGTGGCCCAGAGCCGTATGACATCGCGGAGTTCGGAGCTATGCAGGTTCACCCAGGCTTGCGTCTCGGCAAGCGCCTTTTTGATGATTTCAGGGGTTCTGGGCAGCCACGCACGTTCGCGAACCTGCGTGACATCCTCTTCATTGAGGAACTGGCGCAGTTCGCGCAGATGTTCGCGTGCTGGCGTGAACGCCCGGGTGATCTGAATCGGCTCAAACGGAAAACTCGGCAAGGCAAGCTGCCATGCTTCAAGTTCACCCGATGCCAATTGAACGGCTTCGCTCAAGCCCTCTTCGGCGGCTGCCAAAGTAGCGAGCGCGCTTACATGGGCATTTTTCACGCTGTCGGCTGTGGCTTCAACATCCCGCATTGCAACGCGCAACTGACCAATGGCAGTATCCACTGTCGCGACAAACTCCGCATCGCGGGCAGCGCGTTGTTTGCGCATCAGTTTGTCCAGCGCATGGCGCGCCTGAATCAATTCGCGGTCACGTTCAAGCCCGCTTTCAAAGTATGTCCGGTAAACAAATCCAATGATGATTCCAGCCACGATCAAAATAACCAGCGACCACATTGGGACGCCCAGTATGACCTTGATGGTGATCTCTCTCTCGGGCGCCGTGGCGTTGACGGTATCGATGGTAAATGTACCGCTGTAGCTTCCGTAGCCGGTTGGCAACTCGAAACTCACAGGCACAAGGTCCATTCCGCGGCCCGGGCCAAGAATGCCAAGATCATCACCAGGGTTATTGGCGACGCCGAAAGTCACTGACGCTATATCCGTTTCACCTCCCGCACCCTTTAACCGGACCGCGCGCCGCGTTGTCGACAGATCCATCGCACCCAGGAAACCGGTTTCCCGCACCCGCAGAGGATCCGATATCGGTTCTGAGTCGACCCAGTTAATGTTGTTATCGCTGGTTTTGGCCGGGATAATCTCCAAGATCGGCACCCGGGTTATGTTGATTACGACCTCATTTGGCGTATCCAAAATGGCCGCTTTTCGTTCTACCTGAAGCTCCAGAATTTGGCAGGTCAGTTCCGTACCAGTTTCCGCGGCAGATTTACACTTTGAAGCGGTTGGTCTTGGCGGCGCAGTGCCCGGATCGGCGCAGGTACGCCCGGTCTGCGCGCTGAACACTGCATGGAGGCCAACCGAATAGGTCGCGCTACGATAAGCGGTTCTTTCGGGGTTCAGTATGATCTTTGGCACAGCACCCGCATCGACATCCTGCAGCGAAATACACGCTTTAAAACCATCTGGCTCTGCTCGCCCGTCTGAGGCCGACTGCGCCGCGTCAAAGAGCCATATGTTACCGGCCTCGATACTCTCACCGGGAACAAATTCGAAGACAGCCGCTTCGGGTTTGCCTTCCTCATCAAACGTCATCAGGCGCTTTGCACCGCCAAGAAGCGTCAGCAATTCCCCTTTGCGTATCGCTGGCTTTGGAACGGTCACAGAAAAATTGTAGATTTTGCAGGATTTGCTCGCACAGCCAGAGATGGCAGGAAGCGTTGTTCCATCGTCATTCGTTACAGTCGAATGCGCTGCCTCCCCGGGAAAATTACCAAGACAATCGGCCTGCGCCGGTCTTGGGTCACCATCCGTCCAGATCATCACGGCGATGTCATGCTTGCCCTCTGCAAACTCCGCGGCAGCCGTACTGAGCCGCAGATTCCAGATGCCAGTGTTGTCGATTGGGGCTACGATACAGGCGCCATAAGCGTCCCGCTGGGCGGGTTTGCCATCATGCTTCGCGAAAACTGTTTGCGCAAAAACCACGCTGGCACCTTCCGCCTGAAGCAGCATCGGAATGTCGACCTGTCGTCTTTCTTCGGCATCCTCGGCAAGCACGATTTCGCCCGGAGACTGCCCCACGAGCGTCACCGGATCAGCGGCCAGCGCCGGGCCTGCGCTCAGCAGCAGTACGACTGACAGTAAGGCGGAAAGTCTTCGAAACCACGTCATAAGGGCAACCCGATACGGTCGCGAGGGGTCAGACGTACGGTGAGAAATACCTGCCGAGTGTCAATGCGCATCGAAACGCTCATGGCTGCGTTCAGGGCATGGGATATCCTTTTGGTGATGATCGGACCGCCTTCCTCCGACGCCTTTAGGAATTTCAACCCATCGACCAGCAACCGGAAACTGGCGGTGTAGACGGGCAATCCGCCCTCGGCGGCATTCAACAAAAGGTCTCGCACCATCTTGCGATGTTTTTTTGTGAGCTTTGGCGTTGTTGACAGCAGAATGTGCCATGCCAGCAATATTTTTGCGTCGGGCAGCCAGGGGAACCAGTTCGCCAGATTTTCCAGCCATTGATCCCACGGTCCATCCATGCCCGCCCCCCGCACGCTGGACGCCTTTGGTTGGTGCTCCTCACGGATACCACCGCCCCATCTTAACTCATTGATCAACACGCAACCGCCCGCCGCGGCCGCAAAAGGGTTGGCTACTTTTTCAAACAGAAGCGACCTGGCGGAATCGAGAATTGCCCGGCTTGCTCGAACGTCCCCCTCGCGCATGAACCCCAGCAGCGACGCCGACCGGGCGTGGCGGGGCACGATACTGACACCAGACTCTTCGGGAATACTGCGGTCAAAGTTGACATCAATGCCAACCGGCTGCCCGTTCATCAAGCCAGGCCAGGGCGTCGGAACGCAAAATAGCCACTGCACCATCCCGTCATCGGCTACAACGTACATGCGATCAATGCCCTCGCGGCGCCTGATAATCCGAGGTTCCTGCCTTTGGGTGTTCATCAGCCCCCACACACGCAGTGTTTCATCGCCCCCCTCCTGCACACGCAGCTTGAGATCTTCGGGAGGGGCGACACTGTTGCCTGCTTCATCAGCCAGAGCATCCGCGTTCACAAAGACATCTGTTCTTATTTGCGCATTTTCCGACAATCGACGCGCGAGGACACTCAGGAAATCAGACTGCGAGTTCTCACCTTCAGTTCTGAAAAAATAGCGCGCCTGCGGTTGGGGCAATGCGGGCAACGGCGGGCTGAAATCATCCTCGGCTTCGGGGGCTTCCTCGCGCTCTTTTAAAAGGTTTTCGGCCTGCTCCAGCCACCCGGATGTGTCTATTCGTTTGAGATAGGATTGCGACAGCAGGCCCAGTACGGGCGATGCCAGTCGGGCAAGCTGGCCGACCTGTTCAATGCCAATCCGGTTGAGCGCAGATTCAACAGCCGGTCCAATGCCCTTGATCAGCTGAAGATCTTCATGGGATTGAACCGGGGCACGCTCCTGGGGGTTTTGCCGCGCCTGAAGTTCGCGCCTCAACCTGCGTTCTATCTGCTGCGCGATGCCCCCCGCGAAGGCCTGCCATGAAAGGGTCTCGAATGGCGAGCTTTCCGCTTCAAAAGCAATTTCCGCCTCCTCGCCCTCCTCGATAGCGATTACCTGATCCATTTCAGTACCAGACGGCATCCGCACCCGAACCTGATATCTGCCCGCCGGCAAATTGGAAACAAGGCGCGGCTGCACCTTCCCGGACGGCCCAACCGGGATCAGTATGTCGCTGACCTCCACACCGGCGGGCAGTTTGACCTTTGACAACGGAATGATGTTCGCAATGACCTCACCGCCTTCGCTTTCGGCAGACTGGCCATCCAAATACTGAACAACGTGCATCTTCAGTGACCCGGTCATGACAGACGCAGTCTTTCAGACACATTTTGCGGCGACACGAATTTTCTTAGCGTCACAACCTTTTGCTGACCGGCCGCATTCTGGAACTTGGCGGAGAACTCGTAATCTCCCTCCGTGAGATCAATCAGCCAGACTTCGTCGTTATTGACCTCCTTGATGACCTGCGCGTTGGTCCCATCGGGTTCATAAGCCAGTTCGAGAAGGTTGTGATCCGTATCGGGCCGCCCCCCCAAATCGACCGGCACAACGGGTTCGCCTTCGGGGCGCTTGATGGTGATCGTGGCATCGGCATAACCGCCCACTTCAAAGTTGAAATTCGGGAAAGCGCGCATCACACGGCGCGTCTGTCGTTCCAGCGCCCGCCGCAACATAGACGTGCACACAACCCACTCTCCGTCCACCTTATCCCAGGCCCCGCCTTTGAAAGCCAATGGCAAGGCCTGCGCAAATGCAGAAGGTTCTCTGGGAAGGCCCATGGCCTTTTCACCGGGCTGAGCGGACAGAAAGACCGGTGCCGTTTTTTGAACAATCGGCGTGACACCCGGGATCAGGGAATCCCCAAAACTCGCACTTTGCTCAATCAGATTCTTCGAGATCGACCGGCAGGCATCAACAAAGTAAACCTGTGATTGCGCCTTGCAGCGGCCCATCCCTAAATGAAAATCCGTGAAGTTTACCGCATTTTCAAATGGCGCAAGCGTATCTTCACCAAAGTCAGTGCTCAACAAAGTGTGCTGCATACCTGCGGAGATTCCATGACCACAGAAGTAGAACAGTAGCAGGTTCTGTGCGTTTTCGTCGCTACGCCTGAACCAGTCTCTCGCAGCCTTCTTGATATTGCCTAATGTGGCTGACGCAATTTCGCTTTCGGGGCAGTGCTTATGGTGAAACTTCTGCGCAGCTCCCTTTTTCGACACCAGCATATGCATGCTGCGCAAAGGCATCGATTGGTCATCATGATACGTGTCCAGCAACCATTTGGCGATGTGCTCTGCGGATCTCGGGGGCGAGCTGAGTTGCACCATGCCCTCGTGATCGGCGAAGCGATGGCTGCTTCCGCCGGGAAGATGTGCGTAGTGCCCGACACCAATAACCACCGCATGCACGCCGACCGCATCGGCCGGGCGATTATCCTTGAATATCAGGGAAGCGGGGTCAGACATTGTCGCGCTTTTCGAACTCCTCCGCATAGGCCTGCTCGATCGCGGCCACATCGCCGCTGCTGAGGCTTAGCCTTTGGCCAATTTCCACCCCATCAGGTGCCACGAGTGTGGGTTTCAATGGGTCCTTGGCGAAGGCATTTGGCGGGTAGTGCATAATCGAGCCGTAATCATAGGGTCCACGATCCACGCCGTCATAGATATGCCGGTTGAAATTGTGCAGCGCGCTGTTGTGGATGTTGTCATATCGCACCTCCACATGCTGATCTCTGTCAGAACGGCTCTGCTCGTGCCAAAGGCCTAACGCATGGCCAATTTCGTGTATCGTATTTCCCAAAGTGCAACCGGGGCCGAGATTGACAAATTGCTCGCCGCCCACGCAGCCGACATTTGCAGAGCATCCCGAGCCGGGTCGAAAGGTGACGAAATCGGCCTGATCGACATAGGGCACAAATCGGATTTTTGTCTTGGTTTCCCAGTGGGCAATCGCATCAATCACCCGGTTGGCATCTGGTAAATTTTCGTCGATCTGATAAGGGACGATGCCCTCGGGCCATAGGTACCGCGATAACACGGTGAGGCCGAAACCTTCGGTTGCATTGACAAGATCGACACCACCATCGCGCGTGACTTGCTCGCTTAGCGCCGCCATTTCGTCAGTGGTCCCCAGCACGATACAGCCTTCGAAAACGGCCAATCCGTCAACCACAGAGTATTCGATTTCACGCACAGAGAACTTGTCACTGCCATAAACGCCCCGGACGTAGCCGGTCTTGACCGTATTGCTCAATAGCAATCCATCGGGGGCGGTGTCCGGATCATAATCTGACATTGGAACCCGTAATTTATTTTTTAATAATGGTTAAAGGGTACACGACAAACGAGAACATTCAAAGAATTTTTAGGTCGAGCGCAACAGTCTGCAATTCACTTTCGGGCAAAGGTTGCGAGTCTATGGTCAAGGCATCACCGGCGGTCAGAGCGTTGCGGCCTCCGCAATAAACCCGCGCGCTTAGCACCAGTCTGCGGTAGCTGGTTCGGTCATCAGGAACCTCAATCTCAAACTCAAAGGAATACCCCGCGTCAGAAATTTGCCAATCCCCCTGACTGATCAGGGTGCTGAACTCTGTCAGCACCTGTGCCTCCGCATCCGCAAAGGACACGTCTTCTACAGCAACGACCAGCTCACCGGAAATCGTCGCACTGCCTCTTGGCAATCGAACAAATCCTTGGACGCTCAAATGACCCTCCTGTGCTTTTCGCACCTGATGTCGTTGGTGATGCACCAAGTTTATCATCCATAGCACAATTTTCCGACCTGACGTTGCAGTCACGAGAGCAGGAAAAGCCAGATTAATGTCTTCTCCATCACCAGGCAAACCGTCACAGAACTTTCGCCGGTCTGATACAAATCTGAGAACTACGCCTGTCAGACCCGCATCAAATCGCGAGGATCGGCATGCTCGAAGTTTCAGACCTGACAAAGACATTCAGCCGGAACACTGCCGTAAACTCGGTATCCCTGACGGTGGCAAAGCCTGCCATGATCGGCATCATCGGGCGCTCGGGCGCCGGAAAATCCACCCTTCTGAGAATGCTGAACCGGCTGTCAGATGCGACGTCAGGTCAAATCAGCTTTGAAGGAAAAGACATCACAACCCTGAAAGGTGCGTCGGTACGGCATTGGCAGTCACAATGCGCGATGATCTTTCAGCAATTCAATCTGGTGCCCCGGATGGATGTTGTCTCGAATGTCCTGCATGGCACGTTGAACCGCCGTTCCACGCTCGCGACCTTGTTCAACATGTATCCGGCATCAGACGTTCAAAGAGCCATTGGTATTCTGGATCGCCTGGGGATCGCGCAACACAGCCCAAAACGGGCTGAAGCCTTGTCCGGGGGGCAACAACAACGCGTCGCCATCGCGCGCGCGCTGATGCAGGACCCCAGGATCATTCTTGCCGACGAGCCAATTGCCAGTCTTGACCCGATGAATGCGCAACTGGTGATGCAAAGCCTGCGGCGTATCCACGAAGAAGATGGTCGCATGATCATCGCAAACCTGCACACGCTCGATACGGCTCGGCGCTACTGTGACAGGATTCTGGGCATGCGGGACGGCAGGATCGTATTTGACGGCACACCTGCGCAACTGACGGCCGGAGTGGCGCGAGACATTTACGGCGCGGACGCGTCGTTTTCCGAAGCAGCAACATCCACCGAAATCGAAACCCTCGAAAGAGAATATGCCTGAACCTTCCGCCACCGGCGGCATTGCTATTTGTTGGAGACCACGAATGAAGAAGATTTTCACAACAGTGCTGACGATTACAGTCACCGCTTCGACCGCCATGGCAGATGGTGATGCAATATCCGAATTTCGCATCGGCATTCTTGGCGGCGAAAACGCGCAGGATCGGTTAAACAGCTACCAATGCCTGGCGGATTATACCAAGGAAGCGCTGGGGGTTGAGACCAAGCTCTTTGCGCCCGCCGACTACAATGGCGTCATTCAGGGTCTGTTGGGCGGCACGCTGGACATGGCCTGGCTGGGCGCGTCATCTTATGCTGCAGTTCACATTCAAGATCCTGATGCCGTTGAACCGGTTCTGGTCAAGATCAATTTGGATGGGTCCTATGGATACCATTCGATCGGATTTGCCCGCAAGGACAGTGGTATTACCTCGCTGAGTGACCTCAAAGGCAAGACATTCGGATTTGGCGATCCAAATTCCACGTCCGGTTACCTGATCCCCTCCATCGAAATCCCGCAAAAGACGGGCGCAACCATGACGTCAGGTGATTACTTCGGCGAAGTGAAATTTACAGGCGGTCACGAACAGACCATCGTTGCGGTGAATGGCGGCGACGTGAGCGGTGGCGTCACTTGGGCGGACGGTCAGGGTGACTGGGAAGATGGCTACAACTCGGGTGCTTTGCGCAAGGCAGTGGATGCCGGGCTGATTGATATGAACGATCTTATCGAAATCTGGCGGTCCAAGCCGATCCCGGAAGGTCCGGTTGTCCTGCGCAAGGCCTTGCCCACTGATGTAAGAGCCACAATGACTGAGCTTGTCGATGGTTTGTATGAGGCCGATGCAGATTGCGCCTACGGCGTCGCGGCGGGTGACAGCCTGGGCTTTGATCCGATTACGCACGAGGCATATGTCTCCATCGTCGAAGCGCGTAAAGCGAAATCCAACTGACATCTCTGTTTCAGAACGACCCGCAGATCCCCTCCATGCAAGAGCGGGATCTGCCTTCGTTGAAGGCCGCGCCAAATGACTGACACCCGGATCGAGATCCAAGCGAACTACCTCGCGGCGATGCGACAGAAACGCCTTTTGAACGGCATTCTCTTGATTGTTTTCGTGTCATTGCTTCTTGCCGGTTTTCAGACCGCCAATGCGCGAAATGCAGGCGGCTTCTGGCAGGGCCTTCCCAACATCCTCGATTTTCCAACCGACGTTGTCGGTGAAGCATGGGATCGGAAGCACCTGCTTCCCGGTTACTTTGCAAAATACGCGCGCTCCTTGATCGAAACCGTGAATATTGCTGCTGCGGCTACATTGGTGGGTGCCCTGATGGCCCTGGGGCTGTCTTTGCTGGCCACGCGAAGGCTTGCACCGGCGGTGCGCCTGATCGGCCCGATACGGCGCCTGCTGGACATTCTCCGCGCCATTCCGGAAATCGTCGTGGCTCTGGTGCTGATTTTTCTGCTCGGCGGCGGCCCGGTACCTGCGATGATCGCCATTGCACTGCACACCATTGGCGCTTTGGGTAAACTGTTTTCGGAAGTCAACGAAAACGCCTCCCTGAAACCCGTCGAAGGGCTGGCCTCAGTGGGGGCAAACTGGATGCAGCGCATGTGTTTGGGGGTCATTCCCCAGGTGGCGCCCAACTATCTGAGTTACGCTTTGCTGCGATTCGAAATCAACATTCGCGCGTCGGCCATTCTGGGGTTTGTTGGGGCCGGCGGTATCGGCTACGACCTGCGCAACACCATGTCTTGGGGACAAGGCAAGTTCGATGAGGCTGCGGCGATCTTCCTGCTGCTGTTCGCAACGATCATTGTAGTGGATCAGATTTCGAGCGTTGTGCGCAACCACCTGGCATTTGGCAGACAGGAACGGGCCCTTACATCATGAAATCCGACATGCTTGAATATCAGGTTGCTTCCTATCTGCTGCGCAAACGCATCAAGGCGATGATGGTTCCGGCGGCGATCATCGGCTATCTGGTCTATGTCTTTTTCACCTTTGACATCGCTGGACTGAGAGAAAGGGTCAGTATCCCGAACGTGAAAGTCCTGCTCTCGGATGTTTACAGCTACAAGACACATGTCGCGCGGAACAATCGTTCGGGCGACATAGAAATCGCCATCGAAGGCGAGCGCAAAGGCCGCTATCCAGCTGGAAAAAGCCCCGAATGGGTTGTCTTGGGCGACGAGACGGTGATCGACCTAGGCAACGGCCATGTTGTGGTTTTTGGACAGCAGATCACTTATGACATCCCCAATTTTGGCCGCATCGCTGCCCAGCCAGACAAGGACGGGATCAATGCCGTTTTCCCGACAGACAATCTGCCGGGTTGGATCAACGTTTCAAAAAACCGCCTTGCCATCAAAACCGATGCCGGCCGCCTGACGGTAACCCGCAACCGCGCTGAAGTGTTTCGTTACTTCGCGGGCTGGGAGTTGTTCTTTTTCACCTTGGACAGCCCCTATCATGGCATGAGCCTGAAACAACTTGTCGCCACCGGAGACTACGGCGATATCTTGCGGGCTTTCTGGGATAACAAGATGTGGCGTCACGGCGATGTGGCCTGGGCGCTATTGGAAACTGTATTGATGGCGTTTCTGGGGACCTTCGGCGCCGCCATCATCGCGCTGCCTCTGGGGTTCCTGGCGGCAAAGAACTTTACACCACTTGGTGCCTTGCGGTTCGCGGCACGACGCGTGTTCGACTTTCTACGGGGCGTCGACGGGCTGATCTGGACCATTGTTCTAAGCCGCGCATTCGGGCCCGGCCCCTTGACCGGATCATTGGCCATCTTGCTGACCGATACCGGCACTTTCGGGAAGATATTCTCAGAAGCATTGGAAAACGTTGAGGCAAAGCAAATCGAGGGCGTAACCTCCACCGGCGCCAAGCCCTTGCAGCGGTACCGGTTTGGCGTGATCCCCCAGATCACCCCGGTTTTTCTCAGTCAGATTCTTTACTATCTGGAGAGCAATACGCGGTCAGCCACGATCATTGGAGCGATTACCGGTGGTGGCATCGGGTTATTGCTGACACAGGCCATCATCACACAAAAAGACTGGGAGGAAGTGTCCTACTACATCGTCCTGATCATCCTGATGGTCATGGCGATGGATACGTTTTCCGGCTGGCTGCGCGCCAAGCTGATAAAAGGCGATGGCGCTGACTATTGAGCCACAAAAGCCTGCCAGGATGGTGGCGACCTTTTACACATCCGAAACAGTCAAGGTCACGCGGTCTCCCGCAAACCAGGTATGCCCATACTCAACCGGTCGGCCTGAAAGATCGGCATTTATGCCAACCGTCCGAAGGATGGGCGCGCCTTCGCTGATCCGCAAATGCAAGGCTTGCGTGGCATTGGCCTGCTTGGCCGTCAGGCGTGTGGAGACGCGGATATAATCCTCAATACCGACGCGCTCCAGCGCCGCGGTCACCGATTTGGTTTCATTGAGATCTTTCAACAAGTCCGGGAATGGGGTACGGGGGAAAACACTTCTGAACAGCGCAATCGGCTGACCATCTGCGAGTGAAAGCCCTTCGTAGACGTGAACCTCATCCCCTGCAGAAAGGTTCAACGCCTCACATTCGCGCGGACCAGCAGAGCGAGATAGCAGTGTCAGCACCTCTTTTGCTGGAACCCGCCCCGCCGCCGCCAAATTTTGGTGGAACCTGACACGGCGACCGATAGGGTAATCTGTTGGTCTTTGTGCGACAAAGGCACCGGCCCCTCGGCGGGTGTGGACCAGCCCTTCGGAAACCAGTGAGCCCAGCGCATGACGTACCGTATGACGGTTCACGCCAAATCTCGCGGCAAGGTTCGCCTCGGTTGGGAGCTTTTCACCGGGTGCATAATGCCCCTGCGCAATCTCGGCCGTCAGCGTCGTTGCAATTGATTTCCAGATCGGTGTTCGAACCATCAGTGTCACGGAACTTTCATGAAGTTGGGATTGCAGAGTTCGTCGTCTTCGGATAAAAGTTGTCTAGTTGTATATATAAATAGACAAATCTGCAAGGTGTCTAGATGGTCAATTCCACGCCCCCGCATTCAGATCGCAAAGTCTGGATCAGCCTGTTGGCGAAAGCCTCATCAAGCCACCTGTCAGAGCTTTGGGCAACATATAACAAGAACCCCGAGCACAGTGTTTTGCGGGCACCAGAAGTGGGGAGCGTCATGGTCCGTGGGCGCACAGGGGCGACCGGTGCTGCTTTTAATTTGGGCGAAATGACTGTCACGCGGTGCTCGGTGCAACTGGCATCGGGCGAAACCGGGCATGGGTATATTCAGGGCCGTGACAAGAAGAAAGCGCTTCAGGCAGCGATGATAGATGCCTTGTTGCAGACGGCCGCAGCGCCACAGGTGCAGCGGATGATCGTCGCCCCCCTGCGGGCGCGGCATGAAGAAAAGCGCGCCCGCCGATCCGCAAAAGCCGCAGCGACCAAGGTAGATTTTTTCACCATGGTCCGGGGAGAAGATACATGAACGGTCTGGCATTGTCCGGCGGCTTCGTGGATGGCCCCATTCAAAGCGCGCAGGCCTTTCGCCAGATCATGACCGCGATGGCACGCCCCGGCGAAATCCTCGACGTATCAGGCGCTGCACCTCCTGCGCCACTTTCCATAGCGGCAGGAACCATTTTGCTGACGCTCTGCGACCCTGAGACACCCCTGTTCCTGGCACCCGGCTTTGACATTGATCCGGTGCGTGACTGGATCACGTTTCATACCGGTGCGCCCTTTGCCAGCGCTGGTGATGCGCAATTCGCGGTTGGTGTCTGGAAAGACTTGCCGATTGCGTCCTTTCCCATCGGCACCGCAGAATATCCCGACCGCTCAACCACCCTGATCGTTGAAGTCGAAGAGTTGCGCGCGCAAGGCTTTGTACTGCGTGGCCCGGGGATCAAGAATAGCCGAACATTGTCCTTGCCGGAGACGGAGGTGTTCGTGACGAATGCTCAACTTTTTCCGCTCGGTCTTGATTTCTATTTCACGCACGGTAACCGCCTTGCGGCCCTGCCACGCACGACAAAGGTGTCTTGATGTATGTCGCAGTCAAAGGTGGTGAACGGGCCATCGACAATGCCCATGCCTGGCTGGCCGAAGAACGACGCGGGGACACCGCGATTGCTGAAATATCGGTCGAACAAATCCGCGAACAACTGGCCCTCGCCGTCAATCGCGTCATGGCCGAAGGGTCCCTTTTTGATCCTGACCTCGCCGCATTGGCGATCAAGCAGGCGCGCGGCGACCTCATCGAGGCAATCTTCCTGATCCGCGCCTACCGGACAACCTTGCCGCGCTTTGGCGGGGCGCTTCCCATCGCCACCGACAACATGACCTGCGATCGCCGCATCTCTGCAACCTTCAAGGATGCCCCCGGCGGACAGATCTTGGGGCCGACCTTCGACTACACTCATCGACTGCTGGATTTCAAACTGGCCGCCGAGGGTGAAGTGCCCGATGCCACCGAAGTCCTGAACCGACAAGACGCGACACCCCACATCATGGATTTTCTCAACCGGGAAGACCTGGTTCAGACCGAACCCTTTGACGACACGCACCCGCCTGACCTGACACGCGCGCCGCTGGAGCTTCCCGCCACCCGGGCGCTGCGTCTGCAATCGCTGGCCCGTGGCGACGAAGGGTTCATCCTTGGCATGGCCTATTCCACCCAGCGCGGCTATGCGCGCAATCATGCTTTTGTGGCGGAATTGCGGATCGGCATCGTCCCCGTGGAAATGGAAATCCCCGAACTTGGGTTCGCCGTTGAGATTGGCGAAATCGAAATCACCGAATGCGAAACGGTCAATCAATTCAAAGGATCAAAGACCGAACCGCCGCAGTTTACCCGCGGCTATGGGCTTGTCTTCGGAATGTCGGAGCGCAAGGCAATTTCGATGGCCCTGGTGGATCGGGCTTTGCGGTGGAAGGAACTTGGCGAAGACTTTGTCGGCGCGCCTGCGCAAGACGAGGAATTTGTGCTCTATCACGCAGACAATATTCAGGCGACCGGATTTCTGGAACACATCAAATTACCGCATTATGTGGATTTTCAGTCCGAGCTGGAACTGATCCGCAAGCTGCGCCGCGAAGCCACCGCCGAGGCACAGGAGGCTGCACAATGAGCGAATACAACTTCGCCTATCTGGACGAGCAGACCAAACGCATGATCCGCCGTGCCATCCTCAAGGGATTGGCCATTCCGGGATATCAGGTGCCCTTTGCCAGCCGTGAAATGCCCATGCCCTATGGATGGGGCACAGGCGGCGTTCAGGTATCCGCAGCGATACTGACGCCCGCCGATACGTTCAAAGTAATTGACCAGGGTGCGGACGACACAACGAACGCTGTTTCCATTCGACGTTTTTTCGAGAAAACTGCCGCTGTCTCCGTCACCGAAGCCACCGGTGACGCGAGTGTCATTCAGACCAGACACCGCATACCGGAAGAGCGGCTGCGGGAAGACCAGATCATCGTCTATCAGGTCCCGATCCCGGAACCTCTCAGGTTTCTGGAACCTTCCGAAGTTGAGACCCGCAAGATGCACGGGCTTGAAGAATACGGGCTGATGCATGTCAAACTCTATGAAGACATATCGCAACACGGCGCAATCGCGACAGCCTATGCCTACCCGGTCAAGGTCGAGGGGCGCTATGTCATGGACCCCTCGCCCATCCCGAAATTCGACAACCCGAAACTGGAAATGGCCGCAATTCAACTGTTTGGCGCGGGTCGCGAACAGCGCATCTACGCCATTCCTCCCTACACGAAAGTTGTCTCTCTGGACTTTGAGGATCATCCGTTTGAACCAACGAAGGCCGATCATGCCTGCGATCTCTGCGCGGCTGAAAACAGCTATCTCGACGAGTTGATCACGGATGATCAGGGGAGCCGGATGTTCATGTGTTCCGACACGGATTATTGCGCCTCCCGGCGTAGACAAGGCCATGTTGGCATCAAAGGAACCGTGTTTGAAGGGTCCGCGACATGACGCCGTTGCTGAAAGTTGAAGACGTCGCGAAGTTCTACAGGAAACGCGTAGGTTGTGCGGGCGTATCCTTCGATCTCTACCCCGGTGAAGTCATGGGCATCGTAGGTGAATCCGGTTCAGGAAAATCCACCCTTCTCAACTGCCTTGCGGGGCATCTCGCCCCAGACACCGGTGCGGTTTGGTTCGACACCCGGGCAGAGGGCTTGCGTGACACAATCACGATGAACGAGCCGGAGCGCCGCATGCTGGGCCGGACGGATTGGGCCTTTGTGCACCAACATGCCCGTGACGGATTGCGAATGAATGTCAGTGCAGGCGGGAACGTCGGGGAACGATTGATGGCCGTGGGTGCCCGCCACTACGGCGACATTCGGATGGCAGCAGCAGATTGGTTGGGGCGCGTGGAAATCCACGAGGACCGCATTGACGATCGGCCCACAGCGTTTTCAGGCGGAATGCAGCAGCGGCTCCAGATTGCCCGAAATCTGGTCACCGGCCCCCGCTTGGTGTTCATGGATGAACCCACCGGTGGATTGGATGTGAGCGTGCAGGCGCGATTGCTTGATCTCTTGCGAGGTCTGGTAAGAGAGATGAACCTCAGCGCCATCATCGTGACCCATGATCTCGCCGTCGTTCGATTGCTGGCGGATCGCCTGATGGTCATGAAGGATGGTCATGTTGTCGAAACCGGTCTGACCGATCAGGTGCTGGATGACCCGCAACACCCTTACTCCCAACTCCTCGTTTCTTCAGTATTGCAGGTGTGACCCAAATGATCTCCGTTGAAAATGTCTCGAAATCATTCACGTTGCACCATCAAGGCAGTGCGGTCATTCCGGTGATGGAGAACGCCCGACTAAGGGTCGAGCCAGGCGAATGCATCGGACTTACGGGATCATCCGGGTCAGGCAAGTCGACCCTGATGCGGATGCTTTATGGCAATTATCTTGCGGCCTCCGGAACCATTCTGATCGGGGACACGGATGTGGCTCAAGCCAATCCGCGCCAGATACTGGAACTGCGGCGCAACACCCTGGGGTACGTCAGTCAGTTTTTGCGAGTGGTTCCGCGTGTGCCGACCATTGACGTCGTGGCCGAGCCGTTGCTGCGGACCGGAACGCCCCCGGAGGCTGCGCGGCATCAGGTCGAAATGCTCCTGACGAAACTGCGCATTCCACGAACGCTGTGGCATCTGAGCCCCACAACGTTTTCAGGCGGCGAACAGCAGCGTATCAACATTGCCCGTGGTTTCGCCTACGCATTCCCCGCCCTGCTACTGGACGAACCCACGGCCAGTCTCGATGCCAGCAATCGCGAAACTGTATTGGAACTGATCGAAGAAGCCAAAGATCGCGGGGCTGCAATCGTTGGTATCTTCCATGATAAAGCGGCTCGGGAAAGGGTTTGTGATCGCCAGATCGATGTCGCAGAATTCGCGCCGGTATCAGCATCATGACGGGCCGCTTCATCGCTGTGGTCGGTCCCTCGGGTGTTGGCAAGGACAGTTTCATGCAAGCTTTTGCAAGGGTTGAACCACGTCTCCGGCTGGCGCGGCGGGTGATCACGCGACCCGGCGATTCAGGCGGCGAAGTCTTCGATGGTGTGATCCCGGACGAGTTTCACAGACGTCAGGCCGCCGGAGCATTCGCGCTGTCATGGCAAGCCCATGGTTTGGCGTACGGCATCCCCGTCGGCGTCGATATCGATTTGAAAAATGGCTTCGATGTTCTGGCCAACCTTTCTCGAGGCGCCTTGGTACAGGCATCGCGCCGCTTCGAGAGTTTCAGCACCCTTGCGTTGGTGGCCCGCCCGGACATTCTTGAGAAACGGCTTAAAAAGCGAGGCCGCGAAATTCCAACGGAAATTTCGCGTCGCCTGGCAAGAGCCGATAAGCCAATACCTCCCGGTATCGAAGTCACCGTTCTGGACAATTCCGGCGCCTTGGCGGAAACGGTCAGCCGCGCACGCGATCTGCTCTACGCGAGTGCCACAACCCCTCATCAGACAGGCGAAATGCAACATGACCAGTAACCAGATTTTCGCGAATGCAAGGTTGATCCTGCCCGATGACGTGATCCGCGGGTCGCTTATCGTCCGAGATGGGGCAATCGTCGATATGGATCAGGGTAGTTCAATACCAAAAGGCGCGATTGACTGTCAGGATCAATTTCTGGCACCGGGCCTTATCGAACTCCATACTGACAACCTGGAGCGTCATATGCAGCCGCGCCCAAAGGTCGATTGGCCCCATAAGGCTGCGATCGTCGCGCATGATCGCGAGCTTGCAGGCACGGGAATTACAACGGTCTTTGACGCCATCCGGGCGGGGTCGATTATCTCCGAAAACAGCAAGCGTCGGTTTGGAAAATACGCCCGCTCCATGGCAGACGAGATTCTGGAGATGCGCGACGCGGGGGTTCTGAAAATCAGTCATCATATTCACCTGAGAGCAGAAATATGTTCTGAAACGCTTGAGGAAGAGCTGAACGAATTTGGCCCAGCCGACAAGATTGGCATCGTGTCTTTGATGGACCACACGCCGGGGCAGCGCCAATTCAGGGATTTGCAGAAGTTCGAGGATTACGTCTGCGGCAAAAATGGTCTGTCACGCGATGGTTTTGGCGACTACGTAGAGTTCCTCTACGGGCTACAGGAGCAGTTTGGCACCAAACATGAAGCGGCAGCTGTGGCCGCGGCAAACCGGTATGGTGCGACACTTGCAAGCCATGACGATACAACTGTGCAGCAAGTTGATCACAGCCGGGACCGGGGGGTATCGATTGCGGAATTCCCAACCACGCTCGAAGCAGCAGACGCCTGCTACGCCGCTGGCATTGCAACGATTATGGGCGCGCCAAATCTGGTGCGCGGAGGATCACATTCAGGCAATGTGGCAGCCGGGGACCTGGCTCAGCGAAATCGCCTCGACATCCTTTCCTCAGACTACGTGCCAGCCGCGTTGCTTCAGGGTGCCCTCCGCCTGGCCACAATCTGGGACGATATGCCCGCTGGCATAGCGACAGTCACACGCAACCCCGCCAAAAGCGTCGGCCTCTCTGACAGAGGATCGCTGGAGATTGGGAAACGCGCCGATTTGATACTCTTTGGCAAGATCGAAGATACACCCATATTGAGCGCCGTGTGGAGCCAGGGCAAACGGGTCGCGTAGAGACCCGACAAAGGCCGGAAGAATGGTGAAACCTAGCCCGTGCGCTCCTGGGCTGCATCACGTTGTGCGATCCAGTCGTGGGCCGGATCGTTCTGAAAACGCCATTTTCGCAGCGGACCCGCCATCACGTTGAAATAATATAGCTCGTACCCGTAGCCCGCGGCACAGGGATGATGTCCTCTGGGCACCAGAACGACATCACCATTCTTGACCGTCATGGTTTCATCCAAATCCCCATCTTCTGTGTAGACGCGCTGAACGCCAAATCCCTGAGGCGGATTGAGGCGGTGATAGTAGGTTTCTTCCAGATAAGTCATCTGCGGGAAGTTATCTTCGTCATGGCGATGGCTTGGATAGCTGGACCAGTTTCCGCTCGGCGTGAACACCTCCGTGACCAGAAGGCTGTCCGCAACATCGCGGTCTTCCATCGCGATATTGTTGATAAATCGTGTGTTTTGATCAATGCCGCGTTGCGTCAGAGCGATCCCGTCAGGGCCCAGACGTTGCGCTTTGTGCCCGCCCAGACCCGGTGCGGAACAAACTGCCAGGGTGAGCCTGGTTGTGGCGGTGACCTGCCACTGGCTATGGTCGGGAACATAGTGGCAATGCGGCGGCGTCTTTTCGAAGACCTCCATCCGATCCCCCATTTCACCGAAATCAACACCATTTGCTGTCAATTCTGCCTTACCCTCCACCAGAACCAATATGACCTCTCGGTCATTCGTGTGTTCCGACACGATGTCACCTGCCGAAAGCTGGTGAAGTGCAAAGCCGACATACCGCCAACCAGCTGCTTGCGGCGTGATGTTATGGGCTTGACCAGAAGCTCCAATCGGTTTTCGCAGCAGATCCGGCATATTTCTCCCCAAAATAATCTGGTCGTAACGCTCAATGTCGCGTGCTTTTGTGCGTGAATGGTGTCCGGTGAAATCCTACAGCGTGCTCAAGTCACCGATAAGCCCGCTCCCCCCAAACGACCATGGTTTGGTCTATAGATGATACCGTCGCTGATTTGACAGGCATCATCTGTTATCTGACACCAACCTAGCCCTATTGGACCCCTTCAAGGTCAGCTTGAAAAACCTCCGCCCTGATCTCTGGCCAGGTTGGCGCTTGCCGGTAGAGACCCGGTTGCAAAGGCAAAGCCAGGATCGAATTGCGTTCCTTCAAAAGCACGCCATCTTCAAGAAGTTTCCCAATCGTGACTTCCACCTGCGATGCCGAAAACCCGTGCGCCAGTTTGTCCGCGACACGGTCCCTGGCAATGATACAGGCACTCAGGCGGACGATTTCCGTCTCCAGGACACTCAATCGCCACCGCTTCTCTTCCTTGCCTATGCGGCTGTCCACCAAGGTCATCTGAGTGGCATTATCATCGTCAATGTAGAACCGGGCGTCCGAATGACACGACATCCATTTTTTTACAGCTTCTTTCGCAGGTTCGGTATACTCGGTCGCATCGTCAATATCGCCACCAAACATCTGATGATGATAGCTGAACTTGCTCAGCTCATCGCCGACGCCTGCATAAATGTACTTATATGGCTTAGCCGGGGCCAGCTGAATGCCATGATCTGAAGGGCGGGTGAAGTAAGGGCTGAACCGATCTGCACGCACCGGCCCAAAGGCAGTTGGTGGTTGCAGGTGATGCAAATAAGGTATGAGCTCGGCCATTTGATCATAGCTTTTCGGGTTTTCGCCCGGAAAACCGAAGATAAACCCCCAATCCACAAAAATCCCAGCCTGCGCACAAAGCTTTAGTGTTTGAACGTTTTGCTGAGCGGTCACACCCTTCTTCATCAATCGCAAAATCTGACTGTCGAGAGTTTCTATACCCGGCTGAATCTTGCGGACACCCGCTTCAGCCATCGCCTTGATATGTTTCGGAAAAAGATTCGATTTCACTTCATAGTGCATCAGAAACGGGGTCGGAGCGTCCCGCAGCATCGGCAAAAGACTATCGAAATAGGCGTAGTCCAGAATATTATCCACGACGACAAAATCCGGACCATATTTTTCCGCCTGGGTCTGGAATTCCGCAAACGCGCGGTCAGGAGACTTACTTCGGTAGGCCATGGAATTTCCGTTGAGGCCGCAGAATGTGCAGTGATGTTTGGCGCCCCACCAACAGCCTCGCGATGTTTCGATTGTCGGCGCTGGTTGCAAAAGCTCATCGAGCCCAGGCGTTTTGTCAAACCGGGCATAGAATTCAGAAAAATCCGGCGTGGGAAGGTCATCGAGTGCTTGGACAAGCCCACCTTGTTGCCGCGACGAGCTGCCGTTTCTGGTTGTGATGCCCGGAACCTCGGGGAGCGGTTTTGCGAGAGAGAAACGCTCGACAAATGTTGGAAATGAAACATCCCCTTCACCGTTGCAAACCGCATCTATAAAGTCGAAGCGGTCCAGTAGATGCTGGCCCAGCTCGGCCTCGCAATTTGCTCCGCCAAATACAATTGTCGTATCCGGGGCCCGTTGTTTGAGCGCCTTTGCGAATGCAATAGATGCCATATTCTGTTGGAACGAAGTGGTCACGCCAACGATTTCAGGCGCGTTTTCCGCGATCTGATCTGCGCAGTTTTCAATGAACCCTCTCACCGCTTTTCTTGCGGCCAAAGCGGAGTTCGTCAAAAGCAAGGCTTCGAGTGGATCGGCGAAATCCGGCAAGACATCCGTCAGGTATTCCATGTCAAGCGATTCAGGACGCTCGAAAACCAGGGGTGAAAACACCCATTCGCCCAAAAACGCCTGATAGAACTTCTCATGCGAGAGAAAAAGATAAGCATCGATACCTATCGCTTCTGCGAAGTCGAAGGCGAAATAGTCGATCGCGCAATCGACTCCGCGTTCCTTGAGCGCCGTCCCCAAAAGGCTGGCTCCCAGGTTTGGGTACTGCAATGATGTGAATGGTAATGAGACCAGGTGGACCCTCGCCGGGTCCGACCGGTTCCACATCCGTTCAACCTGGTCTCACGACGATCAGCCGCAACGGGGGCGGATAACCCCATCAGTTGATTGAAGGTAGGAGTTCCTAATGTTTTCAAGTGCTTCCTGAAGTGTTGCACCCGAACATTTGTCGCTGAATGCTTCCGCGAGAGCATTGATCAACTTCATTGTCTTTTCGTCTTCCTTGCCGCCAACTGTCGCGCTGATATGCAGCTTTTTCAACGTTTCTTTGGGTGCGCGCGTAAATTCGGAACGAAAGCTTTCATCCACCATTGCCCGTCCGATAATCAGTTGAACATCCTCGAGCGTCAGATGCTTGTCACCGTGTGTGTGCTCATTGTCGGCCATAAATTATCCCCTGGAGAAATGAAGTCTAAGTGCTCTGCCAAAACAGTTAACATTGTTAACCTCTTCATCGTCAATAGGGGTTCCACCCATAGTTCAAACCCATTACTTCCTAGTAGTTAAGGAATGTTAACGATCGGGTTTGCGAGTGAGACGGCCAAACTGCTATGATCGTGTTCGGGTTTTTTGCCGGGCAATTAAAGAGTAACGCGCTGTTTTTGACCCATACCGCTAGTGCCGACCCGGAGGGAAATCGTGTCGCAACGCCCGAAATCGTCAGGACCGCGAAAGCGCAATATGCAGATCGAGGCGCGCGAGCGGAAAATCTGCACAATTGCTTTCATCGACATCGTCCAGTCGACGGCGCTTATCGAGAACCTTGATCCGGAAGAGGCACTCGACCGGCTGGGGCCAGCGGTTGAGATGATCATGGATACCTGTGAAGAATTTGGTGCCTCCATGCGGTTTGTCGGCGATGGTGCTCTGGCTGTTTTCGGTTTTCCTGCAGCGGATGAAAACCACTGTATCCGGGCGGTCGAAGCCGGGCTGGCGGTCATCGAACGGGTGTCGGCAATGAAGTCTGATCGCGTGGACATCCGGGTTGGCATTCACAGTGGTCCTGTGCTGTTTGGCAGTTTGTCCCATACAAATTTCGATGAGCTGACGCTGACCGGTCCGGTCGTTCATTTAGCCGACAAGATACAATCTGCTGCGCGCACGAATACCGTCACCGTGTCCCGAACTGTTGTCGATACCGTAGGAGAGATGTTTCACAGCCGGCCAGCGGGAAACGCCGTTATCAGTGGCGTCGATCAACCACTACCGCTCTTTGAGATTATTGACCGCGATCAAGCGATCTCGAGATGGAAGATCCGCATTGGCCAGGGCTTGTCGCCTTTCATGGGTCGAGAGGCGGACCTGGAACAGCTGGGGCAGGCCTGGAGCGCAAGTCTGGCGGGGTCGGGATCTTCCGTTGCGGTCATTGGCGAAGCCGGGATCGGGAAATCGCGCCTTGTCCACGAATTCACGGATTCGGTAAATTTCACGACCGCCCAAGTGCTTGGTGTGAGCGCGACGGCGCTTGACAAACAAGTCGCTTACGCCCCGGTGACGCGCGCGATCAAACTATTCCTCGGTCTTTCATCTTCGGATAATCCCGAGGAAATCAAAAAGGCAGTAAGCAGCTACCTTGATGGCGCATCAGCCCTGTTTCGCAGACATTCAAACGCATTGCAGTCCATTCTCCATGCCGCAAGCGATGATCCTGCGTGGACGGCACTGGGGCCAAAAGCCCGCCAAGACGCCATCGTGGAGGCATTGGTTGCGGTCATCACCGGGATGGCAGCAAAGAAGCCGCTTGTCATCATTTTCGAGGACATGCACTGGGCTGACCAATACACGTTGTCCTTGTGCCTCGAACTGATCCGTGCGGCACCGGAGTATCAGCTGATGCTGGTTCTAACCTCGCGAACGCTCGATGGCATCCCACAGGAAATGGACCAGGTCATTCAGCACCTTTTTCTTGGACCTTTAGATGACCAGTCCAGTCGCAATCTCATCAATAACCTGCTCAGCCATGACAGCGGCAAGGCCGATCTCAGCACATTCGTCGAAGAAATTTGCGGTCGCACGCCATTGTTCATCGAAGAGGTCGTTCGCAATCTCAAAGCGACGGGCATTTCGGCGGACGGTTCGGCGGGGCAGAATTTCAAGGTACCGGACACGGTCCAGCCACTCATCGCTCAACGTATTGATGAGTTGAGCCCTGCAGACCGGCAGACGCTTCAGATCGCTGCGGTTATCGGGACCGAATTTTCGGTAGACCTGCTGAAGAAACTGCTGCGCAGGGAGGGGCTGGAGGATACCAGATCGCTCTTGTCGCTCGCTCGGCTGGATCTTTTGGAGAACGTCAGCGCGCCGACAGCAAAATTCCGTCATGCGCTTATTCAGCAAGTCGCCTACTCTACCTTGCCAAAGCGGCGACTGCGCCATCTGCATGGCTTGTTCGTCGATATCATTGAGAGCATGAACCGGGTCACCAACCTTGCGACCATGAGTTCGCTAGCCTTTCATTCCGAGCAATCCCAACGCTGGACCGAAGCGGCCGAAGCCTACATTGTTTGCGGGCATCTAGCGTTGGAGCGCGCAGCACTCGATGATGGGATAAAGCATTTCAACAGATCGATTTTCTGTGCCGGCCGCCTCGACACCAATCCTCGAAAGATCGCCACCTTGAACATGCAGGCGCGCCAGGGTCTGCGGATTGCCTACCTGCCAAAGGCGGATTTTTCGCATATTCTGGAGATTACCGGGGAAGTTGAAATCCTCGCGCGCCGGATCGGCGATGACGCATCTGCCCTTGGCGCTGGTATTGACCGCGTGATCATGATGACAATCCTGTCGGATGTCGCTGCAGTCATACCCATTGGCCAGGAGAAGCTTGATGCGGCGATCAAAAGCGGTGCGCCGGGCTTCATCGCAACGGCTGCATTTGCGCTGAGTCAAGCCTATTGGTTCACGGGAGAGTTTGAAAAATCCGCGCAAATCGCTGACAAGTTTGGATACCTCTTCGTACCTGAAAATGATCGCCTGACCACCGGAACCAATGGGACAGTCTCGGTCCTGGGATCAGGCACTCATGCGAATGCTTTAAGCCTCATGGGGAAATTCGACGACGCTGCCGCGGTGTGCGACAGGATGGAAAAGCTCGTGCAGGGCACCGGGAAACCCTATGATATGGCGTATCATGCCATATCTGTCGGCATCCTCGCCTTGCAGGAAAACGACTTCGAAAAGAGTCGCGCTAGTCTGGAGTTTGCCAGAGAAACCAGTGAAGTGGCCAAAATCGACGTGCTGCGGGCCTTCCTGTCAGCCCCGTTGGCCAAGGCATATGCCGGGCTGCACCAGATCGATGCTGCCAAGAAAACGCTGGCCATGGGTCAAGAGATTGCCGGCCCAATGGGGATGGCGGCCTTTGTTGCCCAGCTCCTTGCGGCCGAATTGGAAATTTCGAGTGAAATTGACCCACTGGCTGAAAATCGTGAGATCAAGGACCGCTTGATCGAGATGTGCCGGAAGAATGGATATAACGGATTGATTAAACAGTATGTTAGCGAAATCTGATTGTTGGCTGCAATACTCAGACTTGCCGTTTTACCTGCGCCCTTCTTGGCATTCCGACTTAAGTGACCGACCCCCTCAATTGGGCGAAAACCACTTTAAAACAGCTGGTTAAAAACCTTCGAACGCGACCGCGCAGATACGCCAGCATCCATAAAATCGATGCCAACATCTTACCTCACCGTTTCGATGAGACTGGAGAAGCAAACTATCGCAACGTCAAGATATGGCCTTTTGACTCTCCAGCATTCATGCACTTTAGTGGGGTATCACTTCAAAAAATTCAACTAGGGAGAACTCTATGAAACGCCGCGCTCTTTGCCTTGCCGCCCTAATGTCCAGCACGCTGATGGTCCCGGTTTTTGCAGCCGATGTGCCCGAAGGAACCAACCTTGCTCAGGACCAGACCTTTACCTACCGCGTTCTGGATGAATTCTCATCATTTGACCCGCAAGTCGTCGAGGATACCTACGGATCCGAGATTGTTCGGGATCTCTTTGAGGGTCTCTACAATCAGGATGCCAACGGCAACAATGTCCCCGGCGTCGCATTGAGCCATGAGGTCAGCGATGACAACATGACCTATACCTTCAAACTGCGCAAAGACGCCAAATGGTCGGACGGTAAACCGGTGACAGCGGGCGACTTTGTTTACGCCTGGCAGCGCGCTGTCGACCCGGAACTCGCCTCCCCTTACGCCTGGTACATGGAGCTGATGTCCATTGCCAATGGCGCCGAGATCATCGCTGGCGAAAAACCGATCACCGATCTCGGTGTATCCGCGACCGACGATCACACCCTGGTCGTCAACCTCAGCCAACCTCTGCCTTACTTTGACAAGATGGTAAGTCACGCAACAACCTTCCCCTCGCCGAAATGGGCCATTGACACCCATGGTGCGGAATGGACACGCCCCGGCAATCTGGTGTCGAACGGCGCTTATGTGCTGACCGAACATGTCCCCAAGGAACGGTCTGTTCGGGAGATTAACACCAACTACTGGAACGCCGATGACACGGTGCTTGAAAAGGTCGTCACGCTGGTGATTGGCGACGACGCACAGGGGCTGACGCGATTTCGCGCCGGTGAAGTGGATAAGACCGACATCCCCGCAGGTCAGTATCCTGCACTAAAAGATGAGTTCCCCCAAGAAGCTTACGCACTGCCGCGACTTTGCAACTATTACTTCACGTTCAATCTGGACAGCGGGCCGGAGGCTTTTAAAGACGTCCGTGTCCGACAGGCATTGGCCTACGCAATTGACCGCAACGTGATTGTGGATCAGGTGCTGCAGGGCGGTCAGTTCCCGGCATATACCTTTACGCCCGCTGCGACAGCGAACTTTGAAGTGCCCAGTGTGGATTATGCCGGCATGACGCAGGCAGAGCGGGATGAGAAGGCCAAGGCGCTTCTGGAAGAAGCGGGCTATGGCGAAGGTGGCAAGGAATTGTCGTTCAGCTACCTCTACAACACCAATGAGGCGCACCAGCAGGTTGCCATCGTGGCAACGCAGATGTGGAAACAAAAACTGGGCATCAACGTGACACTGGAAAATCAGGAATGGAAAGTGTTCCTGGAAAACCGTGGCGCTCAGAACTTTGAGATGGCGCGCGGCGCCTGGTGTGGCGACTACAACGAAGCCTCGACGTTCCTTGATCTGCTGACCACCCCCTCCGGCTACAACGACGGTAAATTCGCCAACGCCCGCCTGGATGAGTTGATGGTGGAGGCCAAATCTTCGCAGGATACCCAACCGCTTTACACCGAAGTGGAACAGATCCTTGCGGACGAAATGCCGGTCATCCCGATCTATCACTACTCGACCAACATGATGCTGAATGCTTCCATTCAGGGTTGGCCGGTCGATAACGTTGAACAGACCTGGTACTCCAAAGACCTCTTCAAGGTCGCCGCCGAGTAATCCGCAAGTTCACACGACACTAACAACCCTTGCCTGCCTCGCGGGCAAGGGTTCCGGGGGCATCCATGCTGAACTATACGCTGCGCAGGCTTTTCACGGTCATACCAATCCTGTTGGTTCTGATCATCTTTTCCTTCTATCTGATGCGCCTGGCACCGGGGGGGCCTTTCACGTCTGAGCGCCCCCTGCCCGCAGCGGTCATGGCCAATGTGTTGGAGCGCTATGGTCTGGACGAACCCCTTCACGTTCAACTGTGGACCTACATCAAGAACATCGTCTTTCATTTCGATTTCGGACCAAGCTTTTCACAGAAAGATCGCACGGTGAACGACGTCATCGCCCAGGGATTTCCGGTCACCCTGACCTACGGATTCTGGTCTGCTGTTTTCGTCTTGGTCTGTGGCGTTCCCTTGGGGGTGATTGCGGCCCTGCGCCACAACAGTTTCTGGGACTACACCATGACCGGACTGGCTATCTTCAGCCAGATCTTCCCGAATTTCGTTCTTGCGCCGCTGATGGTCCTTCTTTTCACGCTTTCCTGGGGGCTACTGCCCGGCGGCGGCTGGAATGGCGGCCAATGGCAATACGTCATCATGCCCGCCGTGGCTCTGGGCACCTCCTACATGGCCGGCGTTGCGCGTCTGACGCGCGGGTCCATGTTGGAAGTTCTCGGCTCGCCCTTCATCCGAACAGCACGCGCCAAAGGGCTGCCGGAACGCACGATCATCATCCGCCACGCGCTCAAACCGGCACTACTGCCAACGCTTACCTATATGGGCCCCGTTTTCGTCTACATGATCACCGGATCGGTGTTCATTGATGTTTTCTTCTCCACCGGCGGGATCGGTCAGGACTTCATTGATGGGGCCTATAGCCGCGATTACTCGATCCTGCTGGGTCTCGCTATTCTATACAGCGTGCTGACCTTCACCCTGACCCTTCTGCTTGATCTGCTCTACGCCTGGATCGACCCAAAGGTACGGAGCAATATGTGATGGAAGCCCGAAAGCGCCTCAACTCCCGTGCCTTCGCCGATGACGCAGCGGAAGAAATGGTCACAAGCCGGTCGTTCTGGGCGGACGCCCGCCTGCGGTTCTTCCGCAACCGCATGGCCGTCTTCTCGCTCTTTATGCTGTTTTGTCTCTTCCTCTTCGCCCTCTTTGGTCATCTCCTTGCGCAGTGGAACTATGAAGAAATTGACTGGTCGGTTCTGGGCAAGGTCAAAACCGAAGGTGGTCCCTCCCTCACAAATGGTCACTACTTCGGTGTCGATGAACTGGGTCGCGACCTCTATGCCCGCGTCGTGCAGGGCACACGCACCTCACTTCTCGTAGGTTTTGTGGCCGGGCCTGCTGCAGTTATCCTCGGCGCGATCCTGGGCGCGCTTTCAGGGTATTTTGGCGGCAGACTGGACCAGACGGTCTTGGGTTTCTACACCATCTGGATTTCCATTCCCTACATCATCTTCTTCGTTGTCTGGCAGGCCTTCTTTGGCCGCTCGCTCGGGCAGATGATCCTGGTGATCATCCTCGTGAACTGGACAGCGGGGCTGCTCATCGTGCGCGGTCAGGTGATGATGCTCAAGAACCGCGAATTTGTTGACGCCGCGCGTCTCCTGGGCATGAGCGACATGGCAATCATTTTCAAACACCTGATGCCGAATATCCTGTGGGTGATCGTGATCTATACATCGCTGGTGATCCCGGAGGTCATCATGGCCGAAAGCCTCGTGTCCTTCCTCGGCGTCGGCATTCAGGAACCCAACACATCCTGGGGCGCGCTGATCTCTGAAGGTGCCCGAACGATGACATTCGGAACCACCTGGCAGCTGATGTTCCCTGCGATGTTTTTCGTCATCGCGCAGGTATCCCTGTTCTACATCGGTGACGGCTTGCGCGACGCGCTCGACCCCAAGGAGCGCTAAGATGACGCCTCATCCCAAACCTCCACTCCTGTCCGTCCGGAACCTCTCCATCCGCTTCCGGACCGGCGACGGCATGGTTCACGCGGTTAACGATGTCAGTTTCGACATCGCGCGCGGTCAGAAACTGGCAGTGGTCGGCGAAAGCGGTTCGGGCAAATCCCAGATCGCCTTGTCCATCATGGGGCTTTTGGCCCGCAATGCCCAAGCCGAAGGCGAAATCCTGTTTGACAGGTCCAACCTTCTGAAGCTGCCCACCTCAGAGCTGAACAATATCCGCGCCCGGGAAATCGGTATCATTTTTCAGGACCCGATGAGCTCCCTGAATCCCTATATGACCATCGAACGCCAGTTGGGCGAGATTGTCGAGCTGCACGAGGGGGCATCCCGCAGTACCGCACGCAAACGCGCGCTGGAGGTCATGGACGCCGTGCGCATTCCGGACGCCAAGAACCGGCTAAAATCCTACGCGCATGAGTTTTCGGGGGGCATGCGGCAACGGGTGGTGATCGCTATGGCGCTGATGTGCCAGCCAAAGCTGATCCTCGCAGATGAGCCGACAACAGCACTTGATGTTACGGTTCAGGCGCAGATCATGCAGTTACTGGACGATATTCAAAGGGATCTGGGCACTTCCATCGTTCTGATCACCCATGACCTCGGTCTTGTTGCGGGTTTTTGCGAGGACACACTTGTGCTTTATGGCGGGCGGATCATGGAGCAGGCCCCCACGCTCGAGATTTTCGAAAAGCCGGGGCACCCCTATACCCGCGGGTTGCTGCGCGCCGTTCCCAACATCGGAGACCCGGCTGCCAAACTACTTGCAATCCCCGGCAGCCCGCCCAACCAGCGCCGGGCGATTGCGTCCTGCCCATTTCATCCGCGCTGCGTTGATGCGGTAACCGATTGCGCTGAAAAGCTGCCCCAACTTGATGGCGGCAACTCCAAACGCGCTTGCCTGCGACCGGTGGAGGAACTGACATGAATCCGTCGATCCTCTCCGTCAAGGACGTGCATGTTGAGTTCCGCGTCAATCAGACAAAGGCCTGGCCCTGGTCTGCGCCGGGCATCGTGCGCGCGGTAAATGGCGTCAGTTTCGATCTGCAACCCGGCAAAACGCTCGGCATTGTCGGCGAAAGCGGTTGCGGCAAATCCACCCTGATCCGCGCCATCGCCGGCCTTGCGCCGATGACTGGTGGGACTGTTCACCTGGATGGTCAACCAATTGACTATGGCAGTAAGACAAAGCTGCAAAACCTGCGCCGCCAGTTGCAGATGATCTTTCAGGACCCTATTGCATCGCTGAACCCGCGCATGACGATCCGCGAAATTGTTGCTGAACCGCTGATCTACTTCCGCCCTGATCTGTCCTCGATCGACCGCACCAACGCCGCTCGTGACATGCTGGACCGCGTCGGGATTGCCGACCATCAATTCAACCGCTTCCCGCATGAGTTTTCGGGCGGACAGTGTCAGCGTATTGGCATCGCCCGCGCACTTGTCGCCAAGCCCCGCGTTCTGCTCTGTGATGAACCTGTGTCGGCACTTGACGTGTCTATCCAGGCGCAAGTGATCAATCTGCTCAAAGACCTTCAATCCGAGCTCTCGTTGTCGCTCATCTTCGTCGCCCACGATCTGGGCGTGGTCCGTCATATTTCGGATGATATCCTGGTGATGTATCTGGGAGGGATGATGGAAACCGCACCAGCGGGCCGGTTGATCGAAGCGCCTCATCACCCCTACAGTCAGGCGTTGCTTTCTGCCGTGCCGGTCCCGGACCCCCGGGCAAAATCCACCCCTCAGGTGCTGGAAGGTGATTTACCCAGCCCCCTCGAACAACAACAGGGGTGCCTCTTCCAATCCCGATGCCCCAAGCGGTTCGATGCCTGCAAAACAACGCGTCCGTCCCTTGAGGCAACGCCAGATGGGAAATCTGCCTGTTTGCTCGCCGGGAGTTGACGGGCATTTGCGTAGCAATTTGCAGCGCGGTCGGGATGACCCCTGAGGGAGCAGGCCGTTTTGCCGAACTCTTTTTGCAAAACAAATCGGCGAGAAGACAGTCAGGGGCGCGTATCTTGAAGCTGCTCAGGCTTTACCATGCACGCTGAGCGTTATGAGCCACGCGAGATTTTCTCCCACACCTCTTCGATGACATGTCGGGCAAGCATGACGTCTTCGCGTGTCGTATCGAACTGGCCCACCTGAAATCGGATGATCTTTCGACCACTGAACGCGCCTTGCGTGAGATAAATCCGGCCATCTTCATTGAGCGCATCGACCAGGCGTTGTTGATCATCGTCACTTCCCGGACATCGAAACGAAAACAGGCTCAGGATCGGCTCTGTCACGATCTCGAAACCGGGAAGCTCGCGCAGGGCATTGCAGAGCTCACGGCTCCATTGGATATGGTTGCGAATGCGACTGCGCAGACCCTCAAGCCCATAGGACCGGATCAGGAACCAGATTTTGAGCGCTCGGAAGCGCCGTCCCAGCGGTATTGTCCACTCAGAGTAATTCGTGACCTTGGCCCCGGTCGTCTTCAGATACTCAGGTTCAATCTTGAGCGTGTTGAGTTGGGGATTAGGGTCTTTGAGAAACTGAACCGAACAATCGAACTGGGCACCCAACCATTTGTGCGGGTTGAAGACGATGCTGTCAAAACCATCAACATCTGCCCAAAAATCTTGCCGTATTTCGGGGCATATCATTGCCGCACCGGCCCAGGCAGCATCCAGATGTGTGTAAAGGTCTTCCTCTTTGGCGACGGCCAGAATGGCCCCCAGCACGTCGCAGGCGCCGACACCCGTGCCACCGGTAATCGCGATGATGCCCGCAGGTATGTGTCCTGCCGCCCGGTCCGCAGCGATTGCCTCTTTCAAAGCCGCTGTATCCATTGCATGGCGCGCACCACGCGTGCCGATCTTCACAAGGTTTGCCTGACCGATACCAGCCACCCAACATGCACGATCAATGGAAGAATGAACCTGATCTGAACAATATATCCGAAGCTGGCCGGTACCAGAAAGTCCATCTCGATTGCCACAATACCCGGTGGCCCGTTCACGCATGGTCAGAACCGCCGATAATGTCGCCGAGGACGCGCTGTCCTGAATAACCCCGGTAAATCCTTCGGGAAGCCCCAGTGCCTGGCCCAACCAATCGACCATGACGGTCTCGACCTCGGTCGCCGCAGGTGAGGTTTGCCAGAGCATGCATTGCGCCGCGATTGTCGTGACAAGCATCTCTGCAAGCATGGACGGAGGCGCCGCATTGGCTGGAAAATATGCGAAAAAGCGCGGATGCTGCCAATGTGTCATGCCCGGCATCACGATGTCTTCGAAATCAGCCAGGATGGTGTCCATGGCCTCTGCATCTTCGGGAGGTGTTTTGGGCAATTGTGCCGCGATCTCGCCCGGGGAAGTCTGCGCACGGACCGGCCGATCCCGCAGGGTTTTGTGATAATCAGCACTCCAATCGGAAATGCGGCTGCCCCATTGAGCGAATTCATCCCAGTTCAATAGCTATCTCCTTGTCGATCTATTCTGAGCCATCGCGTTCCGCTCTTTCGCTGCCACTCGAAGCATGGTCTTAGCCAATGCTTCGAGTGGCAATGTCTGTTTTTCACGGCTTCCGCCAAAGAGAGCGTTTCCGGGATGTCCGGTTGTCATCCCCCGTGCATTGTAGACCGAGAGTATTGCAGTAGAAGTTTTTTGATGCGGTGAGGTTGGTGACGTTCAGGCACAGGTGTGAGAGGCGGATGGTGTTGAAGTCTGGGTAGAGGTTGGGGGCTGGTA